>JAABSM010000138.1 GCA_011390365.1 Gammaproteobacteria bacterium
GCGCGGGGATCGCGAATGATGAACAGGTGGCGATAGTTCAGGCGCTCCAGCAGCGCGGGCAGGGCCGGCGAGCAACTGACATGGGCGGTGATGTAGCAATCCTGGGGAACCGCTTCGAGCCAATGGCCGAAGGTGTTCACCGGGACCTCCACCAGCGCCTGGGTACCGACCTGGATGGTCTCCTCGGACCCTGCGACAGCGCCCTTTATCATGGCATTGCGGGCTTGGCGGTAGTTGAAGTAGATGGGCGTGGCCTCTTCCCGCTCTGGTTCGCCGTAATCCCGATAGCCGAACAACTCTAGCGCCCGGGAGAGCAGGAAGGTGCCGCTCTTGGGCAGGGAGTTGGCGAAGACCCGGGATCTGTGTCGGTGGTTTATCATGTCGTTGTGGTCAATCCATCATGGCAACTCAGCACTGGCAGTCCTTCAAGGACTGCCAGTGCTCAAGGGGTTGTAAGGTAGTCCGCCTCTTCGCGGATCGCCCGGCAGGCGAGGCGGATGCGTTCCCGCTGCGCCTGGGTGGCGGCCGCTTGCCAATGGGCGCGCTGCGCCTCGCGGGCCTGGGCGGACCAGGGGGCGGCCGGATCGTTCAATGGGGCCAGCAAATGCTCTAGGGACTCCAGGCCCAGGTGATCGGCGATGGCCGCCAGTTCCCGCCGTTGCGCGTCCGCCCCGTGGTCGCCGACCAGGGCCTCGAAGCGCACCGCCAGGCAATGGGCGTCGTCGCGCCAGGCGAGCATGGATCGATAGATCTCCGCGAAGGGGGCGAGGGTGGCGTTGGCCTTGGCTGCGTGGCCGCCCTGGATCATGAAGCCCAGCCGTTCGTCCAGGGAGAGAGGAGAAAGATCCGAGGTGAGGAAACGGGGCATGATCTCGCCGTCGAACACCAGCGAGGTGAGGATATCGACCGGGTCGCGCAGGATCAGCAGGTGCCGAAAGCCCAGCTCGCCGAGCAACGGGTCCAGCGCCCGGGAGTAGGGCAGGTGGCCGAAGATGAAACGGTGGGGGGCGACCGCATCCAGCCAGTGGCGAAAGATCGCGGGTTCCGCGTACCAGGGGGCGAAGGGACTCACGCCGATCTTGGCCTCGTGGTTCTCTCCTCCGCGCAGCCCGTTCAGGGCCTGTTTCGCCTCCAGGTAGTTGAGGGCGCGCGGGGTGGCGCCGGTGGGTTGGTGTTCGCCGTAACCGGCCCCCTCGATGATCGCCACCAATAGCGCCGAGCCGCCCCTGGGCAGGGAGTTGCCCAGTACTCGTTCGATGCGTGCCATGTCAGTTGTCCCTCCGCATCAGGCTGAAGCTCTGGGCGGTGGGCCCCACCAGCGGCTGGGTGGCAAGGAACAGGGCCATGGGGACCACGTCCTCCGGCCGCTTGAGCCACTCGCTGGCGATCCGCGGCTTGCCCGTTTTCTTGGTGTCGTCGGCGTTGATCGCCGTGCGCACCGGGCCGGGGATCAGTTCGTTGACGCTGATGTTGTCCTGCCACACCTCCTGGGCCAGCACTCGGGTCAGCATCCACAGCCCCGCCTTGGCGCAGGCGTAGGGGGCCCCTTCCGCCTTGCCCTTGTGGCCGAGGCCGGAGCCGATGAAGAGGATCTTGCCGCCGCCCCGCTGGCGCAGATAGGGGATGGCGGCGCGGGCGCAGTAGTAGGCCCCGCTCAGGTTGATCGACAGGGTTTGTTCCCACAGGGTCGGATCGCTCTCCTCGATGGTCTGCTCTTCCAGGAAGGCCCCGGCCCCGTAGAGCAGGATGTCCAGCCCCTGGGTCTTGGCGTGGGTCTCCTCGAAGAGCCGCTTCACCTCGCTGAGGCGGGTGATGTCCGCCCGCATGGCGAAGGCCTCGCCGCCGCAGGCCGCGATCTCCCCCGCGGTGGCCTCGATCTCCGCCGCGGTGCGCGCCACGCAGACCACCCGCGCCCCGGCGCGGGCGTAACCCAGGGCGATGGCCTTGCCTATGCCCCGGCCGGCGCCGATGATCATGGCGACCTTGCCCGCCAGGCGGTTGCTGGTTTCCATCATGTGCTTCCTGGACCTCGTGATTGAGTGAATTCAAGGTGAATCCTGAAAAGGAACACACCACAGAGAACACAGAGATCACGGAGGAGATCAGGAGAGTCTGTAGTCATGTTTCTCTGTGGACCCTGCGTAGTGGAATCGGCCCGGCTAACGGCCATGGCGTGGTCCGCCGCCCGGGGAAATGAATCCGCCCCAGGAGTGGCAGTCCTCCAAGGACTGCCACTCCTCGGTGTATATCTCATCGAGTCCGCGGGCGGGGTCGTGGGATACGGTCTTCAGTATGGCCTGAAAGGCCTCGACGAAACCGATGACGTCGGCGCGCTCGAAGAGGTCCCGGCGGTACTGAAGATTGCCCGTGAGCGAGGGGCGGTTGCGGTCCCCGCCGCGCCGCAGAGCGAGCGCCAGGTGGCGTCGCATCTCTCCGGAAAAGTCGTGGACCGTGGCGATGCGAAATGACGCGTTGGCATATCCCTCCTCCGTTACCGGCAGGAAATTGAAGCCTGCCTGATAGGGAAGGTTCTGACCGAAGGCCGCGTGGCCCTGGCTCTTCAGTCCGCTCAGAACCTGTGCGTAGGTTAGATCCTGATGCTGGAGGGCGTCGCTCACCGCGATTCGGGAGCGTTCGATCAATTGCACGAAGCTAGGGTTGCCCGACAGGTCCAGGCGCAACATGCCCTGCCCGGAAAAGTAGCCGATCAGCCGTTCCGCGCCCTTTTTGTAGCGCCGGCTCATGGGGACCCCGAGCAGGATGTCTTGAGACCCCGACAGGCCGCGGAGCAACAGCGAGTAGGCGGCGCAGAGGGTGGCGAACAGGGTCGCGCCGGAGCGCCGGCTCAGCGCCTCCAGGGCCTGGGTCTGCTCCGGGGGGAGGGTGAATCCCACCAGATCGCCGGCGCCCATCTCCGCGATCTCTCCCTCGGCCCGAATTGGCAGCGCCAGGGGCGGCGGCGCGGGGTCCAGCAGTCGCCGATACCGGCCCAGCCGCTCTTCCAGCGCCTCGCGGGTGAAATGGGCCCGTTGCCAGGCCGAAAACTCGCCGTATTGAAGGGGCAGGGGCGGCAGCGCGGGCGCTTCGTCGTTGCGGATGCCCTGGTAGATCTCGCTCAGTTCGCTGGCGAAGATCTCCATGGAGGCGGCGTCGGCGATGATGTGGTGGATGTAGATCAGCAGCAGGTGGCGCTCCGCCGCCAGGCGGATCAGGCTCGCCCGCCACAGCGGACCCGCCATCAGGTCGAGGGGGGCTCGGGTCTCCTCGGCGATCAGCCCCTCAAGGCGCTGCTCCCTTTGCGCATCCGCCAAGGCGCTGATGTCGTGACGGGCGAGGGAGACCGGGAACGGGGCCAGCACCTGCTGGGTTGGCGCGCCGTTCCTTTCGGGGAAGCGGGTGCGCAAGGGTTCGTGCCGTGCCACCAGTGCCGAGAGGCCTTGTTCGAGTATCGCCGGGTCGAGTTCACCGCTAATGCGATAGCGAATCGGCAGGCCCCAGATGCGGTAGGCCTTGGGCGAGTGGCGATGGCTGTGCCAGAGCGCCTCCTGGGCGAAGGAGAGGGGAAGGTCTTCCCGGGAGGCGGCGGCAGGGGGCTGTGTCTCCTGTGCGCTCTCCGGCTGCGCGGCATTTTCCAGCGCCTGTTCGAGCTGCTCGACGAGTTGCGCGACGCTCGGGTAGTCCAGCACCAGGGTGAAGGGGAGGTCCGCCGCCTCGCCCGCCAGCTCATCGATGCGATTGCGCATCTCCACCGCACGGAGCGAGTCCATGCCGAGGGTGAAGAGGTCCTCATCGAGACCGGGCAGGGCGTCGAGCCGCAGGAGTCGCTGCAACTCCTCCTGCAGGCGGCGTTCGAGCAGGGGCCTGCGCTGCGCTGGCGTGAGGTAAGGGGGGATGGGCGTGAGATCCTCCCTGTCCTGTCGCGGGGGTGTTGCAAGGGGCGAAGGTTGGTCGGCGATCGCTCTTTGAGCCCTCACCCCAACCCCTCTCCCTCGGGGAGAGGGGCTTTCATCCTTGGGCGTTTGGCCATCGTCCACCTCCAGCCAGTAGCGCTTGCGCTGAAAGGGGTAGCTGGGCAGTTGCCGCCGGCGACCGCCGAAGGGGGCATGCCAGGCGCGCCAGTCGGGATCGATGCCGGCGACATAGAGACGGGCGAGGGCGTCGCGGATCCCCTCAAGGTCGCCCTGGCCCGGGCGCAGCGACGGGATCACCTGCACCGATGCCTCGTCCGCCCAGGCCTCGGCTATCTCCGTCGCGAAGGCGGCGGTCGGGCCGATCTCCAGCAGCCGATTGCACCCCTGGTCCGCGAGGGCCTGGCACACGGCGTCGGCAAACCCCGGCTCGCGACCAAGGCGACCCCAGTAGGCGGGATCCGTCACCTCATCCGCGCCGAGGGTCGCGCCGCCATGGGCGCGGATCAGGGGGCGTTGCGGCGGGTGGAGGTCGATGGTCGCGACGAACCGGGCGAAGGCGTCCTCCGCCATGGCGCCCGCCGTGCGTTCCCCTTGGGCCGCGGCTAGGCGCAGCCCGTGCTCCAGTGAAAACACCCCGGCGGCATAAGCCGCGGCGGTCTCGCCGCCGCCCTGGGCGAGGAGCACGTCGGCCTCGATGCCGATGGAGCGCCACCATTCATAAAGGGCGATCTGGAAGGCGAATCGGGCGGGACGGGCGTTGCGGGGGCGATTCAGCCGTTCCCCCTGATTGGGCTCGAACAGCAGCTCCCTTAGCGGCGTCTCCAGCAGCGGATCCAGCACCTCGGCGCAGGCGTCCAACCGCTGCCGGAAGACCGGCTGGGTGTCATGGAGCGCCTGGCCCATGCCGCTGCAGAGCGCGCCCTGATCGCTGAACAGCAGCGCCAGCCCGGCGGCCTGGCGGGCGTTGCCCGCGGCGATCTGCGGGTCGCCCTGGAGCAAGCGGTCCAGTTGTTCCCGTAGCTCCTCCCGCGACCCCGCATGCAGCGCGGCGCGATGCCGAAAGTGGTCGCGACCGATGGCGGCGGTCAGGGTGATGTCCGCAAGCCGCAGGTCCGGGCGGGCATCGAGCCAATCGCGGTAGCGGGCGGCGAGGTCGTGCAGGGCGTCGGGGCTCTTCGCCGACAGGGGCAGCAGACCGCCGCCAAATCCGGGGGCCCTCACCCCAACCCCTCTCCCTCGGGGAGAGGGGCTTTTTGGACGCCCTCCGCAGGCGAGGGAGGCGGTGGCATCAGCTTGCGACGGCTCACCATAACCCTCGATCAGCAGATGGGCGTTGGTGCCGCTCATGCCGAAGCTGCTGACGCCGGCGATGCGGGGCTCGGCGGGCCATGGCACGGGCCGCGTGGCCACCCGGAAGGGGAGCTTGCCCCAGGGGATGCGCGGATTGGGGGTGTGGAAGTGGGGTTGCGGGGGCAGCATGCCATGCTGCATGGCCAGCACCGCCTTGATCAGGGAGGCCACGCCCGCGGCGGCCTCCAGGTGGCCGAGATTGGCCTTCACCGAACCCAGATAGAGGGGCCGCCCCGGTTCTCGCCCGGGGCCGTAGACCTTGCCCGCCGCCTGCAACTCCAGCGGGTCGCCGAGCAGTGTCGCGGTGCCGTTGGCCTCCAGGTAGCCCACCTGCCCCGGCTCCAGGCCGCCGCGCTGGAGGGCGGTGCGCAGTAACTGTTCCTGGGCCTGGACATTGGGCACGATCAGGCCGCCGGAGGGGCCGTCGTTATTCACCGCGCTGGCGCGAATCACCGCCAGGATGGGGTCGCCATCCCGCTCGGCATCGGCCAGCCGCTTGAGCACCACCATGCCCGCCCCCTCGCCCCGGGAGAAACCGTCGGCGTCGGCGTCGAAGGCCCGCGTGTGGCCGTCGCGGCTGAGGGTCTTGGCGCGACTCAGAAACAGGTAGTTGTTGGGGCCGAGGATCAGCTGAACCCCGCCGGCGATGGCCAGATCGCACTCGCCCAGGCGCAGGGTCTGGCAGGCGTTGTGAATCGCCACCAGCGAGCTGGAGCAGGCGGTGTGGACGGTCTGGGTCTGGCCTTGCAGGCCCAGGGCATAGGCGATGCGGCCCGCCACGAAGGCCTGGATATTGCCGGGGCCGCTGTGCACATCGACCCCCTTCGGGTCGCGAAAGGCGAGGCGGCCGTATTCGTTTTCGGCGGCGCCGACGAACACTCCCGTCTGGCTGTTCTTCAGGCTGGCGGGCGGGATGGCGGCGTCTTCCAGCGCCTCCCAGGCGGTCTCCAGGGCGAGTCGCTGTTGCGGGTCCAGCGCCCTCGCCACGGCGGGGGGCATGCCGAAGAAGGCGGCGTCGAAGCCGTCGATCTCCGCCAGAAAGCCTCCGTGGCGGGCGTAGATGGTCCCCGGCTCGTTCGGGTCGGGATGATAGTAACGCGCGAAGTCGAAGCGCCCCGGCGGGATCTCGCCGATGGCGTCCCGGCCCGCTTCCAGCAGCCGCCAGAATGCCGCGGACGAGTCCGCCCCGGGAAAACGGCAGGCGATGCCGATGATGGCGATATCGAAGGGGATGTGCCGGGCGTCGGTCATTATCCCGCCCGTTTTTGCTCGGCGAAGCGGGCCAGGGCCTCGATGGAGCTGAAGTGCTCCGGAACTATGTCCTCGTCGCCGAACTCGACCCCCGCCTGTTGCTCCAGATAGGTCACCATGTTCATGATCGCCAGGGAGTCCATGATGCCGGCGTCGATCAGGTTGTAGTCGTCGTCGAAGCCCTCCGGCTCTTCGCCATGCAGGACTTGATCGATAATGTGATCGCGGATTTGCTGCTGTAGGCCCATGGCTTGTCCTCTTTCAGGGGTTGCTCAGTTTGGCGGCGTTGCGAATGAGTTTGCCGCTGGCGGTGTAGGCCAGCCGATCCACCCATTGCAGGCGCTCCGGTATCTTGTAGTTGGCCAGGTGTCTGGCGCAGTGCGCCCTGAGTTCGCTGGCGTCGGGCCTGGCCCATCCTTCGGCTTGCACCAAATGAGCGGCGGGGGCCTCGCCCATGCGGCGGCTCTTGACGGCGAAGACGCAGGCGGCCTGAACCGCCGGATGGCGCTCCAGCACGCCCTCGACCTCCTGGGGGAAGAACTTCATGCCGCCGA
>JAABSM010000139.1 GCA_011390365.1 Gammaproteobacteria bacterium
GCGAATGGCATGACGAATATTTATTCATACCGGCGAAAGTTGTGATTACTGTTGCGCCGGAGAGGTAATTACCCATAGTTACCGACAGCGTCGCCAAGCACGAGAAACCCGTGATTACCTGGACACGTTACCATTCACACTAACTGGGAGCGTTACCAGTTTGTCTTGGCGGTCCCCTCATGGATCGCCGAGCTGCGCTCGGCTGTCCCCTGCTTCGCCATCACGGGTTTGGCCGAGCGCAGCTCGGCGATCCAAAAGGAAGCTCCGCGTTGTCAGGACAAAGTGGTAATGCGCCCCACTAACTCCTTCAGGTTTAGGAGCTCCGAGGCGCGGGAGCGCCCAGGGATGCGTCACGCCGCCGGAGCGGCGTGACGAGTCGTCTCTCACCCAGGCACGGAGATCAGGGAGAAGGCTTTCTCGGTGTGCCCCGTACCTCGGTGAGAGATCCATGGCGTTGAAAACGTTCCAGAAAACGCCGGATGTTTAGCCAGTATTCCGGAAAATGGTGGATGCTGTTGTGGTCCGCCTCTTCGATGACGAGGGTATGGTGTTCGCCTTGCCAGGCGTCGCTCAACGCCCGCCCATGTTCCGGCGGGATCACCCGATCCGTGCCGGCGACCAGCGACAGCATGGGCGTCTCCAGCTCGCCGGCTTGGCTGGCGGAGTCGAAGGGGTGGCGAATCAGCCACGCGATGGGCACGAAGGGGTAACGGCGCTGGGCGACGGCGGTGATGCTGTCATAGGGGGTGGTGAGGATGACGCCGGCCAGAGGTCGGGCGCTGGCGAGCCGCACCGCTACGCCCGTGCCCAGGGAGCGGCCCCAGGCGACGATGCGTCTCTCGTCGACCTGAGGTAGTTGCCGGGCATGGTCGTAGATCGCCTTGGCATCGCGGATCAGCGCCGCCTCGCCGGCCTTGCCGCCGCTCAGGCCGAAGCCGCGGTAGTTGAACAGCATCAGCGACCAGCCCGCCAGCCGCTCGCGATGCTCCAGCAGGCGACTCACCTCCTCCGCGTTGCCGCCGAAGTAGATCAGCAACGGCCGCGGCCCTTCCCCCTCGGCGGCGACGAACCAGCCATGCAGGGTGACGCCATCGGCCACTTCCAGTTCGATTTCGCGGTCGCCAAAGCGTTGCCGAATGGCGTCGCGCTGCATCTCGCCAAGATGCGCCCCGGGGAAGATGAGCCGTTCCTGCATGAAGTAGAGAACGGCGCTGATCACCAGCGGAATCAGCAGGGCAAGCTGAATGACGCTCCACAGCAGGTATCGCACCATCGCGACGGGGCTTTTGGGTTCGATCATCAGCCCCGCTTCCAGGCGTGATAGCGGGCCAGCCAGCTGAGGGTGCGTTCGGAGACCCGGGATTTCTTCCACGCCCCCGCCGCCATCTTGTTGGCCTCGATCCAGGTGGGATAGGCGTGAATGGTGCCGAGGATCTTGTTGAGCCCCAGGCCGTGGCGCATGGCGGTGACGAATTCGCCGATCATCTCGCCGGCGTGATCGCCGACGATGGTCGCCCCCAGGATGCGATCCTTGCCCGGTACGGTGAGCACCTTGACGAAGCCCTCGGCGGCGCTCTCGGCGATGGCCCGGTCCAGGTCCGCCAGGTCGTAACGGGTGACCTCGAACGGGATCTCCCGCGCCCTCGCCTCCTTTTCGTTGAGGCCGACCCGCGCCACCTCCGGATCGACGAAGGTGACGGCGGGAATCACCGAGTAGTCGGCGCGAAAGCGCTTGATGCCCCCGAAAAGGGCGTTGACCGTGGCATACCAGGCCTGATGGGAGGCGAAATGGGTGAATTGGTGAGGGCCGGCGACGTCGCCGCAGGCGTGGATATTGGGGAAGTTGGTCTCGACGAACTCGTTGAGTTCGATGGTCCCGTTGTCACTGAGCCGCACCCCCAGCTCCTCCAGGCCGAAGCCGCTGACATTGGCCTTGCGCCCTAACGCAATCAGCATGCGATCAAAGGGGATGGCGACCTCTTTCCCGTCATGCTGGCACACCATGAGCGACTCCCCGCCCTCGCTACGCACCTCCTGGGCGGCATGATGGAAGCGGATCTCGACCCCCTCCTCCCGAAACCGTCGCGCCACCCGCTCCGCCACCTCCGGGTCTTCGCGGGACATCAGTTGCCCGGAACGAACCACCATGGTCACCTTTGAGCCGAAACGGGCGAAACAGAGCGCCAACTCGCAACCGATGGGGCCGCCGCCCCATACCAGCAGGCGCTTGGGCAGCTCTCTGAGCCCCCACAGGGTATCGGAGGTCAGATAGGCGACCTGGTCCAGTCCCGGCAGCTCCGGCGTCGCCGGACGTCCGCCGGTGGCGATGATGATGTTGCGGGTGGTCAGGACCTGGCCGTTCACCTCCACCTCCCAGGGCGAGCGGATGCGCGCCGCGCCCTGGATCACCTCCACCCCCAGCCCTTGATAGCGCGCCACCGAATCATGGGGCTCGACCTGGCGGATCACCCGCTGCACCCGCTCCATCACCTCGGCGAAGTCAAACTCGGCGGAGGCCTTGGCGATACCCAGTCGCGTCGCCCGCGCCACATCCCGCAACAACCGCGCCGAGCGAATCAGGGCCTTGGAGGGGACGCAACCGGTATTGAGGCAGTCGCCGCCCATGCGGTCCCGCTCGATCAGGGTCACCCGCGCCTTGACCGCGGCGGCGATATAGGCCGCCACCAGCCCGCCGGAGCCGGCCCCCAGCACCACCAGGTTGCGCTCGAAGCGCCTGGGTCTGGTGTAGCCGGCGAAGGCCTTGCGCCGTTTAATGATCGCCAGCAGCTTCTTGGCCATCAGGGGGAAGATCCCCAGCAGCACGAAAGAGAGGATCAGCCCCGGCGAGAGGATGCCGGAGAGGGTCTCGATCTGCCCCAACTGGGTGCCCGCGTTGACGTAGACCAGGGTGCCGGCGAGCATGCCCAGCTGGCTCACCCAGTAGAAGGTCCAGGTGCGGATGGGGGTCAGCCCCATCACCAGGTTGATCACGAAGAAGGGAAACAGGGGCACCAGCCGCAGACCGAAGAGGTAGAAGGCCCCGTCCCGCTCGACGCCCCGATTGATCGCCCGCAAGCGATCGCCGAAACGGCTCTGCACCGTGTCCCGCAACAGAAAGCGGGCGATGAGAAAGGCCAGGGTCGCGCCGATGCTGGAGGCGAAGGAGACGATGAGAAGGCCCCACCACAGCCCGAAAACCCCGCCGACCACCAAGGTCATCACCGCCGCGCCGGGCAGCGACAAGGCCGTCACCGCCACGTAGATCAGGAAAAACACCGCCCCCGCCGCCAGCGGATTGGCCTCCTTGAAGGCGATCAGCCGCCCCTGATGGTCCTTGATCGCCTCCAGGCTGAGGTATTGGCCCATGTCGAAGAGGAAGTAGGCCCCGATGAGGCCCGCGATCAGCAACAGCAGAAACAGGCGTTTGTGGTTCATGGCGGGGCCTCGGCGGAGCGGGAAAACGGGGGGTCCAGCGCGACAGTCTAGGCCTTAGTTGGAGCGATTGCCATCACCGCCCGCCTGAAGGCCCAATCTCCCCATACTCGCGATACCTTGGCCCGGCGGTACTCGTCGCCCCGCGGATGTCAGTCATCTTCATGATACCGACGTCCACGATGCTCCTCCTCCTCTTCGTCCCATCTCCGGGCGTTCCGGTCCTCCCCCTCGATCGAACCGGACTCCAACCCTGAACGACGCCGACGCCACAGATACTCCGCCTCCTCTTCATCACCGCTGCGGTGGCATTCAACACAGTTTTCGAACTCGCGTATGCCCTCCTCCCAGTGCTCCTCGCGGATCTCCGAGCGGGAGTGTTCGTGGCAGCCGTAGCAGGTGTACTGGCTGTAGTCATTGTCGACATGACAGGTGGCGCACTCGGTATCGTGGTGGCGATCGAAGCGGAAGTACTGGTCATGATCGAAGCTGGCGGGTAGCCAGGCCTCTTGGGTATGACAGCCACTGCAATTGCCCTCGACGCCGCGGTGCAGACTATCCTTCGGTCGCGCATGGCAACCGTCGCACTGCTCCCTGGCGACGGGCTGGAGCAGGTCGTGGGAGAAGCGGCCGATCGGTCGAAAGGCCTGCACGCCGCGATGTTCGCTGTGGCAGGCAAGGCAATCATCTTCGAGCAACTGGCGATGAAAGGCGACCCGCTTCTCCTCTTTGACGATGGTGTCGGCGGTGGAGTCGGCGATGGGCTGGCCATCCACCGTCTCCAGGCCGATTCGCGCCACCTGGTGGCAGGCGATGCACTGCCCGGGGGTGGCGCCGACGAAGGGGCTGTGACAGGCAAAGCAATCCGTGGCGATCTCCGCATGGGCGGCCATGGGTTGTCCTGGGCTGATCATCAGGTGCGGCCAGAACAGCGCCGTCAGCAGCAGCCCGACCAGGTTGAGGGCGACGATTGTCAACAACAGATGCTTTTTCATGACCATTGCCAGAACAGGAAGATGGTAAGGATATGGGCCAGGCCGAGCACGGCGAAGGCGAGGGTGATGGGCAGATGGATGCTGCGCCAGCGCTTCATCAGGTCGAAGGCGGTGGCATCCCAAAACAAGCGCCGTTCGATCTCCTCCGCCGCCAGCCCCTGGGCTAGGTAGCCCTCCCGCTTCTCCGCCAGATAGCGCCGGGAGCGCTCCAGCAACACCTTGCCGGTCATGCCGCTGATGACGTTGACCATCATCGCCGCCAGCGCCAGCCAGGGGAGGATGGCGTAGACATGGACGCCGGCGTGGACCAGGATCATCAGCACGCCGATCCAGGCGAGGGTTTCATGCAGGCGCAGCAGGATGCGCGGGTTGCCGGATCGGATCAGCTTGCGCTTGCGCATCGAATAGCCGAACGAAAACAGGATCAGCAAGGTCCCGGGGATGCCCAGATAGCGCCCCACCCAGATCAGGTCCAGGGCATGCAGCAGGGCGTCGACGGCGACCGCGCCCGCGATCAGCGCGCCGAACCACAGCAGGAAGGGCAGAACCTCCTTGCGAAAGAGTGACGATTGCATCGTTTCAGGCCTCCAGCGTAATCGCCCCTTGGGGGCTGGAAATGCACAACAGACAGTGACCGGGCTCGGGCTCGAAATCCGGCGGATGCGCATAGGCCACCCGCCCCGCCCGCAGCCGGGTCTGACAGCCGCCGCAACTGCCGGCACGACAGCCGGAGGTCACCTCGACGCCATTGGCCTCGGCGAATTCCAGCAAGGAGCCGACGGCGGGATCCCACGGGATCGCGCGGTCGGAGTCGCGGAAGGTGATCAGCGCCGGCGGGGTCTCCGCATCCACGCCGGCGGGTGTCGCACGCTGGATGCTGGCCGGACCGAAGGCTTCGTAGCGAATGTCCTCGGGCTCGACGCCCCAGGACTCCAGCCCGGGCACGAGACTCTCCATCATCGGCTGCGGCCCGCACAGATAGAACTGCTGTCGCCGCAACGGCAGGATATTACGCAGCAACGCCAGATCGACCCGCCCCGCGTGATCGAACTCCTCGCCGAGCCGATCCTCCGGGGCCGGTGCGCTGAAGCAGCGGTGGAGATGAAACCGCCCATGGTCGCGCGCCCACTGCCGCAGTTGCGCCCCCATCGCCACCTCGGCCCCATTGCGCACCCCGTAAAACAGACGCACCTCGCGCTTGTCGCCCCGCTCCAGCAGCCATCCCAGCATACTGAGCATGGGCGTGATGCCGATCCCGCCGGCGATCAGCACCACCGGCGTGTCGCCCTCCTGTTGCAGAAAAAACCGCCCCGCCGGCGCCCGCACCGCCAGGCGGTCGCCCTCTTCGATCCGATCATGAAAATGGCCGGAACCCCGCCCCGGCGGCAATTCCGGCCGGTCGGGCGGCGCGGGCGCCCGCTTGATCGAGACCCGATAGGTATCCCGCCCCGGCGCATCCGACAGCGAGTAACAGCGGGTCAGTGGTTCCGTGCCACCGCCATCCCGCCGCGGGACATCGAGCGTGAAGGTGAGAAACTGCCCCGGGCGAAAGCGGGGTAAAGGCCCGCCATCCAGGGGCGCCAAATAGAAGGAGCAGATGGAGCGATCCGCGCTTTCGTGGACCTTGCGTTGCACCACGAAATCCCGCGGCCCCGACCAGCCAGGCGGAGAACCGCCGTCGTCATTGGGCTGGATCGTGGCTGAAGGGCCATGCGCCACGCTCGCCCTAGCTTGCGACCCAGCCACCCCATCGCCCCCCTGACGACGACGACGCCACAGCCCAAAGAGCGCAAAACCGCCCACCTGCAACGACAGCAACCCCACCAGAATCGCCAGCAGCTCGCCCGTTTCCATCATCCTTCCTCATATCAAACCCAACGGCGACTCCCAGGGAGGGGAGTCGGCCCATGGTTGAATAGTAGCGGATTGAGCTGAAATGAAGCTGAAAGCAAGACTAGTGAAGCACCCGCCAAGTGACCATAAATAATGCGTAGAATATGGTATTGATTTTTATACAAATAGTGTTATTGCTTATTTAGCGGGTGCCGCACTAGCCAACCGGTGCATCTACGACCTGAAAAATCTTCGGGCTACAACGGAGCAAGGCGCATCAGGGGCGGGAGATGGCACATAACCTTAACTTAACGACATTGGCTATAGCGGCTTCCTGATTCCTCTAAAACGTTCGTTTTTCGGAGACTCCACCAAGGTAGAGAAGCATCAAAAACCCAAGCCACGCCACCGAGATCCACCCGGTCACCTGATCGTACCCCCCCACCCCCCAGGCCCAGCTGGACTGTGAATTCATGTCAGTCACGCTACGCAGGATCTTGATGACGAAGACCCAGCCGGCGTGGACGCCGATGGCCATCAGGATATTGCCGCGATATTCCCGCAGCAGGGCGAGGAGCATGCCGGCGGCGATGAGGGCGACGAGGGAGTCGAGGATCACTCGGGGTTCGGTATATCGCTCGAACGCGCCG
>JAABSM010000013.1 GCA_011390365.1 Gammaproteobacteria bacterium
TCCCCAGGTTGTCCCCCACTACCAGGCAGATTCCTACGCGTTACTCACCCGTCCGCCACTCGCCACCAGGAAAGCAAGCTTTCCCGTGCTGCCGTTCGACTTGCATGTGTTAAGCATACCGCCAGCGTTCAATCTGAGCCAGGATCAAACTCTTCAGTTAAGTTCCTTCGGTTGCTTGTGGCAACCAATCCTTGCTCAATGAATCACTTCAGAATCGAAGATGTTCCATTGATGTCTTTTGAACCTCTCAAAATCAACGGAGCATCCGCACAAATTATCTAAACAAGCTGTTAAAGATCTTTCGCGTCAAACTCAATCAACGCCCGGGCCTGGACCCGCCCCGCGCTCGCTTTTCGGCGTCAGGGAGAAGCGGAATTATGAACGTCGTCTCCGACCTTGTCAACCGCTTTCTTTTCGCTTCCGGCTGATTCGCCCCGTCGCCGTGGCGGCTCGTCCGGAAGAGCGGCGCATTATACCTGCCTCTCTCGCCTTGGCAAGCGATTTTTTCAAATCCTTTACAGTGCCACTTGCGCGATGCCCCAAGTCGGGATCGACAAGCCAGCGTAGTTGGGGCAAGATCCCTCCTTTATTCAGCCAATCGCCGATGCTATATGGATCTACCTTTTGCCCGTAAACTCATCCGTCTGACCATCGCTCGCGCCGATTCGGTGCTGGAGAGGTCCGCCCACGCGGCAATGCGCAAAAGCGACGGCTCGCTGGTGACGGACACGGATACCCGAATGCAGGCCGAGCTGGGTCGACTGCTGGTGTCGCTCGCGCCCGGTTCGTCCCTGCTGGGCGAGGAGATGCACCGAGGCGAGCAAGAGGCGGCCCTGGGAGACGGCAATCCGTGCTGGGTTCTCGATCCCATCGACGGCACCTCCAACTTCGCCACCGACCTCCCTTTCTACTGTATCTCGCTGGCCCGGATCGAAGACGGCGAGACCCGCTTCGGGATGGTCTACGATCCATGCCGGAAGGAGTGCTTCTGGGCGCTGCGCGGACATGGGGCATGGCTGAACGATGAACCCTTGGCTCGGCCGCCGTCACCGACGCTCGAAAGGAGCATCGGCCTGGTCGACACGAAGCGCCTCAGCCGCAACATCGGTCTCGCGCTGCTGGAGGATTCGCCGCTGCACTCGATGCGCAACCTGGGGGCGGTCGCCCTGGAGTGGTGCTGGGTGGCCGCCGGTCGCGGGCACGTCTACCTCCACGGTAAACAGCAACTCTGGGACTACGCCGCCGCGCAACTGATCTTGCGGGAGGCCGGCGGCGCGGCGGTCGACCTGGGCGGTGATGACCCCGAACCCTTGCGACTTGAACCCAGGGGGATGATCGCGGCAATGTCGCCGCATCTGCTCGCCGAGTGGCGCGATTGGATCGATCAACACTTTTACGGATCTCGCTCATGAAGGACTACGACGCGCTTCGGAACCGCCTGCGCAAGAATCTCAAGCACTGGCGAAAGTGGGCGCGGCGGCGCGGCATCCAGTGTTTTCGAGTCTATGACCGGGATATCCCGGAGTTTCCCTTCGCCATCGATCTCTATGGTGATCATCTGCACGCCCAGGAGTTTCGCGCCGGCTGGAAGGAGACGCAAGGGGATGAGGACAGCTATCCCAGGTTGTCGGAGTTGTTGAGCGAATGCGCCCAACTGCCCTCGGAGCATGTCGTATTCAAGACCCGACAGCGACAGAGAGGGCAAAGCCAATATGAGAAACAGGGGGAACGCACCGATGATCTGATCGTCGAGGAAAACGGCCTGAGATTCATCGTCAATCTGCACGCCTACCTGGATACCGGGCTGTTTCTCGACCACCGCGAGACCCGCGCCATGGTCGCGGCGCGCGCCCGGGGGGCGCGCTTTCTCAACCTCTTCGCCTACACCGGGAGCTTCACCGTCTACGCCGTCGCCGGAGGGGCCTGCAACAGCGTCACCGTGGATCTCTCCAACACCTATCAGGCCTGGTCGCGACGAAACCTGGAACTGAACGCCCTCGACGGGCCGAACCATCGTTTCATCCGCGCGGACGTCTTTCAATATCTTGATGATGCCGCCCGCGCCCGCGAACGCTTCGATCTCATCGTCATGGATCCCCCCAGTTTCTCCAACTCCAAGCGAATGGAGGAGGTGCTGGATGTGCAGCGGGATCATGGGAGGCTGATCGAAGGCTGCCTCGAACTGCTAGCGCCAGGCGGCGAACTCTTCTTCTCCAACAACCTGCGCGGATTTCGCTTCGACGAGGTCCTGGCGAAGCGGACCGGGGCGACGGAGATCACCGGCCAGACGGTACCCGAGGATTTCCAGCGCCACCGCCCCCATCGCTGCTGGCGGATCCAGCGGAAGGAACGCCCATGATCTTCTCCCATACCCTGGAACAGCACCTTGAAGGCAAGGGCCTGGGGCTCGACGATTTCCGTCAACTGGCGTTGCGCTTGTTGAGTTACAGCGTGCTCTGCCGCAACGAGAGCCAGGTGGAACAGCAGCTTTACGACCACTACCTGCGCATGGAAGAGGCGATCAACGAATACTTTTCGCTCATCGGCGTCAACGTTTTCCATGAGCCCCGTTTCACCTACCTGCGCCTGTATCCCCCGGGGAGTCGTATTCCCGGCGTCGCCGAAGCAGAGGAGGGCGCCTTCGGCGGCGGCTTGCGCAGTCGCCTAAACCAGCATGAGGTCGCGCTGACCCTGGTGCTGCGCATGCAATACGATCAGGCGCTGCGGGAAGGCAAGGTGGATGAGGAGGGTTTCGTCAACGAGTCGATCGAGTCGCTGGGGATCGCCATGAAGAACCTGCTCGATCGCGCGTTGCCGGAGAAACTCACGGAACGCAAGCGGCTCTTTCAGCGCCTGCGCCAACTGCGCCTCATCCACTATTCGAGCGACGACATCCTCGACAACAGTGAGGCGTGGCTGCGCATTCACCCGATGATCGTACAGTTCGTCAATGACGACGCCCTCGGCGAAATGGAAAACGCCCTCAAACCGCCGCAAACGCCGGACGCCGCGACGACATCGGCAAGCGACTGAAGATGTTTTTCCACCCCCCCCGCCAGCACCTCTTTCGCCCGCTCACTGGCAAGTTTCGGGAACAGGTGGTGACCTGTCTGCGCGAGCTGCATACCCTGTTTTACGGGCGCCACGCCGACTACAGCCGCAACTTTCACCGGGAACAGCTGATTGAGCTCTTCCAGGAGGCGGTTACCCGCACCCCGGTGATCGACGACGAGGGCGATGAGGAACAGCAACCGTCTCGCGGCGAACGGGAGCAGGCCGGCTGGATCCTCAACCAGCTACTGGAATACGGCTGGCTGGAGCGACTGGTGGACGAGGCGACGCTGCGCTCCAGTTACGCCTTCACCCGCCACGGCCGCCTCTTCACCCAGCCCATGGTGGAGACCTCCGAGGGGCGCTTTCGCACCCGCCATCGCAACACCCGCAATACCCGCAACGCCCTGCAATCCTTCGTCGAGCGGGGAGAGGCCTACGACCTCCTTGACGCCTTCGAGCATTCGGAGCGGATCGTCGCCGACTTCTCCGACGTCATCGCCGAGCTGGATGAACGCAAGCGTCAGCTGGTGCGCGCGGTGGAGGCCCAGCAGGTGATTCAGCGCGCCAGCGACGAGTTCTTCGACTTCATGGAGAAGCGTTTCATGCCTGACCTGGCGATTCGCCTCTCCGCCGACAGCGTCGAGCGTTATCGCGATGAGATCCAGGACCTGCTGCAACGGGCGCGGCGCAAGCGCAAGGAGTTCAAGGCGAACGCCGAAAGGGAGTTGCGCCGGGTCGCCCCGGAACTGCTTGATGATCCCGGGCAATCCCTGCTGCTGAAGATTCTCGATGGTATCGAGGCGCGGCTGCACAGCGCCGGCACGGTGATGTTGCCGGCCTTGCGCAACGCCCTCAACGGCTTCACCCGGCGCGCCGATATCATCATCCGCCAGCTCAGCTACCAGGGCGGAGGCCATAACCGAATCAAAGGACTGTGTGAGCGCTTGAAGTCAAGCCCCCCGGAACGCCAGTCCGCGGCACTCCGGGCAGGTGGTGAAGCGATGGCCAGCCTGGAAGCGGGCCTCGCCGATCCGGAGAGTCTGCGTCTGACCGCGAACCGCGGCGCGCGAAGGGTGGATGGGGCACTGGAGTCGTTCGCCACGGTTACCCCGGAGACCCGCAAGACGATGGCGATCGCCCGCGCCGGCGAACTCGCCTTTACCTTCAACAGCCGGCAACTGCGGGGGTATCTGGAGGGCTCACTCGTGTCAGACGAACCGTTGAACAGCCAACAGCTGAAAATCGACAACGCAACCCAGCTGCTGATGAACGCCCATCTGATCGAGGCAGGGGCGCTGCTGGGAGACGACAAACGCCCGCTGTTTCATATTCGGCCAACCGGCCGGCGCCAGGGCAACGAATGGTTCACGGCATGCGATGAGTTCGTGATCGAGCCAGCCCCCGCTCAGAAGGGATGACTACTTCTCGCTCAGCTCCATCCGCTCCACCGCCGCCAGCACCACCCGCCGCCCGCTGAGTGTATTGAACGCACCATTGCTCATATCCACATCACCCTTGCGCGCATCATAGCTCGTCACCGACCCGGTATTGGAGTTGATGACCTGCACCTCAACGATGCGGCGCGCATCGAACCAGTAGTCGTAAAGCAGCCAACCAACACCGGCCAGCATGAAGACCAGTAGCGCGATGGCGGTTATACGCATCCCCGACGCCCCCCTTTTCATCTCCAGAGGGGGGGGCGGCGGAGGGGCGACCGGCTTGTAAAGAGGGGGGCGACTACGCGCCCGGGCACGCAACACCCCCCACGCGCCGGCGATCACCAGCAGAGTCAACAGAATCTTGGTCAGCATGGAGTGGGAGTCTCACGAAAACGATGGGGGGATAGTACCAACATCCCGGTCCGGAATCATCCCGCTTCGCCCACTCACTGCCACCGCCGACCAGACTGATCCACGATCCCGGCTCAGTGATCGCGATAGTGAACGTCCAGCCAGCACTGGGGCAGGGCCTCACCGGACGGAAAGACAAGATCCGCCTTGGTGAACTTTTCCGGGTCCTGCATCTCCTCTCCGAAATGAAGCCGCCCCACCACTTCCGCGTGGGTCGGACTGATAAGATCATTCAGACTCAAAACCTCTATCAGGTGGCCTTTTTTCTGTTTCAGAAACATGGCGGTCTCCTCTTGCTTGCATGGAGGTTGCCCAAGGTTTGCATGGCAACCTGAAGCTGGGCCACCGCCAAGGCCCTGATTAGCGACCCCGACGCGGCTTCCCAACGTACCTGATACCAAGTATGGAGCATTCCCCCGATAATAAAAGAGCTGCATGCCATTTTCCCGCACAACCCACGTAAATCACCAAGAAAAAAACCATCAATTCTACATAACTCAATTCAAAGGTTGCATATAAAAATAGATACAATTCTCGAAAACGTGAAATATTTACCATTTTCGACGGATGCATTTGACCTCATCGCATATCTCCTAATACCTTTACCTCGCGCATGCTTGTTGCGCGACCTTCAGTTCATATTTGACTTAACCATTAGGAGATATTTCCGATGAAAAAGCTCATCACTGCGCTGCTGTTGTCCCTGGTCCTGACCCTGCCCTTGGCGGCAATGGCCGCCGTCAACATCAACACCGCCGACGCCACCACCCTCGCCAGCGAACTTCCCGGCATAGGTCTGAGCAAGGCCAACGCAATCGTTCAATACAGAACGGAAAAGGGGGACTTCGAGAAGATAGAGGACCTGGTCAACGTCCCGGGCATTGGCGAAAAAACCCTGGAAAATATTCGCCCGCTGATCACCATCGGCGAAACCGGATCCTCATCGACCCCAACCTCCGGTAGCGGCGGTACCAGCGGCGACAGCGACTAACGGCCGCGGCCCGAGCCGCTCAATCCCGAGGCTTGGCGCGCTTGCGTCTGGCGCGGGGATGAGCGGCGTCATAGACCTTGGCCAGATGCTGGAAATCCAGGTGGGTATAGATCTGAGTGGTGGAGATGTCGGCGTGCCCCAGCAGCTCCTGTACCGCGCGCAGGTCGCCGGAAGACTCCAGCAGATGGCTGGCGAAGGAGTGACGCAGGAGATGGGGGTGCAACGCCTGAGAGGCGCCCTGACGCAGACCCCAGCGTTGCAGACGTTGCTGAATCGCACGCCGACTCAGGCGACCGCCTCGATTGCTGACGAATAGCGCTGGCTCGCCGTTTTTCGCATAGCCGCCCCTGACCTTCAGCCAGGCGTCGATCGCCGCTCGCGCCTTGCGCCCCACCGGCGTAACCCGGGAACGCCGCCCCTTGCCCAGCACCTCCAGTTCATCGGCGCGACGCCGCACCTGATCCAGATCCAGAGCGGCCAGCTCCGCGAGCCGCAGCCCCGAGGAGTAAAACAGCTCCATGATCGCCAGATCACGGATTTCCAGCGGATCCTCCGGCGGCTCGTCCAGTAGCCCGCCCATGGCATCGGCATCCACCACCTTCGGCAATCCGCGCGGACTCCTGGGGGCGCGAATACCGACCGCCGGGTTCCGGTCGATCAGCGATTCCCTGCGTAGATATTCGAAAAAGGCGCGCAGGGCGGAGAGATTACGCTGAATCGTCTTGGGGGACGCCCCCTGTCGATGACGGACCGCGGCGAAGGTGCGGATATGCTGGGCATTGACCGTCGACCAATCGATCCTTTCCTGATCGAGCGACCGGGCGAACAGGGCCAGATCCCGCCCATAATTGTCTACGGTATGGAGTGAATAGCGACGCTCGACCTTGAGATACTCCAGAAACCGGACGAACCTGGAATCGGCAGCGGCGCTGCGCTCATCCGCGTTCATGGGAAGTCATGCCGAGTTCCGCTTCATCAGACGCCCCACCACATCGCCAAGTCGATCGAGATAGTCCGTCGCCATGCCGGGATGGTAGCGATGCTCATCACTATCGGCGAGGGCGAACACTCCACTGACGCCTTCGTCGCGCAAGGGGATCAGCACCGCGGATTTGACCTGTTCGGCCTGGTCACCGAACAGGGGGGCCAGTTGCGCCGCGGCGAAACGCCCGCAGCGGGATTTGCCCTCCCGGATCACATCGGCGACAAACGGATAATGTTCCAGCGCCTCTTCGTCAAAGCGACGACAGACCGCCCGTTCGACCCCGAACCCCCCTTGCAGCCCCTCGACCAGGGCACGACAGAGATCGATGTCGCTCTCCTGAATCAACAGATCGAGGATCAGTCGATGCATGCGCTGATTCAGGCCATCATTATCACGGGCGATCTCCATCAGTGAATCGAGGCGGCTACGCTGCTGTTCGCTCTGTTCACGCAACAGGCGTATCTGACGCTCGATCAGGGAGATCGCCCCTTCCTGCCGGTGGGATAACTGCAAGCCATTCAGTACCTCTGGATGCGCGTCCAGAAAATCGGGATTGGCGCGCAGATAATCCGCGACAAAATCCGCCCCCTGGCCACCCGTTCCTCGATTCTCTTCGATCCTGTCCATCACTCTTCCAACCTGCCTTCAAATACTGTTGTCGCCGGCCCGCTCATCCATACCGGCTCACCCTCGCCGGCCCACTGGATCTTCAATTCGCCTCCCGGCAAAGCGACCCGCACCGCGTCATTCAGGACACCTCGCGTACGCCCGACCACCGCCGCCGCACAGGCGCCGGTGCCGCAAGCCAGGGTTTCGCCCGCGCCGCGCTCATAGACCCGCAGGCGAATGCGCGCGGCATCCACGACCTCCATGAAGCCGACATTGACCCGTCTTGGAAAGCGTTCATGGCTCTCTAGGAGGGGTCCCAGCCGCTCCACCGGGGCGCGCTCCACGTCATCGACCTGGATGACGATGTGGGGATTTCCCATAGAAATGGCGCCGAACTCCACCCGCTCCCCTTGCAGCTCCAGGGCGTATCTCCGCGACGCCGACGCGCCGACATCAATCCCCTCATCCACCAAAAACGGCAGACGTTGCGGGTCAAAGGCCGGCCTCCCCATGTTGACTCGCACATCGCCGTCCTCTTCGAGATAGAGTCGTATCGGACCGGACGCAGTGCCCACATCGATCTCGTCATTGCGGGTAAGCCCATGATCACGCACGAAGCGGGCAAAGCAGCGTGCGCCATTGCCGCACTGCTCGACCTCCGAGCCGTCGGCGTTGAAGATGCGGTAGTAGAACTCAGTGTCGGGGTCCCGCGCCCGCTCGACCAGCAGAAGCTGGTCGCAGCCCACCCCAAAGCGTCGATCCGCGATGGCGCGGCACCGCTCGGGGCTCGCTTCAAAGGCCTGGGTAACGGCATCGATCACCACGAAGTCGTTGCCCAGTCCATGCATCTTGGTGAAGTTGACGGCCATGATCGCTCAGCTCTGGGGTGGTTTGTACTCCTCGGGGGTCTGGGCGCCCTCACCGAAGAAGAAGGCCTCCATCTGCTTCTCCAGGAACTCCCGATTCTTGGGATCGATGGGGTTGAGGCGATATTCGTTGATCAGCATAGTCTGATGCTGCAACCACTGTTGCCAGGCCTCCCTGGAAACATTGTCGAAGATCCGCTTGCCCAGATCGCCGGGATAGGTCTGACGTTCCAGCCCCTCGGCCTCCCGCCCCAGTTTCACGCACTGCACCACTCGTGACATCATTCGCCTCCTAGATACTCTTCGATTAACCGCGCGACTGGCGACGCCAAACCGCCGATCTCGTCCTGCCCGATGTTATACCAGACTCGCCCCTTGCCATCCATTACCCGCCGCGCCGCCGCCTCGACGCGACAGAGTACAGGTACATAGTCGAGATGGAAGTGACTGAAGGTATGACGACGCGCCGGCATCGCCTCGATGGAGAGGGCGCGAGCATCGAATCGCGACTCGATCCAGCCGCCCACATCGCCCGCCATGTCACACTCCGGCAGGCTCCACAACCCGCCCCAGATCCCCGAAGGCGGTCGCCGCTCCAGCAGCAACGCCCCCTTCCCATCGATCAGCATCAGCAGACGCCGCTCTTGCACCGGCAGAGTTCGCCGCGGCTTGGGTGCGGGATAATCCGCCTGGCGCCCGCTTCGAAGCGCCTCGCAGTAATCCGCGACGGGACACGCACCACAGGCGGGTGAATCGCCCCGGGTACACAGCATCGCCCCCAGATCCATCATCGCCTGGTTGTACACGCCGGTCTTGGCGGCGGGCGTCAAACCCTCCGCCAGCTGCCAGAGGCGGCGCAACGTCGCGCCGCTCCCGGGCCAACCCTCGACCGCGAAACAACGGGCCAGCACCCGCTTCACGTTGCCGTCCAGGATCGGCTGCACCTGCCCCAACGCCAGCGACAGGATCGCCCCGGCGGTGGAACGTCCGATTCCCGGCAGCGCCACGACATCATCGAAACCTTGCGGAAAGAGTCCGCCATGCCGGTCGCGAATCCTTTCCGCCGCCCTTTTAAGATTCCTTGCACGGGCGTAGTAGCCAAGCCCTGACCAAAGTCGCATCACCTCGTCATCGGAGGCGTCCGCCAGCGCCCGGATACTCGGAAAACACGCCATGAAGCGGTGAAAATAGGGGATGACCGTATCTACTCTGGTCTGCTGGAGCATCACCTCGGAAACCCATACCGGGTAGGGATCCCCGGCTCCCTGCCAGGGAAGGTCATGGCGACCATTCCGCGTATGCCAGTCAATAACCCGGTTGGAAAAATCGTCCCTTATCTCGCCAAACGATCGCTTGATTGATATATTCTCGTCCACGCCGGCCTCATCCTGCTACGGCAATGCCGTAAACAACCATATTACAAAAATAGGAGATGCCGCGATCCGACAATACAGCTTTTGTACTTGGCGGAATAACTCACTATAATCACGCGATTGGAAGATATACCTACACAGGATCGGATCCCCTCGATGAAAACCAGCATGCCCCCTCGACTGCCACACCTCCTGATTACATTTCTTCTGGCGATGTTTATGGCCGAACGCGGCTTCTCGGCGCCGGATGTCAGCACCGCCCTCAAACTTGCCGGTGAACAGCGGATACTGACCCAAGCGCTGCTCAAGACCTACTGCCAGATTGGCCAGGAGATCCGCTTTCTGGCCGCGCGTGAAGAGCAACAGCAATCCATCGAAAGATTCGACGCCAGCCTCGCCGAACTGAAGAGCTACCCGGGCGGCGAAGGGGTCAGCGCCGCTCTTGCGGAGGTGGAGGCAAAATGGCAGCCATACAAGAAGGCCCTGCAAGCCAAGGTCAGCAAAGAACAGGCGCCGACCCTCGAAGGACTGGCGGAGGCCGCCCATGCCGCCACTGACCAGCTGATCAAGGCCATCGAAGCGGGAGAGAAAATCCCCTTCGAGCACATCTTCAACCTCGCCAATGAACAGGCCACGGTTACCCAGCGCGCGGCCGCCCAGTACCTGATGGCCAGCTGGGGTCTGAACCCGGAGAAACATCGCGAGCAGTTCAAGGCGGCGATCAGCGCCTTCGATTCCAACCACATCGAACTGACCACCTCCCCGCAAAACAATAAGGAGACGGCCAAGGCCATGTCCAGCCTGTCCAAGAAATGGGATCTGCTGAAGGATGGCCACCACGTCGACGAAGGCGAATTCCTGCCGGGATTCGTGGTGCGCATCTGCGACAGCGCGCGCGAAATGCTCGAACAGGCGACCGATGCGTTCCTCAGCAGCCAGTCTCCCGCCGAGTGAACCCCCAGGCCGAGAGCCGCAAAACGAAAAAGCCGGCTCAAGCCGGCTTTTTGCTGGACTCCCGTATCACGCCCCGCGTATTACATGGCCCTTATCTGGGTATTCAGGCGACTCTTGTGGCGAGCGGCCTTGTTGCCGTGAATAAGCCCCTGTCCCGCCATGCGATCGACCACTGCGGTCATCTCCTTGTAGGCCGTGGAGGCGCCGTCCTTGTCGCCGGCGGCGATCAGATTGACGACCTTCTTGATGTAGGTGCGCATCATGCTGCGACGGGCGGTATTATGCTGACGATGCTTCTCTGCCTGACGAGCGCGTTTGCGAGCTTGTGCGGAATTAGCCAAGGTTTTTCTCCCGAGAATCCTGAAAAATTTTGGAAAGGCGCGAGATTATGCGGGCTTCAAGCAGGAATGTCAACCAGCTCTTTACCGCGCAGCCTGGCCAAGCGGGCTGCTTGCCCCCTATCCCCCGACAGCGAATCGGACGTGCAAGGGAGACAATCCTCCCAATAAATGCAAAAAACGCTCGCAACTCCGTGTATGTACGCTAGAATACAGGTATTTGAATGACCAAATAGGAGATTGCCGTGGAGTTATTCGGTATCGACATCGGTTTCGGTTTTACCAAGGTCACCAATGGAAGCGAGCAGATCGCCTTCAAGTCGATCTATGGCGAGGCCGCTGACATCCAGTTCCGGGAGAACCTCCTCGACACCAGTCGTCAGGAAGAGTACCTGCACCTCGAAATGGAGGAGAACGGCTATTTCGTCGGCGAACTGGCGGAACGCCAGAGTACCGTACGCCATTTTACCCTGGACCAGAACCAACTGATGGGTAACTTCGCCAAGGTCCTCACGCTCGGCGCATTGGGACGCATGGCCAAGGAGGACAAGCCGATCAAGCTGGTCACGGGTCTGCCGATCAAGTTCTACAGCGCCCATCGCGAACAGTTGGTGCAGAAGTTGACCGGTCGTCACAATATCACCGTGGTCAATCCGGACGGCAGTCGCAACGAACGGATGCTGCACATCGCCCAGGTCAAGGTCATCCCCCAGCCCTTCGGATCGATGTACAACCTGATGCTCAACGACGGGGGCGAAGCGGGCGAGCGCCGCTTCCTCACGGAGAAGATCGGCGTGATCGACATCGGCTTTCGCACCGCCGACTACACCGTATCCAATCGCACCAAGTACCTGGAACGGGCCAGCCGCACCTATGAGAACGGCATCTCTCAGACCTTCACGACCCTCGCCAACAAGCTGCAAGAGAGCAGCGGCGTCAACGTTGAGCTGTTTCGTCTGTTCGAGGCCGCCAAGAAGGGCAACATCAAGATTCGCGGCAAGAACTACGACCTGGCCAAGTCCCTGGATCGGATCCACGCCCAGCTCGCCAGCGAGATCGCCAACGAAGTCAACCAGCTATGGCTGGATGAGTGGGACATCGACAACATCGTTATCTCCGGCGGCGGCGGCGCGGTTCTGGCCCCCTACCTCAGCGAGCTGATCGAGGGCAACCTGCTGCCGCTGGACCCCAATGAAGATGCCCGCTTCAACAACGTCAAGGGCTACCTCAAATACGCCCGCTACCTGTGGGGACGCACCCCGGCGCAAGCGCCGAGGGCGACGCCTGCGCAACCCGCCCAAACCGCGGCGAGCGCCGCCCCGGAGACCCCACCCGCCTCCTGAGGATCGCGGCCCCAATCGCCATCGGTCTGCGTCACTGAGAGACGGAGACCATGGCGCGGGATTATCCATCGAGCGCATTCCCCGTGCGCTGTTTTTGCGCCGGCACATTACCCTCCAATCCCGCGATCTCCTCCGCGACCAGCGCGACCAGTCGATCCAGCGCCCCCCGATTCTCCTCTACCACCGCCCGGCCATTCTCTCCAACCGTCGCCCGCAGACTGGCATCCCTCAGCCAACCCTCCATGCACGCCGCCAGACTCTGGGCATCACTCACCCTTTGCGCCGCGTTCCGCTCCACCAGCAGTTCGCTGATCACCCCGAAGTTGAAGGTGTGGGGGCCAAAGGCGACGGGGATGGCGCAAACCGAGGCCTCCAGCATGTTATGACCACCCACCTCGACCAGGCTGCCGCCGATGAAGGCGGCATCCACCGCGGCGAGAAGGAGCGGCAATTCGCCGATGGTGTCGCACAGCAGCACCTGAGCGCCGGCGGTTATAGCGTCGCCGGTCCCTCGCCTCGCCAAACCCAGGCCCGCCCGCTCCACCATCGCGGCCACCCGATCGAAACGTTCCGGGTGCCGGGGCGCCAGCACCAACAACGCCTCAGGCAGGCTCCGCAACAGCCGTTGATGGGCTGCGATCACCGCCGCCTCCTCGCCTTCGTGGGTGCTCGCCGCCGCCCACGCCGGACGCCCCGCCCAGGAGAGCTTGAGCAACTCGGCCCGCTCTTGCATACTGGCGGGAAAGGCCTGATCGAACTTGATGCTGCCGGTCACTTGAATCTGCTCGGCAGCGACCCCCAGTTCTCTGAAACGCCGGGCGTCGCCCTCGTTCTGCGCGGCGATACGGTCGATGTCACCAAACACCTCGCGGGTAAAACCGCCAAAGCGGCGATAACCCCGCGCCGAACGCTCCGATAATCTGGCGTTGGCCAACAGGGTGCGAATCCCGCGCCGCCGGGTCTGGCGCAGCAGATTGGGCCAGATCTCGGTCTCCACCATCAACAGCAGACTCGGACGCACCTTATTGAGGAAAAATTCGAGCGCAAATGGGATATCATAGGGGAAGTAGACGTGAAAGACCTGGTCACCAAACAGGGAACGTACTCGCGAGGATCCCGTGGGCGTGGTGGTGGTAATGGTTATCGGTAACGCCGGGTGACCCTTTAAAAGCCGGCGCACCAATGGCTCCACTGCCTGGGTCTCGCCCACCGAGACGGCATGAATCCAGATCCCGCCGTTACGGCCAGGGGGGGCAAAGAGGCCGAATCTTTCACCAAGGCGACGCCGATAATCGGGCGCCCGCAGACTGCGCCAGAAGAGACGCAGCACCGCGAAAGGCAGAAGCGCGCCCAGAACCAGGTTGTAGAGTAACCGCATCCCATGAACAAACCGCTGAAGGGCATCGGGATTTTCATCCCGAAACCGCGTTAAGGAAGCCGCCATGCTAAATCATCCGCCAAGGGAAGTGAACCGCCTGGCACCCCGGGCGCTGCTTGCGAGCTGCCTGGGACTTATCGGCAGCGGCTGTGACAAGCCCCCGCCGCCGACACCGCAGCCCGAGACGGATCCCGTCGAGCAACAGCTGGATGTGCAACTCGAGGTGATGCACCAGACCCGGGAGGTGTTGCGTTACATGGAGGAGGAAGAGAGACTGCACCGCCGGCGGGAGGCGGAGCTGGTCGCTCTCGCCGACAACGCGACCCGCACCGACGACGACATCAGCCAGGAGCAACCCCCCCGTCATGACTGAACAGCCCCGATGGTTCCGCGAAGATTGCGACGAAGCGGGCTCCGCTTTTTCCCTCCAGATACGCGGCAGACTGCACCAGGAGCAAAGCCCCTATCAGACGATCGAGGTCTTTGAGACCACCCATTTCGGCAATCTGCTGGTAATCGACGACTTCATTCAACTGAGCGCCCGGGACAACTTTTTCTACCACGAGATGATGGCCCATCCGGCGATCTACAGCCATGCCAATCCGCGGCGCGCGGCGATCATCGGCGGTGGCGACTGCGGCACCCTGCATGAGGTACTCAAGCACCCCGAGATCGAACAGGTGACCCAGATCGACATCGACGAGCGGGTGACCCGGGTATGCGAACGCTTCTTTCCCGAACTCTGCGCCTCCAACGACGACCCGCGCGCGACCCTGCTCTTCATCGACGGCATTCGCTGGATGGAAGAGGCACCGGCGGGCGCCCTGGATATCATTTTCGTCGACAGCACCGACCCCATTGGTCCCGGCGAGGTGCTCTTCTCCCGGGACTTCTACGCCGCCTGTCACGCCGCACTCGGCGAGGGGGGCATTATCGTCCAGCAGAGCGAATCACCGCTACTACACATGGACATACTCAGGCCCATGATCGAGGATATGCGCGGCGCCGGCTTCCGCGACACCCGCACCCTCTGTTTTCCGCAACCGACCTACCCTTGCGGGCTGTGGAGCGCCACCATGGCGCGCAAGGGCCTCCCGTTCGACGGCTTTCGCGAGGAGGATGCCGCCCATCCCCCCTTCGCGACCCAGTATTACACCGTCGACACCCACCGCGGCGCCCTCGCCCTGCCCCCCTTCGTCGCCCGCCAGCTTGCCGATGTCTGAGACTCCAGGGGAATCCCGCAAGATCCCGCGCGACCTGCTCCACCCGCGACACTGGGGAAGCTGGGCGGCGATGGGGCTGTTGCGCGTCATCGGTCTGCTCTCCTATCCGCTGATCCTGGCGCTGGGGCGGCGTACCGGTCGAATCGCCATGCGCCTGATCCCCAAACGCCGTGAAATCGCCGCGGTCAACCTCCAGCTCTGTTTTCCGGAACTCGATGAGGCGGCCCGCCAGCAACTGCTGACGAAACATTTCGAGGCGCTCGGCATCAGCCTCTTCGAGGTCTCCCTGAGCTGGTGGGCCGCCGACGCCAAGCTGGCCCCGCTGTGTCATCTGCATGGCATCGAGCATCTGCGCGAAGCACTGGAAAGGGACAAGGGGGTGATCCTGTTGTCGGCCCACTTCCTGCCCATCGACATCGGCGGCAGGTTGCTGCGCATGCATACCGACTTCTGCGCCATGTACCGCAGCAACAAGAACCCGGTCATCGAGTGGGTGATGGCGGGCAGCCGTGAACGCCACATCAAGCGGGCGATCCCCTCCAAAGCGGTGAAGGAGGCGATTCGCGCCCTGCGCCGCAACGAGATCCTGTGGTACGCCCCGGATCAGAACACCACCCCGAAGGAGGCGGTCTTCGCCGATTTTTTCGGCATCCCCGCCTCCACCAACTCCGGCACCGCCCGCCTGGCGCGGATCAGCGGCGCGGCGGTGGTTCCCTACCACGCCATACGCAGGAAGAGCGACGACGGCTACGACCTGCTCATCGAAGCGCCCCTGGAAGACTACCCCAGCGGCGATCTGAACGCCGATACCCAGCGCATCAATGATCTCATCGAGACTTGGGCGCGGCGCGACCCGGAACAGTATCTGTGGGTTCATCGGCGCTTTCGTCACCGCCCCAATCCAGACGATCCGCCGCTCTATCCTCCCAAGCGAAGTTGAATATAGCGGCCAGTGAAGAGGATTGGTGACGATACAGATCGCTACGCGAAAACGCGGTTTTACGGAGCCCATCCATGGGCTCCGCCCCTGCGGGGTTTCCATTAAGATTCGCTCCTGGCGAATCTTTCGCTTGCGACAAAGGGGGAGAGTGCCAGCTTCTCCCCCTTTGAAACCCCCAATCCGTTGTGTCACCATCCGCCGCGATCCCGCTATCGCGGGATACACTGAATAGTTACGAGGATGTACACAACTGCCTTTACCCGGGAGGAACGAGGTTCGCCCATGACACTCTCTTGGCCAAATGAAAGCGGGCGTCTCCCTGAACTCATCCCCTCTTTCGGGTGTTCGGCGCGGCGCGCCGGAAGGGGTTCCCACGCGGCGCGCGGGAACCAGCTCGTATGCGGACACCAAAGCCGCCTTCGAGATTGGGTGTAAACGCCATGGAAAACCCTCCATTGCTGCGTATCGCCATACCCGCCCCCCTCTATACCCTGTTCGACTATCTCCCGCCAGGCGACGTCGCGGCCGATCAACTGCGACCAGGGATACGCGTCAAGGTCCCCTTCGGACGCGGCAAGCGCATCGGCGTCCTGGTCGCCACCCATGTCGAGGGCGATCCTGACATGGCCAGCAAGCTGAAGGCCGTCGAACAGGTGATCGACACCACCCCGCTGCTGGATGATGAGACCTTGAAACTGCTGCGCTGGGCGGCCGATTACTACCGCCATCCGCCGGGCGAGGTGATCTGCAGCGCCCTCCCGCCGCGCCTGCGGGATGGCAAGATGGTGACCGAACATCGCACCATCGGGCTGCGTCTGGTCGCCGGGGCTGAAACCTCCCCCGATACCTTGGCCCGCGCGCCGCGTCAGCAGGCCATATATCAGACCCTTGCCCAACAGGGCCCGCTCAGCGAGGCGGAACTGAGGGAACGCCAGGGCGATTGCCACGCCCCCCTGCGCGCCCTGTGCGACAAGGGTATGGTAGAACGGTTCGAGATGGCGGATATCCCCGCCCCCGCCCAGACTTCCCCGCTGCGACTCAATCCCCAGCAACAGGCCGCAATAGACGCCGTCGCCGACAACCTGGGGCGCTTTCAGCCGCTGCTGCTTGACGGGGTCACCGGCAGCGGCAAGACCGAGGTCTACCTGCAAGCCGCCAACCTGTGCCTGGCGCGGGGGGGACAGGTGCTGATACTGGTACCGGAGATCGGCCTGACCCCGCAACTGTTGCGCCGCTTTCGGCGACGCATCGCCGCCCCCATCGCGGTGCTCCACTCCGGGCTCGCCGCCGGCGAACGGGAGGCGGCCTGGCACCGGGTACGCACCGGCCGCGCGCGGCTGCTGATCGGCACCCGCTCGGCGATCTTCACGCCGATGCCCGACCTCGCCCTGATCCTGGTAGACGAGGAGCACGACCTCTCCTACAAGCAGCAGGAGGGGTTTCGCTACTCGGCCCGGGATCTTGCGGTGGTGCGCGCCAATCAGCGGGGCTGCCCACTGCTGCTCGGTTCCGCCACCCCCTCGCTGGAGAGCCTGCGCAATGTCGCCCTGGGCCGCTACCAGGCGCTGCGCCTCGATCACCGCGCCGGCAACGCCCGTCCCCCCAGCCTGGAGCGGATCGACATCCGCACCCGCAAGCTGGACGCCGGCTTGTCGCCACCGCTGTTGCAGGCCATCGCCGCGACCATCGCCGCCGATCATCAGGTGCTGCTGTTCCTCAATCGTCGCGGTTATGCGCCGCTGATGGTGTGCCGCGACTGCGGCTGGTTTCTCCAATGCCGTCGCTGCGACGCACGCATGACCCTGCATCTGGGCATGAATCTGCTCTGGTGTCACCACTGCGGCGCGCAACGTCGTCCCGATCCGCGCTGCCCCGACTGCGGCGGCGAGGCGGTGGAGCCGGTCGGCCAGGGCACCGAAAGACTGCAACAGAGCCTCGCCCGGCGCTTCCCCGAGACCCCCATCCTGCGCATCGACCGTGACTCCACCAGCCGCAAGGGCAGCTTCGAGCAGCGGTTGGAGGAGATCCGCCAGGGCCACGCCTCGATCCTGGTCGGCACCCAGATGCTGGCCAAGGGGCACCACTTCCCCAATGTCACATTGGTGGGGATCCTCGATGTGGACCAGGGCTTTTACGGCGTCGATTACCACGCCATGGAGCGCATGGGCCAGACCATCGTCCAGGTCGCCGGGCGCGCCGGGCGCGCCGATCTGCCGGGACGGGTGGTGCTGCAAACCCGCCATCCCGACCACCCGTTGCTGGAGACCCTGCTGCAAGAGGGCTACCGCGCCTTCGCCCAGGAGGCGCTGCGCGAGCGCAAGCTGGCGGGACTGCCGCCCTATCGCTTTCAGGCGCTTTTTCGAGCGGAGGCCCACAAACCGGAACCGCCCCGGCAATTCCTCGACCAGGTCCGCCAATACCTCCTCCAGGGGTCATCGCCAGGCATCGAGGTGCTGGGGCCGATCCCCGCCCCCATGGAGAAGCGCGCCGGGCGTTTTCGCGTCCACCTGCTGGTGCAATCCGCCAGCCGCGCCCGTCTGCAACAACTGCTCGCCGCCCGAATTCCGGAGATTGCCCGCCTCAAGGGGATCGGCAAGGTGCGCTGGTCCATCGACGTCGATCCCCAGGAGATGGCCTGAACCACTGGCCCATCGCCGCCAGCGCGCCTAAACTGTCGGCATGCCGAATACCTCTGGAGCCTACCCATGACCACCATGCCAAACCTGCTCATCCTCTTCTGCGCGGCGCTCTTCACCACCGCGCAGCTCCAGGCCCGATTTCTTGAGGACGATATCCGGGCGCTGCAACAGCAGGCCAGGGACAACGGCTGGGCGCGGGTCATCGTCGGCCTGGACGCCCCCTTCCGGGCTGAGGGAGGACTGCTGCCGCTGGCGCGCCAACAGCAGCGCCGCGCCATCGAGACAGCGCAAAGCGGTGTACTGCGGGGACTGAGCAAGGCGGACGCAACCCTCAAGGCACGCTTCAGCACCATCCCCTTCATGACCCTCCAGGTCAACGAGCGCGCCTTGAACGAGCTTGCCCGCAATCCCCGCATCACCTCAATCAACGCCGACCTGGAACTCTCCCCCACGCTGCTTGAGAGCAACGCCATCATCGGCAGCGCCAGCGCCTGGAGCGCTAGCTACCTGGGCAGCGGATTCGCGGTGGCGATCATCGGCACCGGCGTCGACAAGACCCATCCCTGGCTGGACAACGGCAAGGTCGTCGCCGAGGCCTGCTTCTCCACTACCGTCGCCGGCGCCTACAGCTCGCTATGCCCCGGTGATACCGAGACGGAGATTGGCGAGGGTACCGGGCAACCCTTTCCGAGCAACGTGTCGGGCAGTTACGATCATGAAACCCATGTCGCCGGCATCGCCGCGGGTGCTGGCGTCCCGCCGGAACAGTGCGACGACAACGAAACCCATCTGGGTGTCTGCGGCGTCGCCCCCGGCGCGAACCTGATCGCGATTCAGATCTACACGGAGAAGGATAGCGGCGGCATCACCGGCCTCACCAGCGACATGGTCAAGGCGCTGGAGCACGTCTACCTGCTCAGCGACACCCACCCCATCGCCTCCGTAAACCTCAGCCTTGGCGGCGGCCGTTACTACGAACACTGCGACCTCTACTCCCTATCCACCGCGGCGGCGGTGGCCAATCTGCGTAGCGTCGAGATCGCCACCGTGGCCACCTCCGGCAACAACTCCTATCGCGGCAGCATGATCTTTCCCGGCTGCCTGTCCGAGGTAATCAGTGTCGGCGGCGGCAACGACAATGACACCCTCTACAGTCCCACCAACCTCAGCAACTTTCTCTCCCTGCTGGCCCCCGGATCCCTCATCACCTCATCGGTACCCAACGCCGGAACCGCCACCAAGTCCGGGACCTCCATGGCCGCCCCCCACGTCGCCGGGGCCTGGGCGGCGTTGCGTCAGGCCGCGAGCATTTCCGGCGTCAGTCCCGATATCGACAACCTGCTTGACGCCTTGCGCGCCACCGCTACCCGCATCGACTTCAACGCCGACTATCCAAACCTCAAGCGCATCAACGTGGACCTGGCCGCCAACCACCTGGTCGGCGGCATTCCCCGCGCAGACAATGTGGCCATCGACGGCGTTTTCCTGCCCGGAGAGACACTGTTTGGCAATTACGACTTCTTCGATGGCGATGGCGACCCGGAATCCGGCAGCGGTTACCGCTGGCAACAGGGCGACAACGCCACCGGCGTCAATGCCATTGACATCGCGGACGGGAACACAAGGGAGCATCTGACGACGGAGCGCGACATGAGCGGGTATCTGCGCTTTTGCGTCACCCCCTCCGACGGCGTCAACAACGGTGATGAGCGGTGCAGCCTGTGGCGGCGAGCCGCCCGGGATATCTACGTCGACGACAGTGCTACCGGCGCCAACGACGGCACCGACTGGACAAACGCCTTCGTCCACCTGCAAGACGCCCTCGCGACTGTCGAGGCCAATATGGGCGACACCATTCACATCGCCCAGGGGGTCTACTATCCGGACCTGGGAAGCGATCAGACCGATGACTATCGCTACTCCACCTTCTGGCTGCCCGACGCCACCACCCTGCTTGGCGGCTATCCCGACGGCGGCGGCGTTCGCGCGTGGCGAAGCTATCCCACCATCCTCAGCGGCGACCTGCAACAGAACGACAACCAGCGCCCCTTGGTGACCGACCCGTCAACCCTTACCGGCCAGGCGGACAACGCCTACCATGTGGTCACCGCCAGCCACCTGGAGAAAGGCTCGTTTCTTGAGGGACTCTACATCACCGCCGGATACGCCGATTACACCTACTCGCCCTATAACGATGGCGCGGGCATCTTCATCGAGGATGCCCGCCTGAACCTCACCCAGATCGAGGTCTCGGGCAACACCGCCGACGACAATGGGGGAGGCATATACAATGGCATAGGGCGACTGGAGATCGATGACGGTCGCATCCTTGCCAATCTCGCCCGGGGCAACGGCGGCGGCATCTACAACACCCGCGCCCAGACCACCGCCACCAATACCCTCATCAGCGGCAATCAGGCCCACCACGGCGGCGGTATCGGCAACTACGTCTCCTCGCCGACCTTGTATCAGTGCATCATCAGCGGCAACCTCGCCAATGCCTACGGCGGGGCGATCTACAACATCACTGAAAGCGCGCCACGCCTCCGCCAAAGCACCCTGACCGGCAATTACGCCAAGGAGTATGGCGGCGCGTTCCTGAGCTTTTACGACTCGCCGACATCGATCGAAAACACGATCCTGTGGAATAACGACGCCGTCCTGGGCAACCCCAACGCCTTCAGTGACGACACCTCCACCCCAAGCTATAGCCACAGCCTGGTCGAAGGCTCCGGCGGCAGCAACAGCTGGAACGGCGACTTCGGCATTGACAACGGCGGCAACCTGGATGCCGATCCCCTCTTTAGCGGCCCGATCACCGCCGACAATGCAACCGAAACCGGCGGCGACTTCCACCTTCCGAAAGCCTCGCCAGCCATCGACGCCGGCGACCATCAGAGCGCACTGCTTGCGTATGACCTGGACGGCCTGCCGCGCACATCCCCAAGCAATGGCCGCATCGACATCGGCGTCTACGAACTCCCGCAGATCGCCATCACCATCTCCCCCCAACCCACCCATGGCAATGTCACCAGCCTGAACGGCGAAATCCACTGCGGCACAACGAAAAACGCGTGTCAGGCCGCCTACCCCCTTGGCGCCAGAGCGGAACTCACCGCAACCCCGACAAGCGGCCAGCTGTTTACCGGATGGGGCGGCGACTGTAGCGACAACCTCAACTCGTTTACCCAGGCGAATCCGCTCACCCTGGACAACCTGCAAGCGGATCTTACCTGCTCGATCAGCTTCTGCGACGCAAACGACTGTGACGGAGATGGATTAACCGACGACGAAGAGAATCAGTTAGGAACCGACCCTGGGATCTACGATACCGATGGCGATGGACTGTCGGACGGGGAAGAAACCACTGTCACGGGCACCGACCCGCTGGACCCGGATAGCGACGGCGACGGGCTACTGGACGGAACGGATGAAGCCCCTCTCACCAAGGCCGTCGATCAATGCACCGCGGCCGAAGCGGTGCTGTCGGGAAACTATTACGGAACCGAGCACCAGATATCCTGCCGCGCGGAAACCAAGGTCACCATTACCGATTTCGCCTGCGGCGACGGTGCCGCTATCGGCGTGATAGCCCCACTGATCGTGATAGGCGCTACCCATGTCGAAGGTGGCTGCAACAGTTACTGGACAACTCGGAATTGAGGGCTCCGACGGGAAACACCTCGCCCGGATGGGGCGAGGCGGTTTGTTCAGGTCACGCCCGGGGAGGTGGATGCGACGCTGAATGTACATCATCGGGTTGTCGGCCTGGAAGGCGCGGATCCGGACCTCGCGTTCGCGGTCGTCGGCACTACCTCGACCGGGTGCTTGTCGGGGCGGTGGCCGTTGCGGACAGGGGGTTCGGCGAGCCTGCTCATGGGATTTGCATCCTTTGAACCGCGGATTGACGCAGACTAACACAGATTGTTCGATGCGCTGCGCGGATATCGACGACATGCGGCGCGCGGCCGCGCGGTATCACCCCCCTCGATCGACAAGCGCCTCCATCCCCGCCCACACCTGCTCCGGGGTAACGTCGATCAGACAGGGCGGATCCTTGACCTCTTCCCCCATGTAGGGACAAGCCTTCAGCATGCAGGGGGCGCAGGAACGAGAACTGGATAGGTTGCCCACCGGCTCGCCCTGGAGTCCGGTGAGCCGCTGGTCGGTGGGCCCGAAGATGGCAAGGGCGGGGATCCCGAAGGCGACCGCCAGGTGGACCAGGCCGCTGTCGCCGCCCACCACCCCGGCGCAGCCCTCGACGGCGCGGATCATCTCCGCCAGCTCCATGCGCGCCATCAGCACGCCGACGCCGGCGGCGGCGATGATGCGCTTGGCGCGGTCCCGCTCCACCTCATCGCCCCAGGGAAAATGGACCTCGTAGCCCGCTTGCGAGGCCAGCCTCGCCAACGCGGCCCAGTGGCGTTGCGGCCACAACTTGGTGCGCCAGGCCGCGCCATGCAGAAAGATCAGGCAGCCCTTTCGTTGAGCCGCCTCTTGCCAGCGATTCTCGAGTAGATATCGGGGCGACGTCTCCGGCAGGGGATAATTGAAGATCCGCGAAAAGAGTCGGCGGGTGCGATGGATGGCGTGCAGGTCCCGGGGCGCCGCCAGCGCGTGGTCATAGGCGAGGCAGGCCAAGGGCTCCCGGGCCGAGTCGCGGTCCAGGCCGACGCTCTTGCCGCGGGCGATTGCGCACAGCAAGGCGCTCTTGATCAGCCCCTGGGCGTCGATGATCAGGTCATAGCGGGTGGCGCGCAGATCGGCGATGAAACGCGGAAACTCCCCCGTCAGCGCCGCCAGCGGCTTCTTGCGCCAGCGCCGCAGCGCCACCGGGATCACCCGATCGACGGCGGGATGGCGGCGCGGCAGATCGGTGTAGGCCTCTTCCACCAGCCAGTCGACGCGAATCCCCGGCATCGCCCCCATCAGATCGGAGAGCGCCGGGAAGGTGTGGACCACATCCCCCAGCGAGGAGGTCTTGACCAGCAGGACCCTCAACGAGGAATCAAGCCCCGTTCCCGCAGATTATCCAGCACCAGTGCGGTGCTATCCTCCAGGGAGAGTTGGTCGGTGGGAACCTCGATCTCCGGCTTCTCCGGCTCCTCGTAGGGGGAGGAGATGCCGGTGTAGTTCTTAATGATACCGGCGCGCGCCTTGGCGTAGAGCCCCTTGACGTCCCGCTCCTCACACACCTCCAGGCTGCACTTGCAGTAGACCTCGATGAATTCCCCTTCCGGCATCAGATCACGAACCCGCTGGCGCTCCTCTCGAAACGGCGAGATGAAGGCGGTGAGGGCGATGGTGCCCGCCTCGGTAAAGAGCTTGGCCATCTCGCCGATGCGGCGGATGTTCTCCTTGCGGTCCTCTTCGCTGAAGCCCAGGTCCGAGCAAAGGCCATGGCGAACATTGTCGCCATCAAAGACGAACGAGGCGCAGCCCAGGCGATAGAGGTCGCTCTCCACCGCGTTGGCCAGGGTCGACTTGCCCGCCCCGGAGAGCCCGGTAAACCACAGGATAAAGCTACGATGGCCGTTGCGGCGCTCCCGCTCCTCACGGCTCACCGCATGCACATGCCAAACTACATTTTCACTTTTTAGCGTCATTTTCTTGTTGCCCCAACAGTTCAACCATTTCCCGCTGGACGCGGGACACCTCGATCTCCTCCAGACAGGCGTAACTGCCGTCTGGGCACTTGCGCTTGAAACAAGGGCTGCACGCCAGCCCCGCGCTGATCACCCGACAATGCTCACCCAGCGGCGGCGTGAAGCCGGGATCGGATGAGCCGTAGACCGCCACCAGCGGACGCTCCAGCGCCGCGGCCACATGCATCAGGCCCGAGTCGTTGCAAACCACCATCTCGGCCAGTGACAACAGATCCACCACCTGCCGCAGATCGGTGTCGCCGGCCAGATCGACGCAACGGCCCCCCGTCCCGGCGTCGACCTGGCGAGTCAACTCCCGGTCCTTTTTCGATCCGAACAGCCATACCTGCCCCCCTCTTTCGATCCAGTCGCTGGCGATGCGCCCGAATCGCTGCGCCGACCAGCGCTTGGCGGGACCATACTCCGCCCCGGGACACACCGCCAACACCGGGCCTTTTTCGGACTTCAACCCGAACCGGGCCAGAGCGCCGCGCACCGACTCCGGCGATGGCCGCAGGCGCGGCCTGGGAAACTCTCGATCTCCCCAGTTCAGCTGCCCTTTGCCCGCGGCCAGGGCCACGAAGCGCTCTACCGTCATGGGAAAGCGTCCCTTATCGAGACGACGGGCGTCGTTGAGCAGGCCGAAACGCATCTCGCCAATCCAGCCGGTACGTTTCGGGATTCCCGCCCAGAACGGGACCAACGCCGCCTTGAACGAGTTGGGGAGCACGATGGCCTGCTGATAGCCTCGTTTTTTCAACTGATTGGCGATACGCTTGCGCAGCCCAAGCCTCAACTCGCCATGTCCGACGGGAAAGGCGAAGGCCTCGCTGACCTCCGGCATGCACTCAAGCAACCCGAGGCTCCAGGCGGGGGCGAGCGCGTCGATCAACACCGCCGGCTGTCGCGCCTTGAGCACTCGAAACAGGCTTTGCGCCATCACCATATCGCCAACCCAGGAGGGGCAAACCACCAGCACGCGGGGCTGGCCAACCTGCCCGCCAGACTCCGGTCTCGCCTGCGCGTTAACCTTGCCGGGAGCTGCCAATGTGGCGATATCCGACGACCAGCGCTCAAGTTTGTGGGTGCTTTGGCCCATGGGTCTCGGTTATCCCTGCGTAGCGTCCACTCGACCAGGAGCGGCGGCGATCAGTCCTGAAGCTCGAAACGAGCGCCGCAATAGGGGCAGCTCCCCATCTCTCCGGCTCTTTTCAGGGGAATGAATACCCTGGGATGGAGTTCCGCGGGATCTCGCCCCTGCTCGGGGCAGGAGACCGGCAGTTCATCGCGCCGCACCTTGCGCGGCTCACGCTGGGTTTGTTCCGTCATTGACGCATCTCTCCTCGTGATCGCTTCAGACCAGGGTCAGCCAGTCGGCGTGGCGCTCACTGCGCCCCTCCACGACATCGAAATAGAGGCTTTGCAACCTCTCCGTTATCGGACCCCGCTCACCACTGCCGATGGCGCGATTGTCCACCTCGCGGATCGGCGTCACCTCGGCGGCGGTGCCGGTGAAGAAGGCCTCGTCGGCGATATAGACCTCGTCGCGGGTGATGCGTTTCTCCACCACCTGATAGCCCTGCTCCTGGGCCAGCTGGATGATGGTGCGCCGGGTGATGCCATCCAGCGCGGAGGTCAGGTCCGGGGTATAGAGCACGCCGTCGCGGACGATGAAGATGTTCTCACCCGAGCCCTCCATCACATAACCCTCCGCATCCAGCAGCAGCGCCTCATCGTAACCGCACTCCAGCGCCTCCTTGAGGGCGAGCATCGAGTTCATGTAGTTGCCGTTGGCCTTGGCGCGGCACATGGTGATGTTGACATGGTGGCGGGTAAAGGAGGAGACGCGAATGCGAATCCCGCGCTGCAACTCCTCCTCGCCGAGGTAGGCCCCCCAATCCCAGGCCGCCACCATGGTATGTACCTGGAGGTTGTCGGCGCGCAACCCCATGCCCTCCGCCCCGTAGAAACACATCGGACGCAGGTAACCGGAAGAGAGGCCGTTCTCCCTCACCACCGCCTTTTGCGCCTCGTCCAGGGTCTCCCGATCATGGGGAATCTTCATCCCCAGGATGTGGCCGGAACGCAGCAGGCGGTCGGTATGCTCGCGCAGGCGAAAGATCGCCGCCCCCTGCTCGGTGCGATAGGCCCGCACCCCCTCGAAGACCCCCATCCCGTAATGGAGGGTATGGGTCAATACATGGACCTTGGCATCGCGCCAGGGAACCATCTCGCCATCCAGCCAGATCACGCCGTCCCGATCCGCCATTGTCTTGCTCATTTTCGTCACTTCACTATTCCGATTGTTGACCCGAAGCCGAACCCGCTTCCATCAGTTGCCGCCAGATGCCGATCACCCGCTCGCGTGCGGCGGCGAATTCCGCCGCTTGCGCCGGCCCGTCCCGCTGTTGCAGAACGCGATGGTGGTAGGCATCCCGAAACCGGCGATAGGCATCCGCCAGCACCTCGGCGACACCCTCGCCGAACAACGCCAGCTTGCCGATGACCTCCAGCAAACGGATGTTGTCGCTCCACTCCAGCAGTTCGGCATGTTGAAAAGCCCAACGCAGAACCGCGTATTGAACCATAAATTCGATGTCCGCGATACCGCCAGCTCCCTGTTTGAGATCAAAAAACCCCTCCTTGCTCTTGTCCAGGGAGACGCGCATCTTCTCGCGCATCTCGCGGACCTGATCGCGCAGGGCCTGGGGATCTCGCTTTTCAGCAAGGATTTGCCGGCGAATCTTCATGAATCGCTCGATCGTCCGTGCGTCCCCGGCCACCGGTCTGGCCCGCACCAGCGCCTGATGCTCCCAGGTCCAGGCGGACTCCGATTGATAGCGTTCGAAGGCGTCCAGGGAGGGGACCAGCATGCCGGAATTGCCATTCGGGCGCAGACGCATGTCCGCCTCGTAGAGCTGTCCGGCGGCGGTGCGGGTGGTCAGGATATGCACGATGCGTTGGCCGAAACGGGCGTAAAAGACCTCGTCGGCGACCTCGCGCCCGCCATTGGTCGCCCCGCCGCCCGGCGCGCCATGCACGAAGACCATGTCGAGATCCGAGCCATAGCCCAACTCGATGCCGCCGAGCTTGCCGTAACCGATCACCGCCAGCCCGTGACTGCCCTCGGCCACGCCGCTGGGGGCGCCATGCTTGGCGAAGAGGTGCCGCCACGCCTGATCGACCACCCGCTCCAGCACCGCCTCGGCGATCCAGGTAAGGTAGTCGCTGACCACCATCACCGGGATCACGTCGGTAATGTCGGCGGCGGCGACCCGCAGCATGTTGCCGTGGGCGAACTGGCGCAGGCGATCCATCTGATGTTCGACGTCCTCTGGGGCGACCGCGGAGAGGAGGATCTCCAGCTCCTGGTCAAGGGCCTCGCGCCGCAGCGGGGCGTAGAGGCGACGCGGGTCGAGGAGTTCGTCGAGCAGGATCGGCTGGCGCGCCAGCCGTTCGATGATCCAGGGACTGGCCGCCGCCAGTCGGATCAGTTGCGACAGGGCGATGGGGTGCTCCACCAGCAGCGCCAGATAGGCGGTGCGGCGCGCCACCGCCTCCAGCAATCCCAGCACACGCGCCAGGGTAACCGTGGCCTGCTCGGTGGCGCCGCTGGCGCTCAGGATCAGCGGCATCAATTCATCCATGCGCTCGCGACCGCGTCCGCCCAGGGCGCGACAGGCATGACTGGTGCGAAAGCCCTCCAGCTGCCGCGCAACCTCATCGCTATCCTCGAAGCCCAGTTGCGCCAGCGTCGCCGCGCCCTCTTCGCCGCTCAACTTGCCCTGCCAAAGATCGAGCAACGGCGCCGCATGCTCCTCTTCACCGCCGGCCTGGGGGGCGGCGAAGACCTGATCGAATTGTCCCTGGACCCGGCGGCGATGCTGTTCCAGGTCGATCACAAAAGCGGCCCAGTCGGCGTAGCCCATGGCGCGAGCGAGGCGCAAGCGGCCCTCGTCATCGCCCGGCAGCAGATGGCTTTGCTCATCCCGCCAGGCCTGGATACGATTCTCCGCCAGGCGCAGGAATCGGTAGGCCTGGGTCAGTTCGTTGACGGCGAAGTCGGGCATCAGCCCCTTCTTCGCCAGCCTCGCCAGCACCTGCTGGATGGGACGGATCTGAAGGTCCGGATCGCGCCCGCCGCGCACCAGCTGGAAGGCCTGGCCGATGAATTCGATCTCGCGGATGCCGCCGGGGCCAAGCTTGATGTTGGCGTCCATCCCCTTGCGGTGCAGCTCGCGGGCGATCAGCTCCTTCATCTTGCGCAAGGACTCGATGACGCCGAAATCCAGATAGCGGCGGTAGACGAAGGGGCGCAGCATCGCCATCAGCTCCGCGCCCTTGGCCTGGTCGCCGCCCACCACCCGCGCCTTGATCATGGCGTAGCGCTCCCACTCCCGCGCCTGGGATTGGTAGTACTCCTCCATGGCGTCGAAGGAGAGGGCGAGGGGGCCGGCGTCGCCGAAGGGGCGCAAGCGGGTATCGACGCGAAACACGAAGCCGTCCACGGTCTGACTGCCCAGCGCCTTGACCAGCTTCTGGCAAAGGCGGGTGAAGAACTGCTGATTCTCGACGGCGCGACGGCCATCGGTGACGCCGTGCGCCGGGAAGGTAAAGATCAGGTCGATATCGGAGGAGAGATTGAGCTCACGCGCCCCCAGCTTGCCCATGCCGAGCACCACCAGTTGCTGCACCTCCCCCGCCTTGTCGCGGGGCGTGCCCTGGCGCTCCGTCTCCCAGGCATAAAGTAGGGCCAGGGCCTGGTCGATGGTGGCATCAGCGAGGGCGGAGAGATCCTCCAGGGTCTCGTCCAACGCCGCGCGGGTGCTGATGTCCCGCCAGATGATGCGCAGCATCTGGCACTGGCGAAAGCGGCGCAATTGCCGTTGCAGGCCTTGCTCATCGGCGATCCCTTCGAGCTCGGCCAGCAGACGATCGCTCATTTCGCCGGGTTGATAAGACGTCGTCAGGGCGTGGCTGGCGATCAACTCACCCAGCAGCGAGGGGTTTCGGCAAGCGGCCTGGGCGACGAACTCGCTGGCTTCGAAGACCCGCTCGCCCTCCGCCGCCCAGTCGCCATCCGTCACCGCGCCGCCATGCGCCTCGTCCCAGGCCGTCCGCCATTGACGCCACTGATCGCGAGCCCGCTGCCGCAATGGCGTCATGCCCCGCCTCCCGGCTTGACCAGCAGATCGACGCGCATGGGGTTGAGGAACTCCGCGCCCGCCTCGCCAAGGCGCGCCGCGAAGGCCTCCTTGACCCGGTGATAGAGGGCCTCATCCACTTGGTGGTTGCTGTGGGTGGCGCGCAGGATACGCTGCTCGAACTCGCCAAAATCGGCGAAACAGGAGCGGGAGAGAAAGAATCGCTGTTGTCGCGCCGCCAGCAGGCCCCGCTCCACCGCCCCCGCCACCGCCGCGAAGGCCGCCTCGCGCACCCGCTGCTCGTCGTTGAAGAGGCGCAGGATTTCGTTGAACTCGCCGGCGAAGACGGGCTCCGAGAGATAGGCCAGCCCGCCCGGGCGCAAGACCCGGGCGATCTCGTCCATGGCCTGATCCATGGCCTCCATCGGTACGTGATGCAGGGACTTGAGCATGATCACCACATCCGCCTCGCGGTCGGGCAAGTCGATATGTTGCGCCCCGCCAACGACAAAGGTCACGCCGGGGAGGTCGTCGATGGCCAGGTTCTTGTCGTGCTGTATCTCGTCCACCTCGGTGGCGATCACCCGGCGCGGCGCGAAGCGCTCGACCATCATGCGGGTCATGCGCGCCGATCCGCAGCCCAGCTCCACCACCGTGGCGTCCTTGAGCGGCAACAGTTCGCCCATCAACTCCAGGTCGCTGGAGATAATCCCCGCTTGCGGGTCGCTGATACGCATCGACGCGGCATTCATGGTGGCATCTGTCACGGTTCGGGCCTGCGCAGGTCGAACGATGGCGCCCCGGTGTACGCACCTCGAATCGCCTCGCTGAGCTGGGTCACCGCCATGGCGTAGAGATTGCTGTGGTTGTAGCGGGTGATGACATAGAAATTGTCGCAACCCAGCCAGTATTCATCCCCCTGCCTCCCTTCGAGGCGAATCAGGCTCGCCTTGTCGCAACGCGCATCCTGCCTTTCCGGGGTGATGCCCGCCTCGGCGAATTGCGCGAGGGTGAAGGTGGGTTTCATCCCCGCCTCCACGAAATCGGTATGAGAGGAATTCGCGCCCTGGGCGCGGCTGGTGATGGTCATGCCTTGCCGCCAGCCGTGGCGATGCAGGTAGTTGGCGACGCTGCCGATGGCGTCGGCGACACTGTCAAGGAGGTCGATGCGTCCATCACCGTCGAAGTCGATGGCGTACTCCCGGTAGCTGCTGGGGATGAACTGCCCCAAGCCGATGGCGCCGGCGTAGGAACCCTTGACCGTGCCGGGATCAAGCGCCTGCTCTCCGACCAGCAACAGGAACGCCTCCAGCTCGCCACGGAAGAATTCGCCGCGCCTGGGATAACCGAAACCCAGCGTCGCCAGTGCGTCGATCACCCGGTAATTGCCGGTATAGCCGCCATACAGGGTCTCCACGCCGATGATGGCGACGATCACCTCGGCGGGTACGCCGAAGCGCTCCTCGGCGCGGGTCAGCAGATCCCGGTGGCGCTTCCAGAATGCCTCCCCGCCCTCGATGCGTTTCGGCGTCAGGAAAATCTCGCGATACGCATGCCAGGGCTTGCCCTCCGCCGGCCGGGTAATGGCGTCGATGATACCCTGCTTGTAGACGCTAGCGTCCAGGGCGCGCTGGAGCAGCGCCTCGTCAAAGCCATGTCGGGCGATCATCTCGGCGCGAAAGCGCTCCTTGTGGCGCTGGTAATCGTCGGGCGGCGCGGCGTTGCCGAGCGCGGGAAAAAGGAGCAGGATCAGGAACAGGGAAAAAAGGCGTTTTTGCATAGAGAGCGCTCTAACCGGTTAACAGACGACGGTGGGTCTGAATCGACATCAGGATACCGAAACCCGCCATGATGGTCACCATCGAGGTGCCGCCATAGCTTACCAGCGGCAGGGGCACCCCAACCACCGGCAGGATGCCGCTGACCATGCCGGCGTTGACGAACAGATAGACGAAAAACACCAGGATCAAGGATCCACCCAGCAGGCGGCCAAAGGTATCCTGGGCCTGGGTCGCAATATACAGCCCGCGGAAGATGATGAACAGGTAGAGGGCCAGCAAAATGAGCACCCCGTTGAGCCCAAACTCCTCGGAGATCACCGCGAAGATGAAATCCGTGGTGCGCTCGGGAAGAAATTCCAGTTGGGACTGGGTTCCATTCAGCCAGCCCTTGCCGTAGAGCCCGCCAGAGCCGATGGCGATCTTCGACTGAATGATGTGGTAGCCTGTGCCGAGGGGATCCCGCTCCGGATCGATGAAGGTCAGCACCCGATTGCGCTGGTATTCGCGCATGCCCCACTCCCACACCGCCCAGGCCAGCGGAATGGCGGCCAGCACCAGTCCGCTGATGAAGCGCCAGCTGAGACCGGCGAGGAAGAGGGCGAAGATGCCGGCGCTGGCCACCAGCAGCGAGGTTCCCAGATCAGGCTGTCTGGCGATCAGCAGCACCGGGATCACGATCATCAGCGCGGCGGCGATGAGCCGACCCCAGCTTGGCGGCAGACGTTTTTCGGCGAGGAACCAGGCCAGCATCAAGGGCATCGCGATCTTGGTCAGTTCGGAAGGCTGAAAACGAAAGAAGCCGAGATCGAGCCAGCGCTGGGCGCCCTTGCCCACCTCGCCCGCCACCAGTACCGCCACCAGCATCCCCACCGCCACGACATAGACCCAGGGCGCCCAGCGCCTGAGCAGGGCCGGCGGGATCTGGGCGATGAACAGCAGCAGCAGCAGCCCGATGCCGATACGCACCAGCTGGCGCTTGAGCAGCGCCATGTCCTCGCCGCCGGCGCTGTAGAGGACCCCCAGGCCGATCGCGCACAGCAGCAGCAGGCCGGTGAGCAGCGGCAGATCGAGGTGGATCCCGGCCAGCAGCCCCTCGCTTCGGGTAGGGTCCGACTCCTTGAGTCCGCTCGGATAGTATCCCGCCATGTCACTCCCCCTTCAGATAGCGGGCCATCATGCGCCCCGCGATCGGCGCCGCCACCGCGCCGCCATGGCCGCCGTTCTCGACGATCACCGCCACCGCGATACGCGGCGACTCCACCGGCGCGAAGGCGATGAAGAGGGCGTGATCCCGCATCTTCTTGGGCACCTCCTCCTCGTTGTACTCCTCATCCTGTCCCACCGTGAACACCTGCGCGGTACCGGTCTTGCCGGCGATCCCGTAATCCTCGCTCTGAATGCGGCGGGCGGTGCCTCGAGGGTTTTCCACCACTTCTACCATGGAGTGAATCACGTTGTCCCAATTCTCGCGATCCGAGATCGGCACCTCGAACACCGCCTCTTCATAACCGCTGGAGCGGACGCGGCCATCGGGGCCGCGCAGCGCCCTGACCACATGGGGACGATAGCGCACGCCGCCGGAGGCGAGGGTAGCGGTGGCGGTGGCCAACTCCAGCGGCGTGGAGAGAAAATAGCCCTGGCCTATGCCCATGATCAGGGTCTCGCCGGGATACCAGGGCATGTTGCGGGCGCTGCGCTTCCATTCGGGAGAGGGGAGCAACCCGCCCAGCTCCCCGGTCACGTCGACGCCGGCGCGACGCCCGAAACCAAACCAGGCGAGAAAGTCGTGCATCCGCTGCACCCCGAGACGATGGGCCAGGTCATAGAAATAGACATCACAGGACTGGATCACCGCATCGGCCAGATGCATCCAGCCATGCCCCCCCTTCTTCCAGTCGCGATAGCGGTGCTGATGATTGGGGAGACGGTAGAAACCCGGACACCAGGTGCGCTCTTCGTAGCTGATGACGCCGCTCTCCAGCCCCAGCAGCCCGACGAAGGGCTTGGTAGTGGAGCCCGGCGGATAACGCCCGCGCAAGGCACGGTTGAAGAGGGGCTGGTCCGGCGAATCCTGGAGCGCACGGTAGTCGCGGCTGGAGATGCCTTCGACAAACAGATTGGTCTCGAATCCGGGCTTGCTCACCATCGCCAGAATGGCGCCGTTGCTGGGATCGATGGCGACCGCCGCGCCGTTTTCTTCGCCAAACGCGGCCAGGGTCTCCCGTTGCAGGTCGAGATCCAGGGCCAGATGCAGATCCTCCCCGGGAGTCGGCGGCCGCTCCTCCAGCACCTTGACGACCCGACCGAAGGCGTTGACCTCAACCCGTTGCAGCCCCACCTCGCCATGCAACTGGGCCTCATAGTAGCGCTCCACGCCGGTCTTGCCGATGTGGGTAGTGCCGCTGTAGGCGGACTCTTCGATTCGCTGGAGATCCCGCTCACTGATACGTCCGACATAGCCCACCACATGGGAGGTCTCCACGCCATGCGGATAGTAGCGCAGCAGCTTGGCCTCGATATCCACGCCGGGGAAGCGATGGCGATTCACCGAGAAGGCGGCCACCTCCCGCTCGGCGAGAATCGAGCGTATCGGCACGTTCTCGAAGCGCCGGCGCTGCCGACGCAGGCGCTCGAAACGGGCGATATCCTCCTCCTCGATGGTGACGACCTCTCCCAGTCGCGTGAGCAGTGCATCCAGATCAGCCACCTTCTCGGGCACCACCACCAAGCTGTGCACGGGAATATTCTCCGCCAGGATCCTGCCCCGGCGATCATAGATCAACCCCCGGGTCGGCGGCAACGGCTGCACCTTTACGCGGTTTTCCGTCGACATCTCGGAAAAGTATTGATGCTGGTCGATCTGCAGGTAGACAAGGCGCACGACCAGCCCGCCCAGCAGCAGCAGGATGAAGAATACCGCCTGCCACACCCGCGCGACGAACAGGCGGGTCTCCCGGTGATGGTCCTTGAAGCTCTCGATACCCATGCGTGCCCAACCCGAGGATCAGGAGACGAAACGCCGGCGCACATCCCGCATCAGGATGAAGACCCACGGCCAGAACAGGATCGCGACGAAGGGCGCCAACCAGTAGTCGAAGTACGGCAGAGGCTGGTGGGTTATACCCATGCCCCAGAAGCCGATGGCGCGCTCCAGCAACAGCAGTGGCAGGATCATCAGCGACTGCTGCCACAGCGGAAAAAGACGCATGCGCAGATGGGTCTGATGCACCACATAACCGACCAACGAGAGGCCGATGGCGTGCTGCCCCAGCAGGGTGCCGCTCACCACATCCATGGCGATGCCCAGGAACCAGGCGCTGGCCACGCCGACGCGCTGGGGCAACGCCATCACCCAGTAGATCAGCACCAGAATGTACCAGGATGGCCTGAAGGGGCGCGCCCATTCGGGGATGGGCATGATGGTCAGCAACACCCCGATCAGCATGGTGATGAAGATCACCAAGCCGCCTCGCCGCCTATCCATCACCCTCACCCTCCTCGCCCTGCCCATCGGCGGGGCCACCCTCCCCCTCCAGCAAGGCGGCGGGCCCATCCCGCTCGCTGGGATCCAGGGACCATACCAGCAGCACCTCCATGATGCGATCGAGCCTGGCGATCGGTTCCGCGATGACGGCGGAGAAGGGGGCGCCGGGGCGACGCTCGACACTGACCACCCGCGCCACCGGATAGCCCGCGGGAAAATGCCGCCCCATGCCCGAGGTCACCAACAGGTCCCCCACCTGAAAGTCGGTATTATTGGGCAGATAGGGGAGCGCCAACCGTCGGATCTTGCCGGTTCCCACGGCGATGGTGCGTAATCCGGTGCGGTGATTGCGTACCGGCAGGGCGTGGGCGGCGTCGGTGATCATCAGTACCGTCGCGGTAAATGGCGTCACCTCTACCACCTGACCGATCACCGCATCCGCATCCAGCACCGCCTGGCCCACATAGACCCCGGAACGACTCCCCTTGTCCACCAGCACCTGCTGCCGGTAGGGGGCGAGATCCACCGCCATCAGTTCGGCGATGAGCACCCGCTCCCCCACCTTGAAGGAGGTGCCCAGCAGCCCGCGCAGACGCATGTTCTCCGCCTCCAGCGCCAACAGCTTCTGTTGCTGGGCGTTGAGTTTGAGGTTTTCGGAAGCCAGGTGGGCATTCTCCCACAGCAGTTCGCGGCGGCTCGCCAGCGTCTCGCTGGCCCACTCCGCCAGCGCGATCGGCGAATCCGCCAACCATTGCAGGGGGTAGAGGAGGGTAGCGAAGGTGCTGCGCACCACCCTCAGGTGGTCATAGCGATGATCCACCGCCATCAGCACCGCGGAAGCCACGAACGCCAGCACCAGGCGAGCGGTCGGCGAAGGGCCTTGTTGGAAAATCGGTTTAATCGCTAAACAGCCTCGACAAGAGATGTGGACGCCCGCGCCCGCGGGCCCGGGCATCGCCATGACGATGCCTTGGGTCATCGCGAGACGTCGCCAAACCAGGGATTCCTCGCGACAGGACGAGCTACTCCACGGAGAAGATCTCGCCGCCCCTTTCGTCGATCAGCTCCAGGGCGCGCCCGCCGCCGCGGGCAACGCAGGTCAGGGGATCCTCGGCCACCAGCACCGGCAGGCCGGTCTCCTCCTCGATCAGCCGATCGAGATCCCGCAGCAGCGCGCCGCCACCGGTCAACACGATGCCCCGCTCGGCCACGTCCGCGCCCAGCTCCGGCGGGGTCTGCTCCAGCGCCGCCTTGACCGCGCCGACGATGCCCGACAGGGGCTCCTGCAAGGCCTCCAGGATCTCGTTGCTGTTGAGGGTGAAGCTGCGCGGGATACCCTCCGCCAGATTGCGCCCCTTGACCTCGATCTCCTTTACCTCGTCGCCGGGGTAGGCGGAGCCGATCTCCTTCTTGATTCGTTCGGCGGTGGCGTCGCCGATCAGGGTGCCGTAGTTGCGGCGGACATAGCTGACGATCGCCTCATCGAAGCGGTCGCCGCCGATGCGCACCGAGTTGGCGTAGACAATGCCGTTGAGGGAGATGATCGCCACCTCCGAGGTGCCGCCGCCAATATCCAGCACCATCGAGCCCCGCGCCTCGTCCACCGGCAGCCCGGCACCGATCGCCGCCGACATCGGCTCCTCGATCAGATAGACCTCCCGCGCCCCGGCCCCCGCCGCCGACTCCTTGATGGCGCGCCGCTCGACCTGAGTGGAGCCGCAGGGGACGCACACCAGCACCCGAGGGCTGGGGCGAATGATGCGGGTCTCATGCACCTTGTGGATGAAGTGCTGAAGCATCTTTTCGGTCACCGTGAAATCGGCGATCACCCCCTCCTTGAGCGGGCGAATGGCGGTGATGTTGGCCGGCGTTCGGCCCAGCATCTGCTTCGCCTCCAGGCCAACCGCGGCAACCGTACGCGCCCCGCCATGCCCCCGATCCTGGCGAATCGCCACCACCGAGGGTTCATCGAGCACGATGCCCTGCCCCCGGGCGTAGATCAAGGTGTTCGCGGTACCCAGATCGATGGAGAGGTCGTTGGAGAATATTCCACGCAAGCGTTTGAGAAACATAATGGTTACTTGTAGTTTTGGGCCCCGGCGAGTCCCTTCGACCTCACGCCAATGAGGGCATTTTAGACGAAGACAGAGTAATTTAGCAGCCTGGCGGGCGCACCGCAACAGCCGTATTCAAAGGGAAGCCGGTGTGACCGGCATCATTCAGGTGCTCAACATCACCCGCAATTTGTCATGATCGAAGTCGTCGGTAACCAGCGACTGGCCGATGCCCTTCATCAAAACCAGGCGAAGTTTGCCGTCCATGACCTTCTTGTCCACCGCCATCAATTCGAGAAATCGCTCCGCGGAGATGGTGTCTGGCTGCCGGGTGGGCAGGCCGGCGCGCTGGATCAATTTCACGATACGGCGTACCTGCTCGCGACTGATCCATCCCAGCCTGAAGGAGAATTCGGCGGCCATGCACATGCCGGCTGCCACCGCTTCGCCATGCAGCCATTCGCCATAGCCCATGCCGGTTTCGATGGCGTGGCCGAAGGTGTGGCCGAGGTTGAGCAGCGCCCGGGCGCCCTTCTCCTTTTCGTCTTCCGCCACCACCGCCGCCTTGTCGACGCAGGAGCGGCGTACCGCGAAGGCGAGGGCGCCGGCATCGCGACCGACCAGTTCGTCCATGTTGTTCTCCAGCCAATCGAAAAATTCGGGGTCGGAGATGAGACCATACTTGATCACCTCCGCCAGGCCGGCGGAGAGTTGGCGATCATCCAGGGTATCCAGGGAGGCGATGTCGGCGACCACGCACTGGGGCTGATAGAAGGCCCCGATCATGTTCTTGCCGAGCGGGTGGTTGACCCCGGTCTTGCCGCCGACGGAGGAGTCGACCTGGGAGAGGAGGGTGGTGGGGACCTGGATGTAATTGACGCCGCGCTGATAGCTGGCGGCGGCGAAACCGGCCATGTCGCCGACCACGCCGCCGCCGAGGGCGACGATGGTGCATTGGCGGCTGAAGCGGTTTTCCAGCAGCTTGTCGAAAATCCCGCCCCACACCGCCAGGTTCTTGTACTCTTCGCCGTCGGGCAGAATCGCCGCATGGACCTCGCGCCCGCCGAGGGCCTGTTGCAGTTTTTCCAGGTAAAGGGGCGCCACGGTTTCGTTGGTCACCACCAGTACCTGTCCCCGCGGCCGGATGTGGCGATCAAACAGTTCGGCGTCCCCGATCAGGTCGCCGCCGATGTAGATGGGGTAACTCCGCTCCCCGAGATCGACCGATAATTGCTTCATTCCCGCCCCCAATCGATGTCCTTCACTTGCCTCGGCCAGATAACCACCGGCCGGCGCCGGCATCACCAAGCCTCATTTCGCCCACCAGTCGCAGATGATCCGCGCCACCGACTGGGCGTTCTTGCGATCGGTGGTAACCACCAGATCCGCCACCTCGCGATAGAGGGGGTCGCGTACCTCCATCAGCTCCCTGAGCACGGCCAGGGGATCCCCCGTCCGCAACAGCGGTCGATTACGATCCCTGGCGGTGCGCTTGTATTGCTGTTCCGGGGTGCAGTGGAGGTAGACGACGCCGCCCCTGCCCTGCAACGCGACGCGATTCTCGACGGCCAGCACCGAACCGCCGCCGGTGGCCAGCACGATACCATTTTCGCCGGTCAACTCATCAATGACCGCCGCTTCCCGCTTGCGAAAGCCAGCCTCTCCCTCGAATTCGAAGATGGTCGGAATATCCACGCCCGTCCGGTGCTGGATAACCTGATCGCTATCCACAAAACGCAGGCCGAGCTGCTCCGCCACGTAACGTCCGATGGTGCTCTTGCCGGCCCCCATGGGACCGACGAGGAAGATGTTGCCCTTGTGTTTCATCTCGATCATGCCAAAAGCAGAGAGGGGCATGCTGACGCATGCCCCTCGCAATGATACCACCGTCTCCAATCACAGCTTAACCACAATCTAAGCGCAATATTTGCCCGCGGACGGTAGCGCCTATTTCATGCTCAGATCCTCCTTGAGGATCCTCGGGGTGACGAAGATCAGCAGTTCGTTGTTACTGACGCTGCGGGTCTTGGCACGGAAAAGGTTGCCCACGACGGGCAATTCGCCAAAAAACGGCACGAGATCCATGGACTCTGACCGCTGTGTCTCATAGATGCCTCCCAGCACCACTGTTTCACCATTATTGACCAGCACGTTGGTGTTGATCTCACGGGTGTTGATGGGCACGCCCGCCGCCGTCTCCAGGCCAAAATCCGGTTGATCGTTCTTTACACTGATCTCCAGGATCACCCTGTCATCCGGCGTAATCAGCGGGGTAACGTCCATTTCGAGGTCGGCGTTCTTGAATTCGGTGACCCTTTGACCATCCGCATCCGTGCCCTGGTAGGGGATCTCCATACCTTGCTTGATGGTCGCCTGCTCCTTGTCGGCGGTGATCAGGCGAGGATTGGAGACCACCTGGCCCTTGCCCTCCGACTGCATCGCCGAGAGTTCCAGTTGCAGCAGATAGGAGCCCACCTTGCCCACGAGTACGTTGAGCAGGCCGCCGGTGCCCGCGGCCGCCGCACCAGGCAGATTCACCATCAAACCCTGTGAAGCGGTATCCCCGGTTCCGTCAGCGATCATCGCCGGAAACTGCAAGCCCGCGACATTACCGCCAAACAACCCGGTATAGTAATTGGCGCTCCCTTCCAGGCCGCCTGTCAGGCCGCCACCGACCAGTACGTCGGTGCCATCGAGACGATTGGCCCGCGAGAAACCCAGACGTACGCCAATGTCCCGGCTGAAGCTGTCACTGGCGATAACGATCCTGGATTCAATCAGCACCTGCTGTACCGGAACGTCGAGGCGCTGGATCAGGCGCTGCAGGTCCTCGAGCTTGGCGGAGGTATCCCTGACCAGCAGCATGTTGGTGCGCTCATCGAAGGTGACGTTGCCCCGCTCCGGCGTCAACAGCTGATTTTCCTCGCTCTTCAATAGGCTGGCGATATCCGCCGCCTTCGCGTAATTGATCTGGAAAAACTCCGAACGCAACGGCGCCAGTTCCTCGATCTTCTGTTGGGAGGCCAATTCCTGCTCTTCCTGGGCCGCCAGCTCCGCCGCCGGCGCGATCAGGATGATGTTGTCATCGACCCGCTTGCCGAGGCGACGGGTCTTGAGGATGAGGTCCATCGCCTGATCCCAGGGGACATTCTTGAGGCGCAGGGTGATATTACCCGTCACCGAGTCGGCGACGACCATGTTCTTGCCGGTAAAGTCACCCAGCAACTGGAGCACCGCGCGCACCTCGATATCCTGAAAGTTGAGGGAGAGACGCTCGCCGGTGTAGCCCACCTTCTCCTTGATCATCGCCTCCTTTTCCTCCTTGGTCAGAGGGCGGAATTCCACGGTAAATTCATTATCGGTCTGATAGGCGAGATATTCGTAGTTTTCGTCGGACTTGAACTCGACGTGAACGTCACTGTCTCGCGAGGTCACTTCGAACAGCTCCACCGGGGTGCCAAAGTCCGCCACATCGAACTTGCGCATCAGGTTGTCCGGTAAGTCGGTGTCGCGCAAATCCATGCTTACCTGGCCCGCGTCCTCATAAAGATCCACTACCGTATTCGGGTCGCTCAGGATAAAGACTACCTTGCCCGACTGCTCCTTTCCGCGCCGGAAATCGACACTGGTCAGGCGTCGGGGGCCTGCCGCCATTGCCCCGCCAGAAGTCGCCCCGGCTGGCGCGGCGCGTGGCGTTTCCGCTGGTTCCGCGACGGACGCGATAGCCGCTTCCTCCGAAACCAGAGGCGCAGCACCGCCGCTTTCCGCCATGGGAATGATGCGCGGCTCTTCGAAGGAGTCACCCCCCAAGCGCAGGTAGGCCTTGTTGCCCTCCACATTGATGCGATACTGCATGCTATCGACCAGATTCACCACCACCCGGGTACGCCCCTGGGCCTCCACCGTGGTGATGCTGCGAACCAGCCCAACGCCAACCGGTTGATTCTTTTCCGCCAGCTCGCTGCGCATGCCGGCGAAATCCACGGCGATCCTTGCCGGGTTCTGGGTAGCGAAGCTGCTCGTCTCGACGATTGGCCCCGCCGCCTCCATCACCACTTCGATCCCCCGGTCCGGCAGAGATGAGAAGGAGATGTCTCGCAGCATGTTGTCCATCGCCCAGGCGCCGCCGACCGCCGTCAACATCAGCGACCAGCCCGTCAATACCGAAATCCATGCATGCCTCATCGCAAACCTCCCGCCCATCATCGCCATTCGGCTGGAACGCAATCTATCCACTGCTTTCATCACTCTTCCCCTAAATCGCCATCTGGGCGATCAATTGATCACTCGGTAGCGAGCGCCATGTTGGCCCGCCTCTCCCTGTAGCCACCCTTGCCATCCGGAACGATCTCGGTCAATTCGATCTTCTCTTCGGTGATACGCATGATCTGGCCATGATTCTGCCCCATGTAATTACCTACCTTGACCCGGTAAATGATGCCACTGCTCATCACCAATCCCCACATGGTGCCCGCCTGATCCATGGTTCCCACCATGCGGATGGTATCGAGGGGGAAGGCCTCCAGCTCCTCCTTGCGGCGAAACGGGTCAGGTGCGATACCATTGTCGGACGGCGCGTCAACCTGCTTCACATCCGGCTCCTCGGGTTCCTCGAAGGGGTTTCGCCGGTCACCTGGAATATAGATAAAGGTCTCCACCTGCTTGACCTCGGGCAGGGGTTCGATACGACCGGGCGGTCTTTTTTTGATCTTGTCCGCATACATGGTGAGGTCGTTCATGTCATTCGACATACACCCGCCAACAAAGGGCGCGCCGAGCATGAGCACAAGACTGAGCCGACGAACGTAATCCATTGTTACTTGCCCTCGTCCTTTTCGTAATAGCGATAGGTGCGCGCGGTGGCATCCATCGTCAACGCGTCTTTGCTGCCACCGCCAATCGAGATATCGTGAATCGTCACGATGCGGGGCAACGCGGCCAGACCGCTGACGAACTCCCCGAACTGATGGTACCCCCCAACCACCTTGAGCTTGATCGGCAGTTCCGCGTAAAAGTCCCTTTTAACCTCATTCTGGGGGTTGAACAACTCGAACTTGAGTCCGGCGCCCAGCCCCGTCTGGGAGACATCGACGAGCAGATTGGCCACCTCGGTCTTGTTCGGCAATTGCCGCAGCATGGCGCCGAGATTCTGCTTCATCTCCTCGACCTGTTCCCGGTACTGATCCAGACTGGCGGCCCGCGCCTGCTTCTTTTCGAACTCCGCCTTGAGATCCAGCTCCTTTCGCTCCTCCTTGTCGAGCCGCACCAACTGGTCCTTGGTGTCGAAATAGTAGCCTGCGCCCCATATCGCGATGCACAGTATCAGCAGCGCGATGCCCTTTATCGGCAGCGGCCAGTCCCCGGGGTTATTCGGATCAACGTCGGCCAGGTTCAGTTCGAGACTCATCTCTTTCTCCTTTTCTTGTCGGAGGCTTTCTTGTTATCTTTCTCCTCCTGCTCTTCCCCTTTGAGCGCGAAATGCAAGGTGAACTGGTTGGCGGAATTACTTCCCCCTTTCGAACCGCCCTTGCCGCTGATGATTTCCAGGTTCGGTATCTCCAGCCACTCGGACGCTTCCACATTGCGCATCAACGCCGACACACGGGTATTCGAATCCGCGTTTCCCTGTACCGTGATCTTGTTACCCGCCTGCTTGAGACTGGTGATAATCACCCCGTCTGGCGTCGTTTTCACCATTTCATCGAACAATCGGACCACCAGAGGGCGACTCTGCTGGAGGCGCTGAATGATGTTCATGCGCGCCAACAGTTGCTCCTTGGTCTTCTCCAGTTTCTCGATCTCCTTGATCTTCTGATCCATCACCTTGATCTCCTGCTGCAGGAGATTGTTTCTTTGTTGCTGGTACTGGATCATCGCCTCCACCTGCATGTGGACCAGTACCATGATCAATCCCGCGAAGAGCGCCGCGACGCCGGCGGCAATGCCGAACTCCTGTTGGCGCTGCTTGCGCAGCGTTTCTCGCCAGGGCAGTAGGTTGATATGTGCCATCTCAGTCGAAGCTCCTCAGTGCCAGGCCGCATGCGGTCATCAGGGCCGGTGCGTCGTTACTAAGGCTTTGCGCCTTGACGTTGGAGGATACCGACATCCGTGCCAGCGGGTTGGCGATGGTTACCGGCGTTCCGGTCTTCTCCTCGATCAATTCGTCGACGGCGGCGATGGAGGCGCATCCCCCCGCCAGCACGATATGATCGACACTGTTGTGGGCGCTTGAGGAGAAGAAGAACTGGAGGGAGCGATTGACCTGCTGGGCCATCGCCTCCTTGAAGGGTTCCAGCACTTCCGGGACATAATTGTCGGGCAGGCCGCCCTGACGCTTTGCCATCCCCGCCTCTTCGTAGGAGAGACCGTAGCGGCGCTGGATCTCTTCCGTAAGCTGCTTGCCACCGAAATTCTGCTCGCGGGTATAGATGATCGAGCCGCCATGCAGCACATTGAGGGTCATGTTGGTAGCGCCGATATCGGCGATGGCGATGGTAGGATCCTCGCCATAGTCGGGCAGCTGATCGGCGATCAGCGAGAAGGCGGCCTCGATGGCGTAGGCCTCCACGTCCACCACCTTGGCGGTCAGCCCCGCGGCGCCCAGCGCCTCGACCCGGTTCTCCACGTTTTCGCTTCGCGATGCCGCCAGCAGCACGTCCACCGTCTCCGGGTTCTTCTCCGTCGGTCCGATCACCTCGAAATCGAGATTGACCTCGTCCAGGGAGTAGGGGATGTACTGATCCGCCTCGAGCATGATCTGCTCTTCCAGTTGGCGATCCGTCAACTCCGCCGCCATGGTAATCACCTTGGTGATCACCGCCGATCCGGAGACGGCCACCGCCGCATGCTTGGCCTTGGTGCCCGATCGGCGCACCACGTTCTTGAGCGCCTCCGCGACCGCATCGATGTCGGCGATATTCTTTTCCACCACCGCATTGGCCTTGAGCGGCTCCACGGCATAGCACTCCACCCTGTAGCGGGGCTTGGCCCCGCCGGACCGACTCAACTCCAGCAACTTCACCGATGTCGAGCTAACATCCAGCCCCAATAAAGGAGGATTCTTTCGTTTTAGGAAGGGCAACATATGTTTATCCGCTCATTCCTTGTGGTGTTAATCCGATACTCTTCGCACACTCAGCTTTAAGAATACAGCTTAACTATATAGCAGTAAATAAAAATTTTGTGAAGTCATCAGACAAAAAATCGCGGAGTCAAACCTGATATAATCCTCCGAGGTGTCACCAATGGTTTCCACAAACCCTTTCGTCAGAAGCTAACCAATTGTAATATAAAATGAAATGGATCATTCGACTGCTCAAGGCAGGGGCGCTTCTGGGCGTCATCGGAATTCTTGCGATTTCCGCGGGATACTTCTACTTCGCCCCCCAGATTCCCTCCATCGACGGGATTCGCGAGATCCGGTTCCAGGTTCCCCTGCGCGTCTACACTCGCGACGGCCAGCTGATTCAGGAGTTCGGCGAGAAACGCAGGGTGCCGGTCCGCTACCAGGAACTGCCGGAGCGGATGATCCAGGCGTTCCTCGCCGCGGAAGACGATCGTTATTTCGAACACCACGGCGTAGACTATCAGGGCCTGCTGGCTGCGGTCTTCGAAGTGGTCTCCACCGGCGAGCGAACCCGCGGCGGCAGCACCATCACCATGCAGGTGGCGCGCAACCTCTTTCTCTCTCTGGAGAAGACCTACGAACGCAAGCTCAAGGAGATCATCCTCTCCTTTCGCATCGAGAGCGAACTCAGCAAGGAGGAGATCCTCGAACTCTACCTCAACAAGATCTTCATGGGCCATCGCGCCTATGGCGTCGGCGCCGCGGCGCAGGTCTATTATGGCAAGGACCTGGGCGAACTCGACCTCGCCCAGATCGCGATGATCGCCGGCCTCCCCAAGGCCCCTTCGGCGTTCAACCCGATAACCAACCCCGAACGCGCCCTGCAACGGCGCGACTATGTCCTCGGCAGAATGAACAAACTGGGCTTCATCACCCCCGAAGAACATCAACAGGCCAAGGAGAGGGGAGTAACCGCCCAACTCAAGCACTCCCGCATCGAGGTCAAGACCCCCTACGTCGGCGAGATGGTGCGCAACTACATGGTCGAGCGGTTCGGCGAGGAGGAGGCCTATACCGGCGGCTACAGCGTAATCACCACCATCGATCCGGTACTGCAACCCGCCGCCGACGACGCGGTGCGCCGCGCGTTGCTCGAATACGACCATCGTCACGGTTATCGCGGCCCCGAGGGCAAGGCGGACCTGACACAGGCGGCGGAAGGGGACGCGGGGCCGAGACTTCCGGCGGATTACCCCCCGGTGGCGGACCTGTTGCCCGCGGTCGTCGTCAAGGTGGATGAAAAGCGCTTTTCCGCCCGTCTCGGTGACGGCAGCGATGTCGTCGTCGAGTGGGAGCAGATGAACTGGGCGCGGCCGTTCATCAACCGCAATGCTCGGGGCAGCGCCCCGAAAAGAGCCGGGGATATCGTTGCGGTCGGCGACATCGTGCGACTGCGTGAAATCCTGATCGAGGGGCCGGAGGGCGACGACGCCGACACGACCGCTACCGCCTGGGAGCTCTCCCAGGTCCCGGAAGCGGAGGGCGCGATGGTCGCCCTGGATCCCCAAAACGGCGGGATTCGCGCCCTGGTGGGCGGCTACGATTACTACAACAGCAAGTTCAACCGCGCCATCCAGGCCAAACGCCAACCCGGCTCCGGCTTCAAGGCGATCGTCTACTCGGCGGCCTTGGCCCGCGGCTACCACCCGGCGAGCCTGATCAACGACGCCCCGGTGGTGTTCGACGATGTCAGCCTGGAAGACGAGTGGCGTCCCGAGAACTACAGCGGCAAGTTCTTCGGCCCCACCCGGCTGCGCGTCGCCCTGGTCAAATCCCGCAACCTGGTCTCGATTCGGCTGCTGCGCAGCCTTGGCGTCGACAACGTCCTTGCCCACGCCGCCCGCTTCGGGTTCGATCCGGAGGAACTCCCCCACAACCTGTCGTTGGCACTGGGCTCGGCGGTGGTCTCGCCGCTGGAGATGTCCCGCGCCTATGCGGTACTGGCCAACGGCGGCTACCGGGTCGAGCCCTATTTCATTGAAACCATAAAAGACTCTCAGGGAGAACTGGTCTATCAGGCCCGCCCCCTCCAGGTCTGCCCCTCCTGCATGGCAGAGATACCGCCAGAGCCGCTACCACCCCTCTCCCGCGCCGCGCCGAGGGTCATCGACGCCCACAACCACTACCTGATGAACTCCATGCTGCGGGACGTGGTTCGGGCCGGCACCGCCACCCGCGCCCGCTCGCTGGGGCGCGATGACCTAGCCGGCAAGACCGGCACCACCAACGACCAGCGTGACGCCTGGTTCAACGGCTTCCATCCCAGTCTGGTCGCCAACGTATGGGTGGGGCTCGACAGCAATGACCAGCTGGGACGCGGGGAAGTCGGCGGTCGCGCCGCGCTGCCTGCCTGGATCTACTTCATGGAGACCGCCCTCGCCGACGTTCCCGAAGCCCCCCTGCGCATGCCCGAGGGGATTCTTCAGGTGCGTATCGACCCCCACAGCGGCAAACGCGCCTATCCGGGACAGCCTGACGCCACCTTCGAGGTCTTTCCCGCCGATCAGGTCCCCAGCGAGCAATCCGGCGTGCGCACCCCGCTATCCAGCGAGCCCCTGGAAGCCACTCCGGAAGTGCCGTCTGCCGCCGAATCCCGGCCCCGGGACGCCCCGGACAGCATGGAGATCTTCTGACACGGCCTTCAGATGATGGCGATTACCCTACCCTCTCTTGTCGACCTGCTGCTGTTCGCCAACCTGGCGATCACCCTGATCGCCAGCGTCTGGGTGCTGCGCAATCCCCGTGAGCCGCGGGCGATGCTGGCCTGGCTGCTCGCCTTTCTGGTGCTGCAAGCCTTCGGCGTGCTGCTGTTCGTGCTGGTCGGCGAACCCAGGCTGAGACGCATCCGCCAGCGTCGGCGCCGCAAGAAGGCCTATCTGGCGGGCGGAGAACACCACTACCACCCCCTCGCCGCCGATGACGCCAGACGCCTCACCCCCACCATGCTCGCCAACGCCCGTCTCGTCGAGAGACTCACCCACCACGCCCCCTCCGGCGGCAACCATGTCCGCATTCACCAGCAGGGCGACCAGGCCTTCGATGCGCTGGCGGAGATCCTTGAGCAGGCGCGAGACCATATCCACCTGGAGTTCTATCTCTTTCGCGCCGACACCACCGGACGCCGCATCGCCGCCATCCTGTGGCAAAAGGCCTCCCAAGGGGTGGAGGTCAGGTTGTTGCTGGACTTCATCGGCAGTTGGCCCGCCTCGCCCAAACTGTTCCGGGAGCTGCGCACGGCCGGGGTGGAGATCAGCTGGTTCATGCCCATCATCCCCTGGCGCGGGCGCTGGCGCATGAACTTTCGCAACCACCGCAAGGTGGTGGTGGTGGATGGCGAGGTGGCGATGACCGGCAGCCAGAACATCGGCGACGAATACGCCGGCATCGACCAGACCCTGGGCATCTGGCAGGATACCCAACTCACCCTCCGCGGCCCCATCGTCGCCGAGCTTCAGGAGATCTTTCTCGAAGACTGGCACTACGCCAGCGGTCGCGGCTTGAATGCAGAGCGTTTCTATCCCCCGCCCACGGACCGCGGCCATCGGCTGGTGCAACTGGTCCCCTCCGGCCCGGACCATCAGGCCCAGATCATCCAGCTGGTGATCCATTTTCTGTTCAGCCAGGCCCAACGCGAGATCTGCGTCAGCACCCCCTACTTTATCCCAGACGAACCGTTGATGGTGGCGCTGCGCGCCGCCGCCTATCGCGGCGTAAGGGTACGCCTGCTGGTCCCTTCGCGCAGCGACCACCACCTCTCGCTATGGGCTGGGCGCAGTTTTTACAAGGAGATCTGCGCCGCCGGCGCGATCATCAGCGAATACGGCTACGGCATGCTCCACTCGAAGCTGGTGATCATCGACGGCGAGTGGGCGCTGATCGGCTCCGCCAACATGGATGAACGCAGCTTCAAACTGAACTTCGAGGCCGGCGTCTTGCTCTTCGATGCGCAACCCGTGCAGGAACTCCTCGCCACCTTCGAGGGACTTGACCGTCAATCCCGACGCTTTTCACGGCCCGAAGAGATTCAATGGGGATTCGGGGAGAGCCTGCTGATGGGCGTAGCCCGCCTCGCCGGGCCGCTTCTTTGAACACACGTAACCCAAGTGAATGCAGCGCATGCAATCACGGTATGGAGTACTACTACGTATTCATTGGAAACCACGAAATACACGACCGGCGCAAAACAAGCATGGATATCCGGGCGCGCCAACCCACGCCTTTCGCGTGCTTCGCGTATTGCGTAGTTTCAGTAAATCGACAAATGAAAAAACCAGGTTATGCCGAGGCCGCACCCAAGGCGGCATCGATGGCTTCGCGCCGCCGTCGAGCCAGCGCCTCCCCCAGCTCTCGACCTTGCAGACCCTGCCCCTGCAACTCGGCGGGGCGAACCGAACGCCACGCGGTAAGCGCGGTCTCCAGGTTGGCCGCGGCCCGCTCCCGCCACTGCGGCTGAATCGCCCCCGCGGCGGCGCAATAGTCGTCGCAATTCCCGGGATCGCGCTCGCAGCGAAGATTGGCGATCAGGCGATAGAGCGCCTCGCCACCCCCTTCCGCGGCGGCGGTAAAGTCCCCCAGATTCTCGGCCAGCCGTCGGGCCATGTCGTGATAGCCCCGTTGACAGCGATAGCCCTCGCACCAGCGAGAGATCGCCGCGGCGGGCAAAACCGCGCCAAGCAGGGCGGCGAAACGTACCTCGGGCCGTGACGATCGTCGCGCCGCCCGCTGCAAAATGCGCGAGATCTCCTCCCCACCGCCGCCGTGGCCGGCGCCGGGAGCGTCCATCGCCGCGCTGATCTCCGGCATCCACCGCGCCAGGCCGCCGCATCGCTGAAGCACCTCAAAGTACCGCCATGGCTGCTCCGCCACCAGCGCGCCCCGGGTCTCCCGCCACAGCCGCTCCCGGGTCAATTCGTCCAGGTCGTCGCCCTCCGCCATCTTCTTGAGCAGGCCATGGGTGCCATGGGCGACGCGAAACCCCCAGCGCCCGAGGCGGGCCGCGAAACGGGCGATGCGCGCCATGCGCAGCGGATCCTCGACGAAGGCGGGGGTAACATGACGTAGCAATCCCTGCTCCAGATCCTCCTGGCCGCCAAAGGGATCGATGATCGCCCCATCCGCGCCCCGCGCCATGGCGTTGATGGTCAGATCCCGGCGCGCAAGATCCTCCTCCAGGGTCACCTCGGTATCGGCGTCCACCACGAAGCCGCGATATCCCGCCCCCTGCTTGCGCTCACGCCGGGCCAGGGCATACTCCTCGCCGGTCTCGGGGTGGAGATAGACCGGAAAGTCGCTGTCGGCGGCGCGAAAGCCGCGGCTCAGCATCGCCTCCCGGGTCGCCCCCACCACCACCCAGTCCCGCTCGCGCACCGGCAAGCCCAGCAGTTCATCCCGCAGGGCGCCGCCGACCAGATAGACGCGCAGTCCGCTTGCCGGGTCCATCTTCGATTATTGGGAAGGAACCAAAAAAGAATACACCACAGAGGGCACGGAGCACACCGAGAAATACGCGTAAACCGGCTCCAGTACCTCGGTGCTCGTTGTGTCTCCGCTGGTTCCCAAGCTCCAGCTTGGGAACCCAAGTCTTGGCAGCTCAAGCTGCCCGACGCACCGGCTGGCCTGAGCCCACGTCGGCCGCGGGTTGCACCCGCGACCGGAACGTTTGGCTCTCACTGCACGCATGGTACCCCCAATGGGCAAACCGCCGCCAAACGTTCCGGTCGGGAGTTCAACTCCCGACCGGCCGAGGGAAGGCAAGGGCGGAAACCTGGCGTGCCGCTCACGGAATGACATTGTATACGCCTTGGCGTGTGAAGGGGTATCGTGCAGCCCCAGGGCTGTACTCCAAACAGATGCCGCATCCATAACCCGAAAACATCCGCGGCAAAGTTTTTACAAGATCTCTCACGGAGGCGCGGAGCTTACCGAGGAAGACTTCTCCTCGCGCCCCGCGCTTTCGTAAGCGCTTACCATGGATTTGATAATACACGGACAGTTGCCGCGCAGCGGCACTAGAAGGGGCGTGCGGCGCCGAGCACCAACTCGATGACGCCCAGCACCAGATTGATACCGATAACGCGCCGAATCACCGCCATCGCCGCCCCGGCTGCGGGCAGATCGTTTGACGCCAAGGCGCGCCCCATGTTGCGGTAGGGCACGAACCAGAGGTAGCTGAAGAGGGCGATCATCACCAGCCCGATCAGCTGCATGACGTGGACATAGATCGCCGCCTTGGCCGACATGACGTCGAAAAAGATCCAGTAACCGCTAACCAGGATGGTGATGATCGCCGCCCATACCCACAGGAAGAAGCGGTCCAGCACCCCCTTCAGCAGTGGCAGGCGCTGCGGCGGTTCGAGGAGCGTCTGGGCCGCCGGGCGCAACGCCATGTGGGCAAAGAACATCCCGCCCACCCATATGACGCTCGCCAACAGGTGCAGGGTAACCGCAATCTTGTAACTCATCATTTATCGTCCCTCCCGCCGGTCGGCTTCGAGCCGTCCGGACTGGTTTCAAGAAAGGCCTGTGCAAGGCTGTAGTATAACGGTCGCGGACAGATCAGGTGGGAGGTGCCGTAGGCGATGAAGGAGGTCGCCATCAGCGCCAGCAGCATGGCGTGGTTATTGGTCATCTCCATGACGATCACGAAGGCGGTGATCGGGGCCTGCACCACCCCCGAAAAGTAGCCGGTCATGCCGAGCAGAATCATCACCGCGGCCGGCGCCACCGGCAGCCAGTAGTGGAGATCGGCGCCGACGCCAGCGCCAGCGGCCAGAGAGGGCGCAAAGATGCCCCCCGGAATCCCGCTCAGATAGGAGGCCAGGGTCGCGCCCATCTTCAGAAACGGCAGCCAGGGATCGAAATCGGCGCTTCCATCGATCATCGACTGCGCCATCTGGTAGCCGGTACCGCTGGTCTGATAGCCGCTCACCAGGCCGATAAGCGCCACAGCCAGACCACAAGCCCCGGCCAGGCTGTAGGGGCGGGCACGCATCACCGGCGCCAGCCGGCGGGTGCCGTGAATCATGGCCAATGCGAACAACCCGCCCAACGCCCCGCCGACCACGCCGCACACCATCACCGCCGACCAGGCCGCCAGTTGTCCCGGCATGCGCGCATCGGAGGCGCCGAAATAGTGGTATTGGCCAAGGACCATCAAGGCGACCAGACCCGCCAGCACCACCGCGGTAATGACAATGCCGCTGGTACGCTGCTCGAAGGACTTGCTCATCTCCTCAATGGCGAAGACCACCCCCGCCAGCGGCGTGTTGAAGGCCGCCGCGATGCCCGCCGCCGATCCGGCCAGGATCAGGCCTCGCTCCATGTAATGAGCGGGAAAGCGGGCGTAGCGACCAAGCGCGAACATGACCGACGCGCCGACATGCACCGAGGGCCCCTCGCGTCCGATGGAGCCGCCGCAGGCCAGCCCGAGCACCGTCAGCAACACCTTGCCGATGGCGATCCGCATCGAAAGTACGCTCGCCTTGCCTCGCATCTCCAGCGCCGCGATCGCCTGGGGGATGCCGCTGCCCTGGGCGCCCGCGAATACCCGCCGCGTCAGCCACACCAGCAGCATCAGGCCGAGCGGCGTAACGACCAATGGTACCAGGGGATTGGCGGCGACGGTTTGACGAAAGAAGTGGTCAGCCTGCTCGCTCAACACCGCGAACAGGGCGCATATTCCGCCGACCAGCACGGCGCCGACCCAGAACACCAGGCGTACCTTCCAGGCCTTGACGGAAAAGAGCTTGCGACGAGAACGACGCAGGTGCTTGCGCATAGAACCACGAGAGAATCGGCTGGGGCGAAACATGCCTTCGTCACGCATCTCGGCGCGGGCTCACGCCCCGCGGACAAAGGATCGAACGGACAGTATAACGTATTATACCAATGATTTCGGCTTTCGCTTTCGCCCTCTCCAGCTTATGATGACGCGCCCGATGGCGCTCCGCCTCCGCCTGGCGACGGTTTTCAAATCACGCCTTGCAGGCTGGGGCAAGCTGTGCCATCTTCATGGGTTGATCCTGACTGGACCCAACCTGAGTAGCAGAGCAGTAAGGACTGGAAATGATTCGAATCGGCATTGTCGGGGGCACCGGATACACCGGCGTAGAGCTCCTCAGAATACTGGCCATGCACCCGCACGCGGAGTTGGCCATGATCACCTCCCGCGGCGAGGCGGGGAACGCGGTCGCGGAGATGTTCCCCAATCTGCGCGGGCACATCGATCTCGCCTTCAGCGAGCCAGACCCGGCGCGCATGGCGGAGTGCGACCTGGTATTCTTCGCCACCCCCAACGGCACGGCGATGCGGCAGGTACCGCAACTACTGGAGAAGGGGGTGAAGGTGATCGATCTCGCCGCCGACTTTCGCCTCAAGGACGCCGCGCTATGGCGGCAATGGTACGGCATGGAGCACGCCTGCCCCGAGTTGCTCGCAGAGGCGGTCTACGGCCTCCCCGAGATCTATCGCGACCAGGTGAAGGACGCGCGGCTGGTCGCCAACCCCGGCTGCTACCCCACCGCGGTGACCCTGGGCTGGCTGCCGCTGGTCGAGCAGGGACTGATCGACCTGGAGCACCTGATCGCCGACACCAAGTCGGGCGTCAGCGGCGCCGGCCGCAAGGCCGCGGTCCCGACCCTGATGGGTGAATCCGGCGAGAGCTTCAAGGCCTACAACGTCCATGGCCATCGCCACCAGCCGGAGATCCGCCACAACCTGGAGCGCGTCACCGGGAAATCGGTGGGACTCACCTTCGTACCCCACCTGCTGCCCATGATTCGCGGCATCCACGCCACCCTGTATGGAACCATCGCTGGCGAATACGATCTACAGACGCTCTACCAGGAGCGCTATGCCAATGAGCCCTTCGTCGACGTACTGCCTGCCGGCTCGCACCCGGAGACGCGCACCGTGAAGGGAGTCAACCACTGCCGCATCGCCATTCATCGCCCCCTCGGCGGCGACACCGTGGTGGTGCTGTCGGTGATCGACAATCTTGTCAAGGGCGCCGCCGGACAGGCGGTCCAGAACATGAACCTGATGTTCGGACTCGATGAGACCGCCGGCCTGCAAGGCGTCGCCCTGTTACCCTAAGAATGATGAAGTCGCCCGGAAACACCGCCATGCAAAGCCGCTGATGGACAAGAACACCTTCAAGACACCCGTCATCGATCGCCGCAAGGGCCCCGCCGGCCTCCTGCTCTGGACGTTGATCGCCATCGCCATCGGAACCGTTGGCGGCTGGTTCGCCCACGATGAGTACCAGCGCTATCAGGCGGACAGCATCATCGGCTCGTTGCGCAATGAGATCGAGAGCCGGGACCGCCGTATCGAACGCCTGAATGAGGAGCAGACGACGATGCAGCAACGCATCGTCGCCCTGGAGCGCTCGGTGCAGATCGACAAATCCGCCCTTCAGCGCCTCAAGGAGGAGATCAGCGCCACCCAGGATGATCGCCTGAAGCTGGAAGAGGAGCTGATCTTCCTGCGCGGCATGGTCTCCAAGGACGACCAACAGGAGGGGCTGCGCATTCGCAGCTTTCGCATCGCCAGGACCACCGGCGAGGACAACTATCACTACCGCTTCACCATCACTCAAACCCTGGGCGAAAATGATCACCTGAAAGGGCTGATCTACATCCGTCTCTCCGGCAAGCAGGGCGACGAGGCCGCCACCCTGGAACTGGCGGAGATCGACCCGGACCAGCGGGAGAGCCTGAAGATGGGTTTCAAGCACTTTCAGGACGTGGAAGGGATCATCAGACTGCCCGAGGGCTTCAAGGCCGCCAACCTTATCGTCGAACTCGAACCGGATAACGAAAAACTCAAAGGGCTGACCAAGGAATACGATTGGGTCGTCAGCGACTAGTGCAGCACCCGCCAAGTGACCATGAATAATGCGGAGCACAGGGTATTGATTTTTATACAAATAGTGTTATTGCTTATTTAGCGGGTGCTGTACTAGTCGAGCTGCGCCAATCGCAACGAACCACCAATCGCAACGGAAACAGAACCATGGGGTTGTTTATGAACCGCGCAAAGAAATTCAAGGCGCCGAAGATCACCACCGTCATTGGCGTAGGCACCGAAATCACCGGGGACATGCACTTTTCCGGCGGGCTGCATGTGGATGGCCACATCAAGGGCAACGTCACCGCCGAGCAGGACGGCCAGTCGGCCCTGATTGTCAGCGAGAACGGCAATATTGAAGGCGAGGTCCGGGTCCCCAACATGATCATCAACGGCACCGTGGATGGCGACATCTACGCCAGCCAGCGGGTCGAGCTCGCCTCCGATGCCCGCATCCACGGCACCGTCTACTACACCATGCTGGAGATGGCCATGGGGGCCGAGGTCAACGGCCAGATGATCAAGACCGACGAAGACTCGCCCAAAATGCTGGGATACAAGGAGATGGAGACCACCGAGCTGGAGTAGCCCTCGCGCCGCGCGGACCCTGGTGGCGCCAGGCAGGGGTATTCCGGGTCATGCCAACCCCGGAGATCTCTCGCCAAGGCGATAGTTGACTAAATCTCTAGGAATTAGATAATAGGCGACAGGTACCCACCTTCGGCCCAACGACACCACCACAGGAAACATCATGACTACCGAAAACGAAGCCCCACCGCTGAACTTTACCTCCGCCGCCGCCAAGAAGGTGGCCGGTCTCATCGAAGAGGAGGGCAACCCGGACCTCAAGCTGCGCATCTACATCCAGGGCGGCGGCTGCTCCGGCTTTCAATACGGTTTCACCTTTGACGAAGACGAGAAGGATGGCGACTCCCGAGTGGTCACCGACGGCGTGACCCTGCTGATCGACCCCATGAGCATGCAGTACCTGATGGGCGCGGAAGTGGACTACAGCGAGGGGCTGCAAGGCGCCCAGTTCGTGATCCGCAACCCCAACGCCTCCACCACCTGCGGCTGCGGCTCCTCGTTCAGCGTCTGAAGGTTGGGAGGGCATGACGCCGCCATCATCGAGCGTCTCTCACGGCGCCACGGAGAACACCTTATCCGCGGTCTCCGTGGCGCCGTGAGAGACCTGATGATTACCTTGGCGCGACCACACTAATCGCGCAGCATCTCCTCCAGCGCCTGACGCGCCTGGTCCCTCAGCGCCACCGCCGCCCGCCAGTCCCCGCCGGCAGGCTGAATCGGCTCACCTACGCGAATCCTGATCTCGCCGCGGGCGGGTCGCCAGCTCTCGGCCGGCAGGATCTCATCCGTACCGCGGATGGCGACCGGCAGCACCGGTACACCCGCCTCGACGGCGGCGACGAAGGCCCCCAGCCGAAACGGCAACAGCCCGCCGCCGCGCACGAAGGTCCCCTCCGGGAATACCGCCAGGGGCGGCATCTCGGCCGCCGCGCGTGTCAACTCATCCGCGTCGCGACCGCTGTCGCGACGATCGAAGCGCTCCACGAACAACACCCCCATGCGCCTCAGGAAGCGACCGGCGATGGCTTGGGAGGCGAGCTCGCGTTTGGCCACGAAGCGCCAGCGACCGGGCAGCACCGCGATCAGCGCCAGGCCGTCGAGATAGCTGCGATGGTTGGCGACCAGCACGCAGGGACCCTCGATCATGGCGTGTCGCCGCCCCTCAAGGGTCAGTGGGGTGAGGGTAAGCCTGGCCAGCCATCGTGAAGCCGCCGCCGCCACCCGCCAGCGTCTCGCCACATCAGGCAGCAGGGCCACCGCCAGCCATACCGGGATCGCGAGCAGGACCAGCAACATCCAGCCCCGCCCCGCCACCAGCCACGCCCGCGCCGCCCGCCAGCCCCTCCGCGGCAGCCCCGCCAGCCCACCCATGGCGACGCTCAGGAACTGCCGCCAGGGCGGCTTGTGGCCCTTGCCCAGCTTGCCCTCCAGATACAACTCGCGACAGGCGGCGCGACGAATCTTGCCGCTGGAGGTCTTGAGCACCGCCCCGGGCGGCAACAGCAGGATCTCGTCGGGGGCGACGCCAATCCGCTCAATGACCCGGCCCTGGATCGGCGCGAACAGTTTCTCGGCCCGCGCCCCCGCGCGGCGACTCTCCGCCGCCACGATCAGGCGCTCCCCCGCTTGCTCCGATTGGACGCCGAAGGCCGCCACGCAGCCCTTGCGCACCCCCTCGATCTCGCCCACCGCCTCCTCGATCTCCGCCGGATAGAGGTTGCGCCCGGCGCGAATGATCATGTCCTTGGCGCGTCCGGTGAGATAGAGCTCTCCTTGCACCAGATAGCCCAGGTCGCCGCTGTCCCGCCAGCCATCCGCCGTGATCAACGCCGCCGTCGCCACCGGATTGCGGTAATAGCCGGCGGTGGCGGAGGGGCCGCGAAACTGCACCCGCCCCTGCCGGCGATCGTCGAGCGTCTCTCCCGCCCCATCGACGATGCGCAATTGATATCCCGGCAAGGCCTTGCCGCAGGCGGGGATCGCCATCCACGACGCAGCCCCAGCCTCCGCTGCGCATGGTTGGGCGAACCCCTGCCCCATGAGCGGATCCCGCTCGACCCGGTCAACGCACAGGCCCCGCCCCGGCGGCGGAAAGGCCAACCCCACCGCCGCCTCCGCCAATCCATACACCGGCGCCAGCGCCGTCGCCGCGAAACCGGCGGAGGCGAAACGTTCGGCGAAGGACACCATGGTCTCGGCGCTGACCGGCTCGGCGCCGTTGAAGGCGAAGCGCCAGCTGGAGAGATCCAGCTCCGCCAATGTCGCGTCATCGATGCGACGGGTACACAGATCGTAGGCGAAATTGGGCGCCCCCGCGAGGGTCCCGCGATGTTGGGAGATCGCCCGCAGCCAGCGCTCCGGTCGGGCGAGGAAGGTCAGCGGCGACATCAGCACCAGCGTCGAGGCGAAATAGAGGCTGCCCAACCAGGCCCCGATCAGGCCCATGTCGTGATAGAGGGGCAACCAGCTGACGAAGACGTCCCGCGGCCCCGCCCCGATCGCCTCGCCCATGGCGCGGATGTTGGCCAGCAGGTCGGCGTGGCTGAGCATCACCCCCTTGGGCGAGCCGGTACTGCCGGAGGTGTATTGCAGCAGCGCCAGATCCTCGCCCCGGAGTTGCGGGCGCACCCGCAACGGCCTGTCGCAGGCGAGGCGCGTCGGCGTCACCGCCCGCCGCAGTGTCGGCACGGCCATGCGTAACAGGCGCGCCGGCGCCAATGCCTCGGGCGAGGTCACCAGCAACCCCGCCCCCGCGTTATCCAGGATCGCCGCGTGGCGGCGCAGGTGCTCCTCGATCTGGGACGGCCGCAACGGCGGATAGATGGGCAGCGGCGCGCCGCCGGCGAGCAGCGCCCCCCAGAAGACCCCGAGGTACTGACGCCCGGTGGGCAGCATGATCGCCACCGGCTCGCCCTGGGCCATCCCCTGCTCCAGCAGACCCGCCGCGTAACTCATGGCATCGCCGTACAGATCGGCGTAGCTGAGAGACTGATAGCCGCCATAGGCATCATGGAGATGGACGTGCACCCGCTCGCCATTGCGCTTGGCATGGTGCAGCAGCACGTCGTTAAGGGTCTCCGCCGCCAGCGGCGGCTCCGCCCCTTCGGGGGCGGCCGGGCCCGTCCCGGGGATCTGGGGCGGCGCCTGCGCCTCGTCGCCGGCCTGCAATGCCGCCAGCAGATCGCCGGGGCTCGCGGCGGCGGCGGCGAGGGACTCCGGCAAGACCCGACCGAAGCGCCGCTCCAGCCGCACCACCAGTTCGACCCGGGAGAGACTATCCAGCCCCAGCTCCTCCTCCAGGTCGCTGTCCAGGCGCGGCTCGGGCAAGGCCTCGCCGCCACGCAACTCTTCAAGCAGGGTGCGCACCTCGTGGAGCAGCGCCGCTGCCCCAATCACGGAATTTGAGGAATCAGGCATGGAATCAATTTGGATAATTTTTCGAACTGGCCTACTATTGGACCCCATGTCAAACCCGAAAGATCCCCGTTCGCCGCCGCCGAGCCCCTCAACGTCGATCGATGAGGCCGCCCTCGCGCGGGCCCTGCACGGCGGCGAGCTGACCTACTATTATCAGCCAAAGATCTCGCTGATCAATGGCAAGATCTGCGGCAGCGAGGCGCTGATGCGCTGGGTCCGCCCCGACGGCGAAGTGATCCTGCCCTGCAATTTCATTCCGCTGGCGGAATCGAGCGGATTCATCACCCAACTCTCGCTAGGCATGTTTCCGCGGCTGGTGGAGGATCTGCTGATCATCCACGACTATCGCGACGAGATCTCCACCTCCTTCAACCTCTCCGCCCAGGATTTTCGCGACTCCGCCATGGTCGACGCCATTCGCGACGCCATCACCCATCACCAGCTCGATCCGGCCCGCCTCGAGGTGGAGCTGACGGAGGACTCGGTGCTGCATTGGGACAACCCCGAATTGCGGGAAAACCTGCGCAGCCTGGTGGAGCTTGGGGTCTCCCTGGGCATGGACGACTATGGCACAGGATACGCCTCGATCGACACCCTTAGCCAGTGGCCCTTTGATTGCGTGAAGCTCGACCAGGGGCTGATTCGGCGCATGAGCGGCTCCGAGAAGGCCACCACCATCGTCCAGGCGAGCATTCGCATGGCCCATCAGCTGGGCATGCGCATCGTCGCCGAAGGGATCGAGACCTCGGCGCTGTATGACTTCCTGCTCAACTCTGGATGCACCCACGCCCAGGGCTTCTGGCTCGCCTCGCCGCTGCCGCTGGAGCAGTACCTGGCGATACTCGGCAAGGATCAGCGCTGGTCGGGACTGCCCACCGGCCTCATCCACATGGCCACCCTCGATCACATCCACTGGCGTCAGGCGTTGATCGCCGAGGTGATCGCCATCGCCTTCAAGGGCGAGACCCGCGATCAGCCCATCCGCACCCATACCCCGGAGCTGGATCCCCATAAATGCCGACTGGGGCGCTGGTACTACGGCCCGGGGCAGGAGTTTCGGGATCACCCGCTGTTCGCGGAGCTGGAGACGCCCCACTTCCGCCTGCATGAGCTGGGAGAGCAGCTGCTTGAAGCGGCGAATCGGGGCATTCCGCGCAACGAGCTGGTGGGCCTGTTGCGGCAACTCACCCGCCAATCGGCGATCGTGCTGGAGTTGCTCCAGGAACTGGAGAGCGAGGCCCTGCTCGACCATCTGCATATGGCGCACCACGCCCCTGAACCGCTTCATGAGCGGGGCCACTGAGGACCCCGCCGCCGACCAGGATGCCCGGGAAGGCATCTGTGAGCTGTGCGGACGCCGCCTGCCCCTCACCCGCCATCACCTGATCCCCCGCACCCGCCACCGCAACCGCAAGACCCGCAAGCGCTTCACCGGCGACGCGTTGCACCAGCGCATCCTGATGGCGTGCCGCCCCTGCCACAACCAGATTCATGCCATCCTTTCGGAAAAGCAACTGGCCGACCATTACAATACCCGCGAGGCCTTGCTTGAGCAGCCGGAGATCCACCGATTCGCGGCCTGGATCTCGACCAAACCGGCGGGTTTCAAGCCCAAGTCCCGAAGCTGGAAAAAACGCCCTTAGCCAAAGCTTTCATAAGACCTCTCACGCAGCCACGGAGATCACGGAGGGGGATTTCTGCGTATGTTGCGTGCCTCGATGAGAGACTTGGATTGCCCCGCGGGAGCGGTATAACCATGACAAGCGAAGGAGGCCGGACTTCAGTCCGGCCTCCTCGCTCAACGGCGTTTGATCCTCACACGCCAAGGCGTGGACTCCACTCTCCCGCCAAATCTATCATACCCGGACAACCCATGCGCGGCTGTATTAGCTTTCCATCACCTCGGCCTGGAGGCGATGCAGCCAGCCCAGCAGCTCGTCCCGCGCCGCGGAGAGCTCCTGCAAGCCGCTCGCCTGCGCTTCCGGCGTAAGCGGGGCGGCGTGGATCAGACGCTCGGCCAGTTGATGCACCCGTAGATGGACCTCGCCCAGCTGGCGATAGGCCTCGAGGCCGCCATAACGGTCGCCGCGGGCGCCGTGATACCAGCGCCCGAAGCCGCATTCCCGAAGGGCGAGCGCGGGCCTCTGGCTCTCATCCTCCCCCTCCACCAGCCAGCGTCGCACCTGCTCCACCCAGCGCCGGTGCTCGGTCTCCGCGGTGAGCAGCGCCATATCCTCCCGCGACAGGCGCAGCATCGCGCTGCGCGACCAGATCGGGTGGGGATGAAAGCCCTCCAGCCAGGCCGGCAGGGTCTCCGCCGGCATCGGCTCGGCCAGGCCATAGCCCTGGGCCAGGTCGCAGCCCATTTGCAACAACACCGCCCCGTGCATGGGGCTCTCCACCCCTTCGGCGATGACCATGCGTTCAAAGGTCCTGGCGAGTCCGACGATGCCCTGGACGATATGCATGTCCTCCTCGTTTTCCAGCATGCCGCTTACGAAAACGCGGTCGATCTTCAGCACCTTGGCCGGCAGGCGGCGAAAATAGGCGAGGGAGGTGTAACCGGCGCCGAAATCGTCGATGGCGAAGGTGACGCCGCGCTGGGCGCAGGCCTCGATGAACCCGGACACCTGGGCGATGTCGCCCAGGGCGGCGCCCTCCAGCACCTCCAGGGAGAGATTCTCCGGCTTCACGCCGGGATAGCGGGCGAAGAGTTCATCCAGGCGCTCCAGCAGATCCGGTTGTCGCAGGGTCTGGGCGGAGAGATTGATGCTCACCCCAAGCTCGATGCCCTGCTCCCGCCATGCCTGGATCTGGCGAAAGGCCAGTTCGCAGACCCGCAGATCAAGCTTGAGGGCGAGCGGGTGCCCCTCCAGGGCGGGCAGGAAGTCGCCGGGCAGCAACAGCCCTGCATCGGGGTGATGCCAGCGCACCAGCGCCTCCACGCCATGGATCTCGCCGCGACGCATGTCGATCTGGGGTTGATAGTAGAGCTCCAGCTCCAGCTCCCCCTCGCCCAGCGCCTGATCGAGCCGCGCCAGCTGCTCGCTGCGCCGATGCGCCTGCTGGTCCTGGGCGAGATCGAAGAAGTGATAGCGATTACGGCCCAGTTGTTTGGCGCGGTACATCGCCTGGTCCGCGTGTCGCAACAGGGTATCCCCGCTGGCATCATCATCGGGATAGAGGGTTACGCCGATGCTCGCGCTGACCCGATGCTGCTTGCCGTCCACGGCATAGGGCTCGGCGAGAACCGCCAGCAGTCGCGCCAGGGTATCGGAACACTCCGCCGCGCCCTCCAGATCCCCCAGCAGGATCACGAACTCGTCCCCGCCCAATCGGGCCGCCGCGTCTTCGGTGCGAATATTGGCGCGTATCCGCTCCGCCACCTGCTTCAACAGTTGATCCCCGGCCTCATGCCCGTAACCGTCGTTGATCGGCTTGAAGCAGTCGAGATCCAGGTAACAGACCGCCAGCAGGTTGGCACGGCGATGCGCCGTCGCCATCGCCTGAGTCAGGGCCTTGGTCAGCATCAGGCGATTGGCGAGGCCGGTGAGGGGGTCGTAAAAGGCGAGGTGCTCCAGGCGCGCCCGGTTCTCGTGCAGTTCCGTCACATCGTAGCCCACCGCCCAGGTCGCCCAGCCGGGGATGGGCGAGGCGTCGGAGACGTTGGTCCAGGAGATGGTGCGACGCGTGCCATCCTTGCGGGTGATATCCAGCTCCAGGTTGTGAAAGTCGCCCTGCTGTTTCTCGATGGCGTTCATGACCCGTTCCCGCTCCGCTTCGTCGGGGTGCAGCAGCGCCACCGCATCCGGATTACCGATCATCTCCTTCGCGGAGTATCCGGTCACCCGCTCGCACTCGTCGTTCCAGAACAGGATTCGATTCCGGTCATCAAAGGCCTCGAACAGCACCGGCATCTCGCTGACCACCCGCAAAAAGCGTTTGCGACTCTCGATCAGCTCCTGTTCCGCGCCATAGCGCTCGGAGATATCGTGGCCGATGGCGACGATCGCCGCTCGCCCCCGGTAGAGGGTGGGGCTGAGGCGCACCTCCTTGGGAAAACGGGCGCCATCCGCGCGCCGCCCCCAGAACAGCAATTGCGCCTGGCCGCCGGCCAACACATCCCGCCAGGTATCCCGCAGCGCCTCTTCGTCATTCCAGCCTCGCGCGGCGCAATCAAAAGGGGTCTTGCCGGAAAACCACTCCCTGGGATGGCCGAATATGCGGGTCGTGGCGTCGTTGACCTCCAGCAACTCGCCGTTTTCGTCGTGAATGCAGACCGAATCGGTAAAGGCATTGAACAGGCCGTGATAGCTTCGTTCCGACTCCCGGATTCGCGTCTCCGCCTGCTCCCGCTCGGCGATCTCCCGCTCCAGTTGCAGCGTTCGCTGGCGCACCTGCCGTTTGAGCAGGACGAACCACGCGACCAGCGCGCCGACCAGCCACAAACCGACCAGCAAACCCACGAACGGGTAAAACCAGTCTGGCACGACCCGGTCGCGCCCGATCCACTTCTGGATGATACGTTCCCGCTCATGCCCATCCAGGGCGGCGAGGGCGGTATTGATCCAGTCAAGCCGCTCGACCTCCCCCTTGGGCACAGCCGCCATCAGAGTATTGGTATAGAGGGTCGATACCCCGTGGAAGGCCTCATTGGCATCCAGTTGATGGAGCAGGAACATGCCCACCGGATAGTCGGCGACGAAGGCGAGAATCTCGCCCGCTAGCGCCGCCTCGACCATGCGCTGATTGTTGGGGTATACCGCCAGCTCCAGCGTCGGATAGTGCTGGCGCAGAAAACTCTCCTCGTATCCTCCTCTGGTTACGCCCACGGCAAGATCCGGCAGCTCCTCCAGGGAGCTGACCGAGATCCAGGAGGAGACGAACAGGGAGGCGCCGAGGGGTAGCAGTTCATTGCTGAAGTCGAGATACTCGCGACGCTCCAGCGACTCGAACAGGCCGCCGTGGAGATCCGCCTCGCCGCTCTTGAGCGCCTCCAGGCTCTCGTTCCAGTCCACTAGGCGGAAACGGATCGGGGTGCCGCTCCGCTCACCGATGGCGCGCCACAAATCGATCAACAGACCGCGCGGCTCTCCCGCGTCGTCGAGGTAGGAAAAGGGCGGCCAGGCGGCATCCTGGGAGACGACGAGCGCCTCCTGCTGAGTCGCGGTCACGGCCGCCGGCATCCACACCAGCAATAACAGGAGGACACCCCGCCAGCCATGACGGCGCCCAACCTCGCGACGCCCGCCAAGGGCGCCTGAACTCCCTGGAACAACCACAAACCGCTCTCCAATCTTTACACAACCATGGCTGGAAATTGTGACCCAGTTTCAACGACACGTTTACAGTATAGCCCCGCAACCAGATAATGCACTAAGTTTTGCCAGACAATTTTCGCCCTTTCCACACAGCCCCGCGCCGAAAGTTGTACTCCGCCCCCAAGCAGGCTAACCTCATGCGTACGTTTTCCTACACAAGAGCAATCACAAGATGGGCGGACTACTACGCATCAAGGGCTTCCTGCCCTTCATCTACATCCTGTTTCTCAACGCCTTCGTCGATCTGGGCCACAAGATCATCATCCAGAACACGATCTTCAAGATACACGACGGCCAGACCCAGATCGTCCTCACCGCCATCGTCAACGGCCTGATCCTGCTGCCCTTCATCCTGCTCTTCTCCCCCGCCGGCTTCCTCTCGGACCGCTTCGCCAAGCCGCGGGTGATGCGCCTTGCCGCCGCCGCGGTGGTGGCGCTGACCCTGGTCATCACCCTCTGCTACTACATGGGCTGGTACCACCTCGCCTTCGCCATGACCTTCCTGCTGGCGGTGCAGAGCGCGGTCTACTCGCCAGCCAAGTACGGCTACATCAAGGAGCTGGTGGGCAAGGACCGGCTCGGCCAGGCCAACGCGGTGGTACAGACGGTGACCATCCTCGCCATCCTGGCCGGCATCTTCGTCTACTCGATCCTCTTTGAAGGCTTCTTGAAGGGGATGAGCTATGCCAACGAGCATGAGCTACTGCCCCTGATCGCCCCCATCGGCTGGGTACTGGTGGCCAGCGCGGTTGTCGAGTTCCTGTTCACCTGGAAGCTGGTGGCGACCAAACCGGGTGACGCCAGCCGCCGTTTCGAGCCCGCCGAATACGTCAGCGGTCGCTACCTGCGCAGCAATCTGGGGGCGATTCGCGCCGACACGGTGATCTGGCTCTCCATCGTCGGCCTGTCGGTATTCTGGGGCATCTCTCAGGTGGTGCTGGCCTCCTTTCCCGCCCTTGCCAAGGAGCTGCTGGCGGAGGACAACACGGTGGTGATCCAGGGCATCCTCGCCTGCTCCGGCATCGGCATCGCCCTGGGCTCGCTGCTCGCCGGGCGCGCCTCCCGTCATCACATCGAGACCGGCGTGATCCCATTGGGCGCGATCGGCATCGTCGTCTCCCTGATCCTCATCCCCCAGCTCGACTCGGTGGCGATGCAGATCCTCGCCTTTCTGCTGATCGGCACCGCCGGCGGCCTCTTCATCGTTCCGCTGAACGCCCTGATCCAGTTCCACGCCAGGGAGGGCCGCCTGGGCACGGTACTGGCGGGCAACAACTGGGTGCAGAACGTCACCATGCTGACCTTTCTGGGGATCACGGTGCTCTTCGCCTACAAGGGAGTGGACAGCGTCGGGCTGTTTTATCTGTTGACCGTCATCGGCGTCATCGGCGCCGGCTACACCCTCTACAAACTGCCCCAGTCCCTGATTCGCTTCGTCACCGCCCGTCTCTTCGCCGGCCAGTACCGGGTCCAGGTGCTGGGCTTCGACAACATCCCCGGCCAGGGGGCGGTGCTGATGCTGGGCAACCATATCAGCTGGCTCGACTGGGCGATGATATCCATCGCCTCACCG
>JAABSM010000140.1 GCA_011390365.1 Gammaproteobacteria bacterium
GAATGATGCGCCTCATTTCGTGGGTACGCCGACCGTTTTTGGTTCTGCATAGGATGTGCCGACGATCGAGCGACAAGGCTTTTTATTCGGCACATCCTATGCCGGACCGACGAACGTGGGTAAATAATCATGCCCATGTGTTGAGATTCGAGAACTTTGAGTCTCGGAAATTTATTGAGTATTACCTCAACTCGATTTCTTTGGAACCATACGTTAGCGGTGTGGCTCAGCCAAAACTCAATCAAAAAGCATTGAATTCTATAATAGTCCCATTTCCTTCGATAGAAACTCAGCGAGAAGCCGTCGAGAAGTTGGAAGACCTGAGGATGAGTAAAGAGCGGCTTGTCGAGGTGTGTAACCAAAAACTCGCAGCCCTCACTGAACTCCAACAATCCCTCCTGCAAAAGGCCTTCTCCGGCGAGCTGACCGCGAAACAGACCGACCGCGAGATGCAGGAGATCCTCCCATGAACGCGAATCTCGCCAAGACGCCAAGCACGCAAAGAACGCCCCCCTTAGCGTCCCTTGTGCCTTGGCGAGAGGCCTAAACACTGCAAGCCGGATCGGCAAGCGCAATCAACGTAGGGTGGGTTAGCGGCGCAAACGGGAAGGCCTTTCCGGCTTCCCCCGCCATTGAAGCGCCGCGTAACCCACCAACCGGCCTCGCGGAACCCCACCGCGGCATGGTGGGTTACGGTGCGGGTCAACATCGTGCAAGCCGAAAAAGCCAGTGCATGGCGTGCGTAACCCACCCTACGACGACTCAAGCCTCAACTCCGGAGAAGATACGACCGCTTGCAGGAGGCCGAGGCTTCAGCCGGTCCGCGGTATGCCCCCATACAACCCCCCTCGTCACGCCGCTCCCGCGGCGTGACGCATCACCAGTCGCTCTCGCGCCCCGTCCCGCCCACCAGCGTCGATTTCTCTGCATAACGGCGGGAGACGATCTCGAGCAGCAGATCGGCATGGCGATTCGAGTAGCAGAGATACCTCGCTTCGTCGATCACCAACAACGGGGCAGCGCCGGACGCCGGTCAGCTGCTAATGAAGTGGGAGCACAGCTTAAACTCGGTATGATTCTGTCTTGACTATGGCGTCCACTATAGGCGGAATGTCCGCTACAAGCCCATATCGGAAAAGAACTTCTTCACCCCATCCAGCCACGAGTGGGAGTGAGGGCTGTGTTTGTCGCCGCCGCCGACGATCTCTTCTTCGAACTGGCGCAGCAGCTCCTTTTGCCGATCAGTGAGCTTGACCGGTGTCTCCACTACCACCTTGCATAGCAGGTCGCCGACGGGGCCGCCGCGCACCGGGGTGACGCCCTTGCCGCGCAGGCGGAACATCTTGCCGCTTTGCGTCCCTTCCGGGATCTTGAGCTTGATCTTGCCGTCGAGGGTGGGGACTTCGAGCTCGCCGCCAAGGGCGGCGGTGACGAAGCTGATGGGAACGTCGCAGTAGAGGTTACTCTCTTCGCGGGTGAAGATGGGGTGCTGTTTTACCGCCACCTGCACATAGAGATCGCCGGCGGGGCCGCCGTTCTCTCCGGCCTCGCCCTCGCCGGCGAGACGGATGCGGTCGCCGGTGTCGACGCCGGGGGGGATCTTTACCGACAGGGTCTTCTGGTCTTCTACCCGTCCCTGGCCGTGACAGACATGGCAGGGGTCGGTGATCACCGTGCCACGACCGCGGCAGGTAGGACAGGTCTGTTGTACCGAGAAGAATCCCTGCTGCATTCGCACCTGGCCGTGACCGCCGCAGGTGGAGCAGGTGGCGGGGGAGCTGCCCTTCTTCGCGCCGCTGCCGCCGCAGGCCTTGCAGGCGACGGCGACGGGGATGCGAATCTGCTTGGAGACGCCGGCCACCGCCTCTTCCAGGGTCAGCTCAAGGTTGTAGCGCAGGTCGGCGCCGCGGTTGACCCGCTGCCCCCCGCGGCCGCCGCCGAAGATGTCGCCGAAGACGTCGCCGAAGATGTCGGCGAAGCCGCCCGCACCGCCGCCGAAACCGCCGGGGCCGCCGCCCATGCTGGGATCGACGCCGGCGTGGCCGAACTGGTCGTAGGCGGAGCGCTTCTGGGCGTCGGAGAGGATCTCGTAGGCCTCCTTGGCCTCTTTGAACTTCTTTTCCGACTCCGCGTCGCCGGTGTTGCGGTCGGGGTGGTACTTCATCGCCAGACGACGATAGGCCTTCTTGATTTCGGTATCGCTGGCGTTCTTGTTGACACCCAGTACTTCGTAATAGTCTCGTTTCGACATGGTCGATTCTCGTGTTTCTTGTCTGCGTGGCCTGCGTCTCGGGGGGCGTTGAGTAGGTCGCCCTTGCGACCGCCATCGGCCTGAAGGTTGAGCCGCCAGCGTTGTTCGTTCGGCATGGCTCAACGCAATGAAGCCTCGACCTCAACAACGGACGGGGCTTCGGGAAATCGTGACGCTCGGGAACTCTCCTCGAACCCTCTCCCGGCGGGAGAGGGGGGATGAGGCGTCGCTATGCGCTGTTTTGCCGGGATTACTTCTTGTCGTCCTTGACCTCTTCGAACTCGGCGTCGACAACGTCGTCGTCACGGTTCGCCGAGCCGCCGGCCTCCGCGCCGCCGGCCGCGCCAGCCGCGGCGGCGGCTGCCGCCGCCGCATCACCGCCGCTCTGGGAGTAGAGGCGCTCCATCACCTTGGAGGAGGCATCGGTGAGGGCGGTAGTCTTGGCCTCGATATCGGCCTTGTCCTCGCCCTTCATCGCCGTCTCCAGATCCTTTACCGCGGCCTCGATCTTCTCTTTCTCGCCCGGCTCCAGCTTGTCGTCGCCCAGGTCCTTGAGGGACTTGTTGACGGCGTGGATCATGGTGTCCGCCTGGTTGCGGGCGGTGATCAGCTCCTGGAACTTCTTGTCTTCGTCGGCGTGGGCCTCGGCATCCTTGACCATGCGATCGACCTCTTCATCGCTGAGGCCGGAGCTGGCCTTGATCACGATCGACTGCTGCTTGCCGGTGGCCTTGTCCTTCGCCGACACGTTCAGGATGCCGTTGGCGTCGATGTCGAAGCTGACCTCGATCTGGGGCACGCCGCGCGGCGCCGGCGGGATATCCTGAAGGTCGAAGCGCCCCAGCGACTTGTTCGCCGAGGCCTGCTCGCGCTCGCCTTGCAGCACATGCACGGTCACCGCGGTCTGATTGTCGTCGGCGGTGGAGAAGGTCTGGCTGGCGTTGGTTGGGATGGTGGTGTTCTTCTCGATCAACTTGGTCATCACGCCGCCCAGGGTCTCGATGCCCAGCGAGAGCGGGGTGACGTCGAGCAGCAGCACGTCCTTCACCTCGCCGCCGAGCACGCCGCCCTGGATTGCCGCGCCGATGGCCACGGCTTCATCCGGGTTGACGTCCTTGCGCGCCGCCTTGCCGAAGAAGTCGGCGACCACTTCCTGGACCTTGGGCATGCGGGTCTGACCGCCCACCAGGATCACCTCGTCGATGTCGGAGGCGGCCAGTCCGGCGTCATTCAGCGCCGTACGGCAGGGGGCGATGGTACGGGTCACCAGGTCCTCCACCAGCGACTCCAGCTTGGAACGGGTCAGACGGATGTTCAGGTGCTTGGGGCCGGTCTGATCGGCGGTGATGTACGGCAGGTTGATGTCGGTCTGCTGGCCGTTGGAAAGCTCGATCTTGGCCTTCTCCGCCGCTTCTTTCAGGCGTTGCAGGGCGAGCGGGTCGTTGTGCAGGTCGAAGCCCTGTTCCTTTTTGAACACCTCGACCAGGTGGTCGATGATCCGCAGGTCGAAGTCTTCGCCGCCCAGAAAGGTGTCGCCGTTGGTGGAGAGCACCTCGAATTGATGTTCGCCGTCCACCTCGGCGATTTCGATGATCGAGATGTCGAAGGTGCCGCCGCCCAGATCGTAGACCGCCAGCTTCTGATCGCCGCGCCGTTTGTCCATGCCGTAGGCGAGGGCCGCGGCGGTGGGTTCGTTGATGATGCGCTTCACTTCGAGGCCGGCGATGCGACCGGCATCCTTGGTGGCCTGACGCTGGGAGTCGTTGAAGTAGGCGGGTACGGTAATCACCGCCTCGGTCACCGGTTCACCCAGATAATCCTCGGCGGTCTTCTTCATCTTCTGAAGCACCTTCGCCGAGATCTCCGGGGGGGCCATCTTCTTGCCGTTGACCTCCACCCAGGCATCGCCGTTGTCCGCCTTGGCGATCTTGTAGGGGACCATCTTTACGTCCCGCTGGACCACGTCGTCCTGGAAGCGACGACCGATCAGGCGCTTGATCGCGAACAGGGTGTTCTGGGGGTTGGTCACCGCCTGGCGTTTGGCGGACTGACCGACCAGCACCTCGCCATCGTTGGTGTAGGCGATGATCGATGGGGTGGTACGATCACCCTCGCTGTTTTCAATGACCCGGGTCTTGTCACCTTCCATCACCGCTACGCAGGAGTTGGTGGTACCCAAATCGATTCCGATAATTTTTCCCATGACTATCTCCGCTAAGAATTTTGTTAATGAGCCACGCTCAGGCTCTCTTCGACAACTTCCGTCAAGATGGGGAAAACCTTCCCCTTTTCAATAGGCTGTCGGCTATTTCGCGGGCTCCTGAGAGACCATCACCAGGGCCGGGCGTACCAGTCGGCCGTTCAGGGTGCAACCCTTCTGCACTACCGTGGTCACGGTGTTCGGCGGCACGTCATCGCGTGGCTGCATCGACATCGCCTGGTGCAGCTCCGGATTGAACGGCTCGTTCTCCGGATCGACCCGTTCGACGTTGAACTTGGCCATGGTGTCGGCGAACAGCTTGAGGGTCAGCTCCATTCCCTCGCGAATCTTGGTGATATCCGCGTTCTCGTCGGCGGCGAGCAGGCCCAGCTCGATGCTGTCCCACACTTGCAACAACTCCTTGACGAAACCGTCCAGGGCATACTTGTGGGCGTTCTCCAGCTCCTTGTCGTGGCGGCGGCGCAGGTTCTCCAGTTCAGCGCGGGCGCGCACCAGCTGTTCCCAGGTTTCGTCTGCCCTGGCCTTGGCCTCTTCCAGGGCCACGGTCAGGTCTTCCGCCGTCGGCTCCGGCTGTTCGCCGTCGGCATCGCCACCCGCGACTTCTTCCATTGCGGGATTGTCGTTGCCTTCGGCCTGCGCCGTCTCTTCCGTCATCTCTTCCTTCTTCTTTCCCATTACTCTGTAACCTCCGCTGGCAACGGCGTTTTGCGCGCTGCCTCTCTCTTCTTGATTGTGCTGCACTAAGTGGGGTGGCGGGCTAGCGTTTCAAGGCGGCGCCGAGCAATTTCGCCGTTACGTCGACGATCGGGATCACCCGGTCGTAGGCCATGCGCGTCGGGCCGATTACACCCAGTACGCCTACCACATTGTCGTCCGTCGAATAGGGGGCGGCGATCACGCTGCAATCGTCAAACGGCTTGTAGCCCGACTCCTCGCCAATGAAGATCTGCACCCCGTCGGCGTTGAGGCACTCGTCCAGCAGATGCAGTATGCCGCTCTTCTCGGTAAAGGCATCGAACAACCCGCGTAGCCGGGGCATCTCCGCCAGCTCGGTGAAATCCATCAAGTTGGTCTGGCCTGAGAGCACGTAATCCCCCTTCTCGTCCTCCTCGCCGAAGGCCTGCTCCGCCAGCAGGATCGCCTCCGCCATCAATTTGTCCATGTCGGCGCGGGTCTCTCGGAGCTCGTTCAGCAACATCTTGCGCACATCCTGCATCGAGTGACCGCTGTAGGCGCGGTTCAGATAATTGGCGGCCTGCTCCAGATGGCTTGGCGAATAGTGCTTGCTGGTGACGATGATGCGATTGGTCACCTCCCCCGACGAGCTGATCAGGATCACCAGGATGCGACTCTCCGACAGCGGCAGGAACTCGATCTGGCGAAACTGCACCGTCTCGCGTCGCGGCACCATCACCACTCCCGCCATATGTGTGAAGCGGGAGAGGATGCGCGACGCCGACTCCAGCAGGTGGGGATCGGCGGAATCGATCTTCAACTCCCGCCGAAAGCGCCGCAACGCCTCCTCATCCAGCGGCTGCAACGACAACAGCGAATCCACGAACATGCGGTAGCCCTGGATCGTCGGCACCCGCCCCGCCGAGGTGTGGGGCGAGGTCACCAGTCCGCACTCCTCCAGATCCGACATCACGTTGCGAATCGTCGCCGGACTCAAATCCAGACCGGCGTCCCGCGCAAGCGTGCGCGACCCCACTGGCGTACCCTCGCGGATGTAACGCTCGATCAGGATCTTGAGAAAATGCTGGGCGCGTTCGTTCAGCGCACCATCCGCGGTCATCTTTCCTCCAGGCACCTTGAGAGCTCCGGTTGGTTTGGCTAGCACTCGCATCGGTCGAGTGCTAACAATTATGGGGATTGTACCTCGCGCGTCAAGCCGAATCACGCGCGATCGGCAAAAACTCCCGTTTGCAACGAGGATCAAATCGACTAGAATACCCCGCTTCCTCACTCAAACCGGGCGCAGGCCGTTTGGTTGTCTCGAAAAAGCCGGGGTGATGGAACTGGTAGACGTGCCTGACTCAAAATCAGGTGGCTTCGGCCGTGCGGGTTCGAGTCCCGCCCCCGGCACCATTTTAAAATCAGTGTTTTAGACTCGCGCCTCTCCAGGTGTCTGATGGCTAGAATTGCGGGGCCTGTTTCGTGGCGCCACCTGTGGCACCATCAATTCGGTGCTTAAAAATCGCTCGTGTTTCCTTCTGGCGAACTTGGCACTGGGCAGTTTCGCCGTTAGCTGAGCGCCTCCGCTCCGGCAACATGCCTGCGCTCGCCCAAGACTACTAGCCATTATTTCGGTTTCCATGGCGCACGCCTGCTTGGATCTGCTCAAGGCGAAAATTAACACTATATTTTTATATTTATAAATGTGGCTTAGTGTCAAAGCGATCGACTTTATGATGACTTGCTCAAC
>JAABSM010000141.1 GCA_011390365.1 Gammaproteobacteria bacterium
GAGCTGCTGCAAACCCTGGAGGCCGGGTTCAAGTACATCGAGAACGAATCCTTCGCCAGCACCTTCCAGGGGCTATTCTCCGAGATCAACCTCAACTCCGATAAGCTGGGCCGCACCCCCACCGAACGCAACAAGAAGCTCTGCACCATCCTCACCAAGATCGCCGAGGGCATCGCCGGCTTTTCCACCGATAGCGACACCCTCGGCGACGCCTACGAGTACCTCATCGGCCAGTTCGCCGCCGGTTCCGGCAAGAAGGCGGGGGAGTTCTACACCCCGCAGACCCTCTCCACCATCCTCTCGCGCATCGTCACCCTCGATAGCCAGGAACCCGCCACTGGCCCCAAGAAAAAGCTCAGTTGCGTGCTCGACTTCGCCTGCGGCTCCGGCTCCCTGCTGCTCAACGTGCGCAACCAAATGGGATCCCACGGCATCGGCAAGATCTACGGCCAGGAAAAGAACATCACCACCTACAACCTCGCCCGCATGAACATGCTGCTGCACGGGGTCAAGGACAGCGAATTCGAGATCCACCACGGCGACTCCCTGACCAACGACTGGGACATCCTCAGCGAGATGAACCCCGCCAAAAAGGTCAAGTGCGATGCCGTGGTCGCCAATCCCCCGTTCAGCTACCGCTGGACCCCCACCGAAGCGCTGGGCGAAGACTTCCGCTTCAAAAGCCACGGCCTCGCCCCCAAATCCGCCGCCGACTTCGCCTTCCTCCTCCACGGCTTCCACTTCCTCGGCGACGAAGGGACCATGGCGATCATCCTGCCCCACGGCGTCCTCTTCCGCGGCGGCGTCGAGAGCCGCATCCGCACCAAACTCCTCAAGGATGGACACATCGACACCGTCATCGGCCTGCCGGCCAACCTCTTCTTCTCCACCGGCATACCGGTCTGCATCCTGGTGCTCAAGAAGTGCAAGAAGCCCGACGACGTGCTCTTCATCAACGCCAGCGAACACTTCGAGAAAGGCAAGCGCCAAAACCAGCTCCTCCCCGAACACATCGACAAGATCGTCGACACCTACCAATACCGCAGGGAAGAAGAGCGCTACGCCCGCCGCGTCAGCATGGAGGAGATCGAGCAGAACGACTACAACCTCAACATCTCCCGCTACGTCAGCACCGCCGAACCTGAACCGCAAATCGACCTCGCCGCCGTTCATATGCAACTGGTTGGGATCGATGAACGGATCGCGAAAGCGGCAGAAACCCACAACCAGTACCTCAGAGAGCTGGGATTACCGATGGTGTGACCGAGTAAGCAAGAACAGTTCTGATTTTCCTGTCCTGAAACGGCTCTGGAAGGCTATGCGGGTAACCAGGCCGGGAGTCCGTTACCAGTCTGGCCGTTTGAAAACTTGTGACGGCTGCTACTGCTCTCTCTCCGAGAGTTTGGGGTTAGTGAGACCGTCGAGGAAACGTCATAGCTGGAGGCGATATGAACGAAAATGATCTCAAACACTACATGAACCAACGTCTAGAAGGCTTTCTCAAGCAGTACCGGAGCAGCGCCGACAAGTACGAGGGGATCTGGAAGGTTTATCAGGAGAAAATGCCAACTTGCATAGCGCAATGCGACCAACTCAAAGAGCGTTATAGCGGAGAACCCTACCGAGATGGTCCACAAGGGATTTATTGGATCGGTGCAAATCCGGAAATCTTCTTTGTGGGGAGGGATCACTATGGCTGGTATGGTGATGCAGAGTGGCCAAGAGATATCGAGTGCATATGCCACGCCCCTCTCGAATTCGCCTATTTTACCGTGCCCTCGATGGGCGCGTACTGGGGTATTCTCAAGGGTCTTATTGGAACTGTGCTGGAGATTGAAGCGTACGATTGGTACAAACTCTTGCCCCATGTGGCACTCTCCAATGCTTGCAAGTGCCTGACGGACCGCAATTCCTACCAGTATCACCTCCACGAAAACTGCGAGAGACAGGGGTACCTTGAAATGGAAATTATGACGGTTCGAGCGCCGCTCAATGTGCTCTTCACGCGGTCCTACAACCTTTCTGATAGGCTCTTTGATGGGGCGCTTGTCGAGTTGTACAGAGACGACGAGTTCATTGTTTCAGAATACGGTCTTCAGCGCACAATCGAATGCGCTCACCCGGGGCGACTCGACAGAAAGTGGAGGGAAAGGCTCGCGGCGATAATGAAGGAGTACAAGCCGAAAGCCGCTTAGTTGCTTCGTTGAGGAGCATAAGGTCCGCCCCTGTCACAGCCCTCGCGTTAGCACCACAGCTGTTCACAGCTCAGGTGCAGGGCAAGGGCGGCGCCAAGGGCGGGGCCTGATGTTGATCAGCCCGCTATCGATTCATTCTCCGGGGTGGTGAACCACTCCATGGCCGTTAGCGTGGGTATTCGGCAGGGGGGGTGAACGCTTGCCTTTCTTGAGGTTCAATCAAGGGTCACGGCGAACTCGGGCGGATCGCTGATGTGCTTTTTGACCGCGCATTGATTGATGGCCCTTATGATGCCGTCGCGGTACTTCTCGGGAAAGCCCTCCGGCAGTGTCAGAACCAGTTCCATGCGGGAGAAGCGTTTCTGTTTCTCGTCTCGTTCGCACAACATCTTCAACGCCAGCCCCGCGGTAGAGAGTTTGCGCGCCTCGCAGAAGTTGAGGGCGAAGATGCCGGCGCAGCAGGCGATGGAGGAGAGGAAGAGGTCGAAGGGTTCGGGGGCGGAGGCGTCGCCGCCGTATTGGGCCGATTGGTCGGTGCGAATGGTGAATTCGCCGATGCGGGCGTCGATCTTCTTGCCGCCGGAAAAGAGTACTTCAACGGTGGGTCCGCTCATGGTCGCCTCCTGTGGGTTGGTTGCCGTGGGGCGATTCTAGCAGGTCTTCGTGTGCTCCGCGCCTCGGTGAGATATACTTTCGCCCCCGTTATCGTGTTACTGTTTGCTGATTTCCATGTCCCACTCATCCCCCCTTCAGCCCGGGGCCCGCGCCCTGTTGCTGTTCGCCCACCCCATGCCCCATCGCTCGCGGGCCAACCGCGCGATGCGGGATGCGCTGGCGGGTTTGCCTTCGCTGGTGGTGCGTGACCTCTATGAGCTCTATCCCGATTTCTACATCGCGGTGGAGGAGGAGCAGCGCTTGCTGCGCGAGGCGGATCTGATCATCTTTCAGCATCCCATCTATTGGTACAGCGCGCCGGCGATGCTCAAGCAATGGATGGATAGTGTGCTGTTGCCGGGCTTCGCCTTCGGGCGCGGCGAGCGGGCGCTGGAGGGCAAACGGGCGATGTCGGCGGTGAGCGCCGGCCATAGCGCCCGCTCCTATACCCTGGGCGGCTATGATGGATGGACCATGGAGGCGTTTCTGCGCCCCTTCGAGCAGACCGCGCGCCATTGCGGCATGAGCTATCTCCCGCCCTTCGTGCTCTACGACGCCAAGAAGATTGAGGAGGCGGGATTGCGGGAGCAGGCGGGCAGGTATCGGCGGCTGGTGGAGGAGCGTCTCGCGGGGGTGACCCGGGAGGTGAAGGGTGGCGGCTGACGGTCTGATGGTCAACGCCGCGATCTATCTGGGCGCGGCGGTGGTGAGCGTGCCGCTGGCCAAGCGGCTGGGGCTGGGGCCGGTGCTGGGTTATCTGATCGCCGGACTGATCATCGGCCCGTCGGTGTTGGGGCTGATCAAGAATCCGGAGACGATCCTCCATTTCGCGGAGTTCGGGGTGGTGCTGCTGCTGTTTCTGATCGGCCTGGAGCTTCATCCCTACCGGCTGTGGGCGATGCGCAAGCCGATCGTCGGCCTGGGCGGGGCGCAGGTGGGGCTGAGCGCGGTGCTGCTGTTCGGCGTGGCGCTGGTGGGCATGGATGGCAACGCGGCGCTGGTGACGGCGCTGGGGCTGGCCCTCTCCTCCACCGCCATCGCCGTGCAGAGCCTCAAGGAGAAGAACCTGCTGGCCAGCCATACCGGCAGTTCCGCCTTTTCCGTGCTGCTGTTTCAGGATATCGCGGTGATCCCGATCCTGGCGTTGATCCCGGCCCTCGCCGGCGGCGATCCGGCCCAGGAGGGCTCGGCTTGGCTCGATACGCTGAAGGTGCTGGGGGTGATCGGCGTGGTTGGGATCATCGGTCACTATCTGACGCGGCCGCTGTTTCGCATGGTGGCAGCGACGCGCATGCGCGAGATCTTCACCGCCAGCGCGCTGCTGCTGGTGATCGGCATCTCGTTGCTGATGGAGATGGCCGGCATCTCGATGGCGCTGGGGGCCTTTCTGGCCGGGGTATTGCTCGCCGATTCCGAGTACCGCCACGAGCTGGAGGTGGAGATCGAACCCTTCAAGGGGCTGTTGCTGGGGCTCTTCTTCATCGCCGTGGGCATGTCCATCGACCTCCAGCTGCTGGTGCGCCAGCCGTTGCTGGTATTCGGCTTGGTGATCGGGCTGGTGGCGGTGAAGTCGCTGGTGCTGATTGGGCTCGGCAAGGTGATCGGTATTCCCGCTGGCCAGCGCGCGCTGTTCGCCTTCATGCTCGGTCAGGGCGGCGAGTTCGCCTTCGTCATCTTCACCCTCGCCTTTGATGCCGGTCTGCTCGACCCCCAGACCAAGGCGCTGCTGATCCTGGTGGTGGCGCTGTCGATGCTGCTCACGCCACTGTTGCTATTGGTGGAGGGGCGCTGGATCTCGCCCCGCTTCTATCGTCAGCAGGAGAGGCCCCGGGAGGCGGATGAGATCGACAGCGGCGAGCGCGGTAATCCGGTGGTGATCGTCGGCTTTGGCCGCTTCGGACGGGTGGTGGGGCGGCTGCTGCACGCCAACGGCATCGGCACCATCGTACTGGATACCGATCCGGAGGAGATCGAGCAGGCGCGGCGCTTTGGTTACAAGGTCTATTTCGGTGACGCCAGTCGCATGGAGACCTTGCACAAGGCGGGCATCGACCAGGCGAAGCTGTTGATCCTGGCGGTGGGAGATCCCGAGTATGGCTTGCGTCTGGCGGGGCGGGTGCGGGCGACCTTTCCCGAGCTGCCGATCCTCGCCCGTGCCCACGACATGCACCACGCCTTCGAGCTCAAGAAGCTGGGCGTTACCGGCTTCGAACGGGAGATCCGCGAGGGGGCCTTGATGCTGGGTGGCGACGCCCTGCGACACCTGGGTTACGGGGCCTACCAGGCGCGCATGGCGATGAATCGCTTCCGCGACCATGACGCGACGCTGTTCCGCCGCCTCTATGAGAGCGATGAGCTGGAGTCCCACATCTCCATCTCCCGCGAGGCGCGAGCGGAACTGGAGAAGGTCTTCGTCGCCGACCAGGCCTCGGCCAAGCTGCACGACGGCCGGGAGTGGGGCGAGCAGGCCCAGGAGGGCAGCGAGCGCCACTCGTAGTTGAACCGTCCCATCAGCTCGCGATCGATCGCGTCGGCGAAGATCATGCAACATTTGTCACAAACTTGGTCTATAGTCTCCCGGGATCGTAACCATTCAGATCGCTACGCGAAAACGCGGTTTTCGCTTGGGAAAAACCAACGGGAGGATTCATGACCGATATCCAAGCCATTCTCGGTGAAGAGAGCAAAGACCTGCTGGGGCATGTCTGCCAGGGCATTCCGCGCGAGCTGATTCAGGCGCCGGGGCCTGACTACATCGACCGGGTGCTGAGTCACAGCGACCGCAAGATCACGGTGCTGCGCAACCTGCAATCCATGTTCGACCATGGCCGTCTCGGCGGCACCGGTTATCTCTCGATCCTGCCGGTGGATCAGGGTGTGGAGCACTCCGGCGGCGCATCCTTCGCGCCCAACCCCATCTATTTCGACCCGGAGAAGATCATCGAACTGGCGATGGAGGGGGGCTGCAACGCCGTCGCCTCCACCCTTGGCGTGCTCGGTTCGGTGGGGCGCAAGTACGCCCACAAGATCCCGTTTCTGGTCAAGATCAACCACAACGAGATCCTCAGTTACCCCAACATTTACGATCAGACCCTGTTCGCCTCGGTGGAGCAGGCCTTCGACATGGGCGCGGCCGCGGTGGGGGCGACCATCTACTTTGGTTCCCACGAATCCCGGCGGCAGATCCAGGAGATCAGCGAGGCCTTCCAGCAGGCCCATGAGCTGGGCATGGCGACGGTGCTGTGGGCCTATCTGCGCAACTCCGGCTTCAAGAAGGACGGGGTCGACTACCACGACGCCGCCGATCTCACCGGCCAGGCCAACCACCTCGCCGTCACCATCGAGGCGGATATCGTCAAGCAGAAGCAGGCGACCAAGGATGGCGGCTACAACGCCATCCAGTTCGGCAAGACCCATCCCCGGGTCTATTCCGAGCTTTCCGGCGAACACCCCATCGACCAGGTACGCTACCAGGTGGCCAACTGCTACATGGGCCGTATTGGCATGATCAACTCCGGCGGTCCTTCGGGCAACGACGACCTGCACCAGGCGATTCGCACCGCGGTGATCAACAAGCGCGCCGGCGGCATGGGCCTGATCTCGGGTCGCAAGGCCTTCCAGAAACCGATGAAGGATGGCGTGGCCCTCTTGAACGCGATTCAGGATGTTTATCTCTCGGACGAGGTGATGCTGGCCTGATGAGCGAGGCGATTCAGGCCGACGGGTCCGCGTCGCCTACTTTTCTGGATATCTTGGCCCGGCTCCGCGAAGGGATGGCGGGCCAAGGTCGCATCCCCATTTATCGCGATTTATCGCGCGGTTGAACCGTTCAATACGCCAAACATGGCCTGAAGCTTGAGTTCCGTCTCTTTCAGCTCCGCCCTGGGGTCGGAGGCGGCGACGATACCCGCGCCGGCGTAGAG
>JAABSM010000142.1 GCA_011390365.1 Gammaproteobacteria bacterium
ACAGGCAAGGTTCAGGCAAGGTTCAGGCAAGGTTCAGGCAATGAGCCGGGTAGAGTGATTCAGACGCCCTCCATGCCGACACTGAAGTTCACGGGCAAGCAGTTCATCTATTCCCGTCATCTGATTGTGCCGTTTCGGGAGTGGCGGGTGGTGGTGGCGGAGGAGTCGTCGGCGGCCGGGTGAAGATGCTGGAGGAGGGCGACGCCTAGCCTGGTTCCGCGGCATGAGAGACAACCTGGCGGGGTTGATTGCGAAGCCTGAAAACAGCTTAAGAAGGAGGTCTACCGAGGAGTGGCAGTCCTTGGAGGAGTGCCGGTCCTTGTCTTTTGCATCACTCCAGAACGTTAAGCCGGTGCGATCCCGGCCACAGCTCGTTTGCAGATACTATCTTTCGTCCGACGCGGGGCGTGACGCCCCGGCGTTGTTTTATTGGTTTTCATTGTTTTGAGGGACATTCCATGGCTATGGCAACTCTGTCGATCATCGTCGGTTTCGCATTGTTGATGTGGAGCGCCGATCGCTTCGTGGACGGCGCGGCGGCCACGGCGCGGCATGCGGGGGTGTCGTCGTTGCTGATCGGCATGGTGATCGTGGGTTTCGGCACCTCGGCGCCAGAGATGGTGGTGTCGGCGATGGCGGCGCTGGACGGCAAGCCGGATCTTGCGCTGGGCAACGCGCTGGGGTCGAACATCGTCAACACCGGGTTGATCCTGGGGGTGACGGCGTTGATCGCGCCCATCCTGGTGCATTCGAAGATCGTCCGCCGCGAACTGCCGCTGCTGTTCGCCATCGGCCTGGCGCTGGGGGCGATGCTGTGGGACGGGGCGTTGAGCCGCTTCGAGGCGGCGCTGCTGCTGGTCGGCTTCTTCGGCCTCATCGGCTGGTCGGTGCAGGCGGCGCTGCACGGGCGCGGCGATTCGCTGGAGACGGATGCGGAGAAGGAGGCGGCGGCGGCGGCCATGCCCCTGCGCCGGGCGCTGTTCTGGCTGGCGGCGGGGCTGGTGCTGCTGGTGATCAGCTCGCGCATCCTGGTGTGGGGGGCGGTGACCATCGCCCAGAGCCTGGGGGTGAGCGACCTGGTGATCGGACTGACCATCGTCGCCCTAGGCACCTCGCTGCCGGAGCTGGCGGCCTCGGTGATGGCGGCGCGCAAGGGCGAGCACGACATCGCCATCGGCAACGTGGTGGGCTCCAACATGTTCAACATTCTGGCGGTGGTGGGCATCGCCGGCATGATCATGCCGATGCCGGCGATTACGCCGGAGGTGCTGACCCGGGATTGGCTGGCGATGATGGGACTCACCGCCGCGCTGTTCGTGATGGCCTACGGCTTTCGCGGCGCGGGGCGCATCAATCGGCTGGAGGGCGGGCTGCTGCTGATCGGCTTCGTCGCCTACAACAGCTGGCTGGCGATGGCGGTGCTCGGCGGGGCGGGCTGACCGACGGCGAAACATCGCGTGGCGATTGCTTGATCTCCCCCTGGAAGAGGGCCGGGGTGAGAGAAGGCTTTTTCTCGTTCCCAGGCGCCGCCCGGGAATGCCGTCTTGACCGCGTTGCGGTCCGAATCGGGATGCGGCGCATCCAGGACCGGGTTCCCAGGCGACGCCTGGGAACCAGAGAACCAGAGAAAGCGCCGTCAGCGGTTTCTTGAGCAGCCCTGCAGAAAACCGCTGCGCACAAGGCGCCATTCGGCGGAATGACAGCGGGCGGTCGATGACCTATACTTTCGGCGGATCCTTTCTCCGGGCTTGCTCTTCATCACAAATCATGCAGTGGCGCGCCATTAGTCGGCTGTTCGGGATCCTGCTAATGCTCTACAGCCTAAGCTTTGCGCCCTCGTTGGCACTGTCGCTGGGCCATGGGGACGGCCAGTTCAAGTTCTTCGGGGGTTCTCTGATCCTGACGCTGATCGCGGGTTCAATCTGTTCGCGCCCTGGTTATTAATACCTCGGCTCGAAGGTGATTGTCGTCATATTAATCGAAAAACGAGCGCGCGGAATTTGAACGCGAAGACGAAAGAGAAGGACTTTTCAGGTTCGGATGATTCCGACTCGACATCCCTTTGGGAGTGCGTACCGATCTCGGATTATCGCGTGCCCACGGCGCCTGCGGATAAAGTGGTGACCAGTCTATGGTTGTCAATACGCCAGAAGTACCAGCGTAATCAAACCGTTGACATCGAGTTCAAGAAAGAGCAGGAGCTGCATGCCTTACCACAGGCCCGGCTGGCCCATCTAGCGCCTTCCTTGCCGTGGGAATACGCCGCAGCCGCGCTGGACGCAACCCTCCGAGATTGGCTGGAGTCGGGCCCATCCAATCATCGTGTCGCATTTTTCATCGGACAGCCCTCTTCGGCGCATGAGGAAATCGTTACTCTGCTTGGCAGGTCACATGGAGCGGTAGAGATCGCGCCGCCTTCTATCGAACAAATCTTGTCGAGAGACGAAAGCTGGTTAAATCATTGGCCTTCGTCCGAAACTTTCTGGGTTTTGCCGAAACTGGAGCATTGTTACCTGCGCCACGCAAACGGATTGGATCTGTTGCGTCGTCTGATGAGTCTGGCTGCGAACGGGCGGCTGGGTAAAGGCCTGATTGGATGTGACAGTTGGGCATGGGCCTATGTGCAGCGGATTTCCCCCTGGCCTTCCGCTAACGCCGTCACGTTACAGGCCTTTGACGCCCAACGCCTGCAAAGATTGCTCATCGGCCTGATGAAAACGCGGACGGAAAAGGCATTGCATTGCCACAGCGCGAAAACCGGCCAGGCGATTACGGCCAGCGTAAATGAAGGCGAGCACCCCGCCAAGGAGTTTGTCGAGCTAGCCGCTCATTGCCGCGGAAATGCGGCCCTCGCGACGACCTATTGGCGGAAGCGCCTGCGGCTCCATGCGGATAAGGATGACACATCGGGTGACGAAACTACGCAAGAGGATACCGATGAAGGGGAGGCAGTCGAGCATGTCTGGGTTGGGGAAATGCCTAACGAACCGAATTTGCCGCCGGGAAATGACGAAGAGTTTTTTCTCTTGATACACGCCATGCTGCTGCATGGCGGTTTGCCGGAGTCTCTGCTGGCAGACCTCCTGCCGCTTTCTTCGGTGCGCAGCCTGGGGCTTTTGGCGCAGCTCCAGCAATTCGGCATCGCGCATTGTGCGAACGGGCGCTGGCGAGTTCGTGAACTCGCCTACACAACCGTTCGCAAGTTGTTGGGCAGCCATGACTATTTAATCGACGCCTTTTAAAGAACACGGGAGACATCATGCCGGATCAAGAAGAAATAGGAAAAATCTTCAAGGGGCTCGATGCGGCAGCGCTGTGGGAGCTGGCGATTATCGTGATCTCGGCCATCGTGTTGACTGTTGTGATTCAGCGAGTCGCGCCATGGGTCGCCAGCCATCTCGCTGGTCGCAGGGGGTTGTTGGTATTCGCTATTGCCCCTTATTTTCGGCTTGTGATTATTCTGACCGCTGTTTTTATGGCGGTTCCGTTGCTGATCGAACCGTCGCTACAGAACATGGTGGCGATATTGGGTTCGCTTGGGCTGGCCTTAGGGTTCGCACTCAAGGATTATGCTAGCAGTCTGATCGCCGGAATCGTAGCCATTGGGGAGTTCAATTACCGCAATGGCGACTGGGTTCAGTTGGGCGATGTGTATGGAGAAGTGCGGCATATCGGCCTGCGGACGGTCGAGATCGTAACCCCGGACGATAGCAGGGTTCTGGTGCCCCATAGTTTTTTATGGAGCCAGCCCGTAATCAATGCTAACAATGGCGATGCCCGGCTGCAATGCATCGCCGATTTCTATCTGCACCCCCAGCATGACGCTCAACAAGTACGTATGGCTTTGGAGGCCGTCGCGTTAACTAGCCCGTATCTGTATTTCGGGGATCCGATTGCGGTGATTGTCAAGGAAGAGCCATGGGGGACGCACTACCGCCTGAAAGCTTATCCTATCGATGGCAGCCAGCAATTTCGCTTCATATCGGACATGGCGGTGCGCGGTAAGGCGACGCTGCTCGATTCGGGAGTGAGATTCGTGGCCGCAAACGCGATCTCGCAAAACCAAGGCTGGTGATATCCGGGAGGGTAATTGATACAACTGCCCGAAAAAATATGGGTCCGGTGGGCGTCGCTTGGGGGAGATGATGGATAACCCGTTCCTCAGGCGCCAGCTCGGCGCATTGCACTGTATCGAGTCGCGGTCGATAGAACAGTTTTGCCGGAGCCTTAAGGAAGAAGCTGTCATGGAGAGAGGCGAACGGTGGATTAATGAAGACAGCGAGTTTCGCAAAGCTTATGTCATTGCCGACGGCTGGGCTATTCGCTACAAACTCCTCGAGGATGGTCGTCGCCAGATACTGAATTTTCTGATCCCCGGCGACTTGGTCGGCTACTTCTCGCTTTTGTTCAGCACCTCGATTTGCACTGTGGAGCCGCTGACGCCCCTCGTCGTTCATAGCTTCACGCCGGAAAAGGCCTTCGATGCGTTTCGTCAATCGCCGCAACTGGCGGTCGCGTTGAGTTGGCTGGCTGCGCAGGCCGAGCGCCAGCTGGATGAGCAGTTGGTGCGCATCGGGCGCCGCAAGGCCACTGAACGAATGGCGCATCTGTTTATGGAGATCAATTATCGTTTGCTGCGTGCGGGCGCCCCGCCGCAGGCGGCGAAACACTTTCCGTTGACCCAGCCGCTGCTTGCCGATGCCCTGGGTATGAGTCACATCCACACGCATCGCACCTTCAGGGAACTCATTCGCGCCGGGCTGGTCTCTTTGGACGCAGGCAAGGTCGTCCTACGAGACCGGAATGCGCTGTCTCGGTTGGCGGGTTTCGACTCCAGCTATCTCGAACAGGGGCCGCTTCCAGCACCTACCCGAGAGGCGCTGGCGCGGTAACTGCCGGTTCGCATCTGTTCAGTCCTCCCTGCGGAAAAACGGGGGCCTGCTCCAGGCCGGGGGATGAACGGCTGCACCGGTTCCGGGAGGGGGCCGCACACGGCGACTTCGGGGACATCCGCCATCATCAAATGATGTTGCGCTTTTCTTGACGGGCGGCTATTCTCATTAGGCTTGACTCAACAAGACGCCGGTGACTCAAGCACCGGCCACAACCTAACGATAAGTGAGAAGAAAAATGAGCATGAAAGAATCGTACGAAAAGAAGCTCCAGTCTCAGCTGGATGAATGGGCTGCGGAAATCGACAAACTCAAAGCCAAGGCGGACTCCGCCGAAGCGGATGCCCAGCTTGAATACTACAAGCAGATTGAAGAGTTGCGGTCGATGCAGGACGAGGCGGGTAGGAAGCTTGAAGAGCTGAAGGGCGCTAGTGATGATGCCTGGGAAGATCTCAAGGCGGGAATGGACAGCACCTGGGATTCGCTGAGCAGTGCCGTCAAGTCGGCTGCGTCACGGTTTGGTTGACACCGGGATTTATCGTAAGTACAAGACACCACAATAACCTGAGAGATCGGAGAACAATGAAGATGAAAGCAATGTCGACGAAAAGGAAATTCCTCGCTGCACTGGTTATCACCGTGCCCCTCTGTTTCACCCCCTTGGTCATTGCGCAATCCAGCAACGACAGTGTCACGGCCCAGGATGTGAAGGAGGAAACACGGCAATTCATCAACACTCTTGGTGAATATTCGGCCGGTCAGAGGGATCAGGCCTTAAAGGAAGCCAATCAGGCGCTTGAAAAACTCGACGTCCGTATTGACAAGCTGGAAACCCGCATTGATGAAAACTGGGATAGCATGACGCAGGCAGCCCGCCAGGAAACCAGGGCCAACCTGAAAGTGCTGCGTAAACAGAGGAACGAACTTTCCGAGTGGTATGGGAGCCTTAAATACAGCTCCGCGGATGCTTGGGATCATCTTAAAGAAGGGTTCTCGAACGCCTACCAGTCGATCAATGACGCTTGGGAGAACGCCAAGAGCGAATTCGATAGCAACGACGAGTAAGCGCAGTCCGGCCTTAATCATTGTTTCGGCCAGCAGCGACGGCTGGAGTGCCAAGGCGCAGGCTTTTGCACTCCAGACCCGGAGGCCGATCTCATGATCAAGGCCCGCGGTCCCATTGACTCTTATTGCAAAACCCGAAATTTGCGCACACAGATGTTTTAAATCTCACCCGACCCCATTCGGCGAAATGACAACAGGCGCTCGATGACCGATCCGTGCGCGCCTTCGGCGAATCGTTTCTACGATCTTGCTCTTGATCAAAAATCATGCAGTGGCGCGCCATTATTCGGTTGTTCGGGAGCCTGCTGCTGCTCTACAGTTTCAGCTTCGCACCCTCTTTGGCGCTGTTTTGGCGATTCTCAGCCTGGTGGGGCCTTGCCCTAATAGCGCTAGTGATACGTAAGCATTTGAATTCATAGAGCTATGACGGCCTCTTCGCGCGCCACGGTTAACAGCGGGTACCCTCTGCCTCTCCTTCAGGGAGAGGACCGGGATGCGGGAGGGATCACAGTGTTTTTCTCGTTCCCAGGCGCCGCCTGGGGGAGCGGCCGATAAGGCCGCGAATCTAGTGGGGTGAAAGTCCCCACGTCGTCAGTTGCTCGATTCGGACGACTAGCATATC
>JAABSM010000143.1 GCA_011390365.1 Gammaproteobacteria bacterium
ATGCAAGACGGTGCCAACGGCGGCATCCCATCTGCTCTCGGCCGAGGATGGCCGCTTGATCGGTGAGTTGTTGAAGGAACGGGGTTTGTAGCGTCACCAAGGTTCGGGTAAGCTGCAAGGGCGGCTTCAGCAAGCACTGGCGATCCTTGAAGGAGCGCCAGCGTGGTGGCCTATTGGTGTTCGCGGCGGGCTCGCTGGCAAGGTCCCGCTTGCATTCCATCCATCCCCTCATTTGACACTCTGGAGAACAACATGGGTCTTTCCAGCATCGGCGGTCTGCTTCTGCTTATCGCCGCCATCTATGCCATCGTGATGATCGTACAAAGCCGGGCGAAACCCATTGAGAAGGTGCTCTGGTCGCTGCTGGTGATCCTGCTGCCGCTGATCGGGGTCATCGCCTGGTTCTTGATGGGGCCGGGCAAGAAGCCCTTCTGAAGACGCCCCAGGGGAGTCGAGTTGAATACCATGGTGACGCCATGAAATACATGATCGCGATTCTGGGAAGTGGGCGGGAGGCCTAGCCGTTCGGAACGAAATCGGCCTAAAGGCCGACCTACCGAGCATTGCCTTGCCTGCGGTATATGCCCGCGGGCCCTCACCCCAAACCCCTCTCCCGCGGGGAGAGGGACTTTTGGACGCCGTCTACTTGGATTCAACCGCCGGCGCCCGCGGCACTACCGGCGCGGCGTAGGGGTAGCCATATCCGTAATAGGGATAGGCGTAGGGGCCGTAGCCATAGCCGTAGTAGTAGGGGTTGTAGTAATCCCAGTAGCGACCGCTGCCCCAGCCGTGTCCGCCGAAGCTGAAGCCGAAGCTGAAACCACCCCAGCCATCGCCCCACCAGTCATCGCCCCAGTATCCCGGGCCACCGCCCCAAGGTCCCCACCAGGAGAGCGCGGAGGCGGAGAATCCAAGCAGCATGGTCATTAATGCGATTTGCAGTGTCTTTTTCATGACGATACTCCTCTGCTGAGTTGGCGATCATGTCATCGCCGGTGCTTCTCTCACCTGTCAGTATATTAGTGGTTACTAATTTTTCAATGCGAAACTTTTTATCCGCGAGATAGGATTTTTCGATGATGTTTGGATTGATGATTGAGCGGATTCCGCTGCGCTTCATCCAGGCTAGGATTTCTGGAGATCGCGGCCCAAACACGGCGGAGCGCGCGGCTTGACGCGCCAATTACCTAACGGGCATGAGGTAGGTTCGAACACCCCAGAAAATGATTCGAGCCCAGGACTGCCAGTCCTCCTGCTGATTCACAGTAACTCACATGGACAGGTCTGGCACCCAGGAAGATGAAAGATCGTAAATTCAATGGCCTGCGTGGGCAGCGCGGCGCGCCGAAGAGGGGTTCCCACGCGGCGCGTGGGAACCAGCTTGAATAGCCCTTCACACGCCAGGGCGTATACCGTGTCAGTCCATTAGCGCCACGCCAGGTTCCCGCCCTTGATGCGCCTGACTCCGCGGCAGGCCGGAAACCGTCGGACTGGCATAGGATGTGCCGAATGAAAAGCCTTGTCGCTCGGTCGGCGGCACATCCTTCTATGCAGAACCACAAACGGTCGGCGTACCCACCAAATGAGGCGCATCATTCCCGAAAAATGCAACGATGGCTTATCTCAATGACATTGAAAGCTTTTACGGCACCCCAAACAGGGTTTACAAAAACAGGGGGAAGATTGCCGGTTTCGCTTTTCGCTTGAGATTCGGGAAGCCAGCAACCTTCCGCGAATCCTACCCGCAAAGCCCAACTTATCGTCAACTCCGCCTCAATCGGCAAAACCCGCGATTCAGATAACCCGAGAGAACTTGACCTGCTGTTCCCGGTTCTTGAGGTAGATATCGAAGGCCATGCAGACGTTGCGAATGAGCAGGCGGCCGCGGGGCATGACATCTAAACGACTCTCGCCAATGGTGAGCAGGCCGTCCTGTTCCATGTCGTGGAGGCTGGCCAGCTCTTCGCCGAAGTATTGGCGGAAGTCGATATCCCACTTGTTCGCCACGTCTTCGAAATCCAGGGTAAAGTGACAGATGATGCGGGTGATGACGTCGCGGCGGATGAGGTCGTCGCGGGTCAGTTCGAGGCCGCGGAACAGGGGCAGCTTGTCGGCGTCGATAGCGTCGTTGTATTCGGCCAGGGTGCGCTGGTTCTGGGAGTAGGTCGGCCCGACCATGCCGATGGAGGTGACGCCCATGCCGATCAGGTCGCAGTTGGAGTGGGTGGAGTAGCCCTGGAAGTTGCGGTAGAGGGTGCCGTCCCGTTGCGCCCGGGCGAGTTCGTCGTCGGGCTTGGCGAAGTGATCCATGCCGATGTAGACATAGCCCGCCCTGGCCAGATGCTCGAAGGTCATCTTGAGGATCTCCAGCTTCTCCTCCGGCGAGGGGAGGTCCGCCTCATCGATACGGCGCTGAGGCTTGAAGCGTTCGGGCAGGTGGGCGTAGTTGAAGACCGACATGCGATCGGGATTGACCTCGATCACCCGATCGAGGGTGCGGGCGAAGCTGGCGACGTTCTGAAACGGCAGGCCGTAGATCAGATCGATGCTGACCGAACGAAAGCCTTCGCTCTTGGCGGCGTTGAGCACGGTCATGGTCCGCTCTTCTGACTGAATGCGATTGACCGCGACCTGGACCTTCTCTTCGAAGTCCTGCACCCCCAGGCTCATGCGGTTGAAACCGATCTCGCGCAATAGCGCGATGGTCTCCACCGTCGCCTCGCGGGGGTCGATCTCGATGGAGTATTCGCCGCTGTCATCGTCGCAGAGGGTGAAGTGCTCACCGGTGACCCGCATCAGCTCGCGCATTTCGTCGTGGCTGATGAAGGTGGGGGTGCCGCCGCCCCAGTGCAGTTGCTCGACCTTGCGGGAGCGGTCGAAGAGCGCCCCCTGCATGGCGATCTCCTTGTGCAGCCGTTGCAGGTAGGGGGCGGGCATGTCCCGGTCCTTGGTGGCGATCTTGTTGCAGGCGCAGTAGAAGCAGACGGTATCGCAAAACGGGATATGAAAATAGAGCGACAGGGGGTTGCCCTTGGCGTTGCTCTCCGCCGCGTGGCGACGATAGTCCGCCTCGCCAAAGCCGTCGTGAAAGTGGGGCGCGGTGGGATAGGAGGTGTAGCGGGGGCCGGCGGCGTCGTACTTCTCGATCAGGGCCTGATCGAATACCAGGGTTTGATCCATGAGGCCTAGTCGTCCTCGGGCACGTCGAGCCCGTAGCGGTGGGTTTCGTTGATCTGCCGCAGCAGCAGCATGAAGGGGATGTCATCGGCGTGGTTTTCGGCGACCTCCATGAAGGGGAGATCCTCGCGGCCAAAATGATAGCCGCCATCCACCATCGAGTCGTAGAGATGGCTGATGCCCTCTTCCAACGGGTCGAGAAAGGCGGGAAACCGCATCATCTCGCCGATCTCTTCCATGTCATAGAGCATGCATTCCCGCAGATCCCCGATTTCGAATTTTGCCTGCTGCACCCAGTTGCCATACTCTTCCGCGTTGCGCGCCCGCTGTACCGACATAGTGGTTGTAACCTACTTTTCCAGTTTGCAGTGATAATGTTCCAGTTGCGACTTGGTCAGCAGGCACACCCCGTGGCCGCCGCGCTCGAACTCAAGCCACACGAAGGGTACCTCGGGGAACTCCTCCACCAGAGCCTCTTCGCTGTTGCCCACCTCGACCACCAGGATGCCGTCCGGCTTGAGGTAGTGGCCGGCCTCGCACAGGATCCTGCGCACCAGCTCCAGGCCATCTTCCCCGCCGGAGAAGCCCAGCCGGGGTTCCCAGCCGTACTCTGGCGGCAGGGTCTTGAGCTCTTCTCTGCCCACGTAGGGTGGGTTGCTGACGATGATGTCATAGGTGCGGCCGGAGAAGGCGGCGAACAAGTCCGACACCACCACTTCGACCCGGTCTTGCAGCTGATGATTCTCGATATTGGTGCGCGCCACCGCTGCCGCCTCTTCCGATAATTCGCCCAGGTCGACATGGGCCTCCGGAAAGGCGTAGGCGGAGGCGATGCCGATGCAACCGCTACCGGCGCACAGATCCAGAATGTTGTGAACCCGTTCGTGGTCCACCCATGGCGCATAGCCGTGCTCGATCAGTTCAGCGATGGGGGAACGGGGGATGAGCACCTTTTCGTTGACCACGAAATCAAGGCCGGCGAAACGGGTGCGGCCGGTAAGATAGGCGGTGGGAACGCGCTCGACAATGCGCTTCTCCAGCACCTCCTGGAGCTTGTCCTGCTCGGCGAGGGTGAGATGGGTATCCAGATAGGCATCGGGCAGGTCGAAGGGCAGGTGCAGCACCTGCAATACCAGGGTTGCCGCCTCGTCGACGGCGTTGTCGGTACCATGCCCGAAACAGAGTCCCGCCTCGTTGAAGCGGCTGATGCCCCAGCGGATGTAATCACGAACCGTCGCCAATGTCTCGCTCATCTTCACCCTCACCCCTTGGGATTGAACGACCGCGTATCGCAGCCAATCGCTGATGATAGCCGATTTGCCGAGGGTATTCATCCCGGGATGCGGCAACGGAACCCGAGCCATCAAAACTGATCCAAAACAATTCTCGAAGAGAACTAAAACGTCTATAGTGGTAGTCAGGCGAGGGATCGGGCCAAGAGCGCCCTCCCCGCCAGGCGTCGCCTACTCCAATGACGAAGCCAACGCCGAAATGGCGCCGAGCCGTAGCGGAATAACAAAAGGAGAACCATATGAGCAAGATTTGGGTCGTCGTATCCGACACCACCCGCGCACGCATCTTCAACGCCCCCAAAGGCAAGGGGCCCCTCACCGAAATCACCACCTTCAGCCATCCGGAGGGCCGTCTTCACGAAGGGGATCTGGTCACCGACCGGCCGGGCCGCGCCCGTGATAATGGCAACGGCAGCCACGACATGGGCCATGAAGGGAGCGCCAAGGAGGAGGAGGCGGATCGTTTCGCCGCCTACGTCTGCGGCGAACTGGAAACCGCACGCAACAAGGGCGATGTTCTCAAACTCTACCTGATCGCGGCGCCCCACTTTCTCGGCCTGCTGCGCAAGCACAAGAGCGCCGGCGTCGCCAAGCTGGTAGTGGAGGAGATCTCCAAGAATCTCGCCGGCCATTCGCCGGAGGATATCCGCAAGGCGTTGCCGGAGTACCTCTAGGCAATCAACCCGTGCAGCCGCACTAAAGCATCGCCGAATCCGCTCACGGAGCCACCGGGGTCACGGAGGGAGATGCTCCGTGTACGCGGCGTCTCCGTGAGCGCCCCGGGCGATGGAATCGGCATGCCAATCCTAGCCAGATCCGCCAAGTTGTTGCCATTCAGGAGCCGCTCGCCGTGACCGCCCCCCTCCCCGTCTCCCGCCTCTACCGCGCCTGCGATGCCGAAGCGCTGGACTTTGCCACCACCGCCGAACTGGAACCGCTGGACGAAGCCGTGGGCCAGGACCGGGCGATTCAGGCGATCCGCTTCGGCATCGATATGACCCATTCCGGTTACAACCTCTACGTCATGGGGGCGTCGGGATTCGGTCGCCACACCCTGGCGCGACAGGCGATCGAGGAGCGCGCCCGGCGCTCCCCGCCGCCGCCGGACCTGTGTTACGTCAGCGACTTCGACCACCCCACCTCGGCGCGGGTACTGCGCCTGCCCGCTGGCCAGGGCCGCCAGCTGCGCCAGCGCATGGAGGGGCTGATCGAGGAGCTGCTGAGGACCATTCCCGAGACCTTTCGCGGCGAAACCTACCAGCGCGAGGCCAAGGAGATCTCGGAACGCTATCGCAAGCAGCGAGAGGAGATGGCGGAGGAGCTGGGTGAACGCGCCCGCGCCAAGGGTATCGTGCTGATGCGCACCAACACCGGCTTCAACCTTGCCGTCGAGCGTGACGGCAAGATCCTCTCCGGCGAGGAGTACAGCCAGCTCGACGAGGCGATACGCAAGGAGCACGAGGCGGCGATGGAGGTGGTCAAGCGGGAGATCGACGAGGCCTTCGAGCAGATCCCCGAGTGGCAGCGCCAATTCCAGCGGGAGATGCAGACCCTCGACCGCCGCTTCGCCAAGAAGGAGATCGACCGCGCGGTGGGCGAGATCGAAAGCCGCTTCGCCGAACTGCC
>JAABSM010000144.1 GCA_011390365.1 Gammaproteobacteria bacterium
GGTTGGTGCGCCAGCTTTCCGGGGGGCTCTGGCGGTTCACTGCTTGGGACCTTCATTGAGCAGAAGCCGGCTCTTGTAGAGGGCTTGACCTTTATCTTGCGCAAATCTGAAGGATAGGGCGCGCAGGGTTCGTTCGCGGCTGTAGCCGTCCTCGCTGCACAGGTCGATCCAGGTCGGGGAGCGCTTCGGCCTCGCTCGTGGTTTCCACCAGCAACGCGGAGACTGCCTCAGGGCCGTGGCGAACTCCCAGCGAATCAGTCGTTCCCAATCGTCCAGTTTCGACAGAGGTATCCTGGAAGTCGCATCGATCAAGGCGGCCTCCACGGCAAAGGGGTTGCCGCCGGAGTTGATCGCCTTGGCGAATGCTCTGACCGCGGCCTGCACCCGCTGTTCAAGTTCCGGTCGACGCGCCATGGGGCCTGTACCCGACCGATCATCCTATTGGAAATGGATAACGGGGCGAATCGCCTCTCGTCGTCAGATGGCGTCTTCGTTCTGCTCGCCGGTGCGGATGCGCACTACCTGCTGGACATCGCTGACGAAGATCTTGCCGTCGCCGATCTTGCCGGTACGCGAGGCCTTGATGATCGCCTCGATACAGGCCTCGACCTGCTCGGCCTTCACCACCAGCTCCAGCTTTACCTTTGGAAGAAAATCGACGACATACTCCGCGCCCCGGTAGAGCTCGGTATGCCCCTTCTGGCGCCCGAAGCCCTTGACCTCGGTCGCGGTCATGCCGGTCACCCCGATGGCGGAGAGCGCCTCGCGGACGTCGTCCAGTTTGAAGGGTTTGATGATTGCGTCTACTTTTTTCATTTTCAATACCTTGACACTATTAATGGTAATTGGCGAGGGATATAGTTTGGCGACTCAGCCGATTGTACCCGTCAGGATTCTCTATTCTACACCCGAAGCCCCAAATGTGCGCCACGCCCCGAGGACAGCAGACATCGCCAGCTTATTCTTGTGCAATTTATATTGTAGTCCATTTTAAAGGTGGCTAGACGAAAACAAAAAAGCCGCCAGCTGCAAGGCTGGCGGCCCTATTGATCAACGAAAGGGATGGATCAGCAAGTTACAGGAACGGAGACATTCCCTTCAGCAAGGCCTTGACATCCCTGTTGGCGCCTCCTTCAGGATTGCCGGTGTTTCTGCCATCCGTCGTTGTTCCGCCTTCGTCCCGGGCGAACTGGGTGCGCGTGATGCGGAAGGTGTACTGGTCGGCGGTGTAGTTCTGGTGGACGTACCAGAGGTTGTCCGGTGCTTCTTCCGTGCCTTCCTGATCTTCCCGGCTGATAACTTCCCAACTGATATAGTTTTCGCTAGGTGCAAGAACATCGGAAATGGCAATATAGTAAGTGCCAGGCTCTTCCATCGAGAAGGTGATCTCCCTCCATGCTGAGTTGGTTCCTGCATTGGAAGGATAGGCCGGATCAATCATACCAACCAGACCATCTCCGAAGACACCGAACTTCGCAAGATAATATAGGTGGTCATCCGTAAATTCGAGGAAGCCATCTACGGGCTGCAGTTCAAACTCCTTGCAGCGATTCTCGATGTCATCAGAGGTGATGGATCCAGCTGTCGGAGTCGGGGAGAAATTCACGCTTTCTTTGAGGCACTCTTCCGGACGCAATTCCACAATCTGTTGAATTTCCGCTGGAGACAAGGGTATCTCAACGTATTCGGTACCAATGCTTGCGTCGTAAAAGTACTCGGTGTGCGGCGCAAGCATGGAATCGTTTACCTTGGAGTGATCAAATAGATAAACCGCCCAGGGCAACATGGCGTAATTTCCAGGGCTTCCGTAGTTGAGGTCGTCATAACACTCGGTCCCTTGTGGACACATCTCGACCTTGATGGTCTCGTTTCCTAGTGTGTCGATGCGGAAGAAATCAAAATCACTGTAATGGATCAATTGGCCCTTCACCAGGGACATGGTCCTGCTGCTACCGAGGGTGTCTGCGCGCGAGAAGGTGTCGTTGTTCTCTCGTTCGACCACGAAGTAGTTGTAATCCGGTTGTGGGCTTCCGCCCGCTTCGTTGGTTACAATCAGGGATATCTCGTACGGCCCTTGCTCGGTCGAAATTGGCGATTCCGAAAGTTTCAGATAGTATTTTCCGATATTAGCGGCCTGAACCTCGTATTCGAAGACCCCGCCTGGAATCGTGGTGAATGACGCCAGAACCTCGCCGTCGCTATTGGTGAAGTCGGCATCCCATGTCGACGCCGAATTGCCGAAAATGAATTTGAGCAGGGTGTTATTTTCGCGCGTTTCAAGCAGATACCAATCCTCGTCGCCATCACCGTAGGACTGGCCGATAATGGTCTGGTTGCTCTCCAGAAGATCCGCTGCCAAGAGGAAGTCATTGGGCTCCGTCTCACCGGCATAGACGAAATCCCGGTTCCCTTCGCCACCTTGGGCGCCAGTGAGGTTGACGGCGATCTGGTAGGTCAACTGACTGAATTGACCTTGCGGACTGGAAACCCTGATGTATTGGCGGCCATAGTTGGGCGCATGTACCTGATAATTGGTCTGTGTCGCTCCATCTGCAATGGTCGGGAATTCCGCCAGCACCGTACCATTGGCATCCTGTACTTCCACGCTCCACGAGGCGGTAGATTCAGCGAACCAAATGTTCATCGCCGTGTTGTTTTCATACGTCTCAATCATGTACCAATCCACATCATCGGCCGAGCGGGTCTGGCCGAATTTGGGGACGTTGCGGGTCAGCTTGGTGGCCTGGGTCCAGATGTCGTTGGGCTCGATCTCGCCAAACCGGGTATAATCCAAATTCCCTTCGCCACCTTCCGCGCCAGTGAGGTTTACCGCGATTTGATAAGTTAACTGACTTAACTGACCAGGAGGGCTGCTAACCCTGATATACTGCATGCCAACATTTGGCGCATGCACCTTATAATTGGTTTGAGTCTCACCGTCAGACACGGTGGAAAACTGCGCCAGCACTGCGCCATTGGCATCCTGCACCTCCACGTTCCACGAGGCGGTGGACTCAGGGAACCATATGTTCATCGCAGTGTTGTTCTCATTAGTTTTTATCATATACCAGTCTACATCCCGCGCTGAACGGGTCTGGCCGAACCTTGGAACGTCGCGGGTCAACTCAGTGGCCTCGGTCCAGATATCGTTAGGTTCAATTTCCCCAAACGACCCAGAGCCGATGATGTCACTGATGACAATGCTGCAATCGCCGGGGTTTTCCTTACAATATACAGCGGTAGTTGTTGAAACAGTGTCTACCAGCGTGTCAAGTCCGTATCTCTGCAAATCGGTTAAATCGCAGGCAAATGGGTTGTCAAGCAGACACTCGTCTTGCCAGTAAGCGGAACTTGCGACGGAAAGATCACTTACTACGTTTTGAATATTGTAAGTGCTGATTTCATTAAATAGACAACCGAGTGGGTCACTCGCGCATTGCGTTCTAGCGTCATTGACGATTCCCGGCAGGTCATCGGAGCAGACGGGGGCAACCAAGCCCGCCGCATTGGCGTAAACCGGGATGGCGCAGGCCACTGCGCAGAGCAAGTTACGAATCAAGTTTCTCATGCCAGCTAACTCCATGTTGAGACATAACTTTGATTATGACTTGTAACATGCGATCATGCAAGCAATAAATTCGGTTTTGGGGTGCGCTCCGAAAAACCGTGAACTTGGCGGCAAGCTTGCGCTAAATCGCGAAATCGTAGCCGTTGGAAAACGGGGGTGTGGGTCCCAGGAGAAAAAACACAATGACGGAATTGCAAATCGCCCTGAAGGGGCTGCTACTGCCGCCGGGCATCCTGATCCTGCTGGCATTGATCGGCCTGATGAAGGGCCGTGCGGTGTTGGGCAAGCTGCTGATCGTCTTTGCCCTCGCCGCCATGTGGGTGTTATCCCTGCCCTATTTCGCGGATCGTCTGCTGGCGGCCCAGGAGACGATCCCGCCGGTCACCATGGAGCGGATCGCGGCCTTTCACCCCCAGGCGATCGTGGTGCTGGGCGGCGGTACCTATCGGGGCGACACGGAGTACGGGGGCGATACGGTAGGCGACTCGCTGCTTGCGCGCCTTCGCTACGCCGCCTGGCTGGCGGCGCGTACCGAGTTGCCGGTGATTCCCACCGGCGGCAGCGAGGCGGGCAAGATCGAGGAGGCGGTACTGGCCCGCGCAGTTTTGCAACAGGAGTTTGGCGCAAAGGTCCCGCTGATCGAGAAACGCAGTCGCACCACCTGGCAAAACGCCCATTTTACCGCCGAACTGATCCAGCCCCAGGGTATGCACCGAATCCTGCTGGTTACCCACTCCTGGCACATGCCCCGCGCCGTGACCGTGTTCCGCCGGGCGGGATTCGAGGTGCTTCCCGCCCCTACCCTGTTCGACTGGCCGGCCCCGGAGACGCGGCTGAGACACTGGATCCCCGATGCCGGCGCCCTGGAGAAGAGCCGCATCGCCCTGCATGAGATCCTGGGGCGCGCCTTCTACGACCTGCGCGCCTGGCGTAACACCCTCTTCTGACCATGACGCGTCGCCAGTCCCAGCGCCGCCGGCGCAACCACGCCATGCAGCGAGGCTCCGGAGGCGTTAGAATAGCCCGCTGAAGAAACTACGCCAGGAAACCGAATGAATCCCGCCATCGAACAACTGGTGCGTCCCGAGATCCGCGCCATCACCGCCTACCACGTCCCCGACGCCACGGGGCTGATCAAGCTGGACGCCATGGAAAACCCCTATACCTGGCCGCAAGAGCTGAAAATGCGCTGGCTCGAAGAGCTCGCCGGCATCGACGTCAACCGTTACCCCCACCCGGAGGCCCCCGCCCTCAAGCAGCGGTTGCGGCAAAGCATGGGGCTGGCCGAGGATACCCGCCTGCTACTTGGCAACGGCTCCGACGAACTGATCCAGATGCTCGCGATGACCGTCGGCGGCCCAGGTCGCGCCATCCTGTCGGTAGAGCCCGGCTTCGTCATGTATCGCATGATCGCCCTCTTCACCAACAGTGATTACGTCGGCGTCCCGCTGCGCCAAGCGGACTTCGGCCTGGACCTGGAGGCCCTGCTGGCCGCCATTGATACCCATCAACCGGCCCTGATCTTCCTCGCCTACCCCAATAACCCCACCGGAAACCTCTTCGACGAGGAGGCGATCCGCCGGGTCATCGATGCCGCCCCCGGCATCGTGGTGGTGGACGAGGCCTACGCCCCCTTTACCGATGCCACCTTCATCCCTTACATCGAGGCCCACCCCAACCTGTTGGTGATGCGCACCGTCTCCAAGATGGGGCTGGCGGGACTGCGGCTTGGCATGCTCATGGGCAGCGGCGAGTGGCTGGAGCAGATCGACAAGACCCGCCTGCCCTACAACATCAACGTCCTCACCCAGGCCAGCGCCGAATTCGCCCTGCGCCACCAGTCGGTTCTGGATCAACAGACCCGCACCATTCGCCGCTCGCGGGAGGCAATGTTCAGCCAGCTCGTCGCCATCGATGGCATCACCGCCTACCCCAGCGATGCCAACTTCATATTGCTGCGCTTTGCCGCGGGCCAGGCCGCCGACCTTCATGCCGCCCTCAAGGCGCGGGGAATACTGGTCAAGAGCCTCCACGGCGCCCATCCATTGCTGGAGGAGTGCCTGCGGATCACCGTCGGTACCGAAGAAGAGAATCGTCTCTTCTTGAGGGCATTGGCCGACCTGACAAAGCCATGAGCGAAGCCCTCTAATCGCTCTTGCTGCCCATGGCGTAGTAGAGAGCCGTCGCCGCACCCACTGAATCACGCTGGACCCA
>JAABSM010000145.1 GCA_011390365.1 Gammaproteobacteria bacterium
ACTGTGAATCTACCGAGGAGTGGCAGTCCTCAAAGGACTGCCACTCCTTGGGCTGATTCATTTCCCGGGGTGGTGCATCACTCCATGACCGTTAGGTTGGATTTGCGCCGACGTCTTTCCCGCCCTTGTCACTCTGTGTTCTCTGTGTTCTCTGTGGTGCAATATTTGTTGAAAATCGCTTTACTGGATTGTTGGAATCACTGGCGCGTCAAGCCGCGCGCTCCGCCGCTATAGCGCCTCCGCCTTGGCCGCGCTATGCACCTCGTCCAGCCTTACCGCCTCCAGCGCCGCCTCGTCGATATCGGTCGTCTCGCCGGTCAGCTCTTCCACCGCCCGCACCAGCGTCAGCGCGTCCAGGCCATACTTGCGCATCAGGTAGGGCCGCGAAGCGCCGTGGGCGAAGGTATCTTGCAGGCCGAGGCGGATCAGGCGTTTGCCGCTGCCCGCTTCGGCCATGATCTCGGCGGCGATGCTGCCCAGGCCGCCGACGATGGTGTGATTTTCCAGGGTGATGACGCCATGGCGCACGCCGCTCAGGGCATCGAGGAAGGCCTCCCGGGCGAAGGGCTTGAGGGTAGAGGCGTGGAGGTGGGTGACGCCGACGCCGGCGTCGCGCAGGGCGCGGCTGGCGCGCATCGCCTCCTCGGTGGTGATGCCGGCGGTGAGCACCAACAGATCCTCGCCCTGACTCAGGCTACGCAATTGATTGAAGGCGAAGGGGGTGTCGAAGAGGCGCGGCACCGCGCCCCGCAGCACCCGCACATAGACCGGCCCCTCCACCGCGTCCGCCACCTCCAGCACCGTCTCCACCTCGGTGGCGTCGCCGGTCTCCAGCAGGGTCATGTTGGGCAGGCTACGCAGCACCGCGATATCCTCGATCGCCTGGTGGGTGATGCCGCCGGGGGTGGTGATGCCGGGCAGAAAGCCCATCAATCGCACCTTGCGGTTGGAGTAGGCGATGGAGTTGACCAGTTGGTCGTAGGGGCGGCGGTAGAGAAACACCGCGAAGGTATGCACGAAGGGCCGCAACCCCTCCAGCGCCAGCCCGCCGCACAGGGAGAGCATGTTCTGCTCGGTCAGCCCCATGCTCAGGAAACGCTCCGGATGGCGGTCGCGAAAGCCGTCGATCTCGCAGGAGGAGGTGAGATCGGCGGAGACGCACAACACCTCGGGCCGCGCGTCGGCGAAGTCGAGAAAGGCCTGGGCGTAGGGTTTGTTGACCAGCTTCATGTCCCATCCCCCTGGCCTTCCGGGTAGAGCTCGTTGCGGATCTCCCGCTCCAGTTCCTCCTTCTCGCCCGGTTTGAGAAAGCGCACGTAGTGCATCTTGGGGCGGCGGCGGTTGAGGTAGTCCATGCCGCGACAGGGATCGGTGTTGGCCAGCAGCACCAGCGGCCGATGCTCAGGGCGACTACGTCCAGCCTGGTCGATCGCCTCGATATCATGGCCGTCGATGTCGTGGACCTCCGCCCCGAAGGCGCGCAGCCGATGAGCAATATCTCCAAGGCGCAGGGTCGACGCCACCGTGCCGTCGCACTGCTGGCCGTTGACGTCGACGATGATCGCGATGTTATCGAGATGGTAGTGATCCATCACCTGAAACGCCTCCCAGGTCTGGCCCTCCTGCAACTCGCCGTCCGACAGAAAGACCCACACCCGCCCGCGGTCGCCCCGCCGCTGGCGCGCCATGGCGATGCCTAGCGCCTGGCTCAGTCCCTGGCCCAGGGAGCCGGTCATCACCTCCATCCCCGGCGAATGCTCCGCGCCGATCATCTCCACGCTCTCGCCATCCCGGTTGAACAGCTCCAGCCCCTGCGCGTCCATGCGTCCGGTCTCGATCAACGCGGCATAGATCACCAGCGCATAATGGGCCGGGCTGATGATGAAGCGATCCCACGCGGGGGTTTGCTCGCCGTGATAGCCGGCGCCGGTAAAGGCATGGGGATTATCCGCCGCGGGCGGGCCGGCGAAAGGGCGGGGCACGGGCGGGGCGATGGCCGGCCCCAGATGGAGGGTGCGGGTGTAGAGGGTGGCGAGAAAATCCGCCGACGAGCAGGCCTGGCTCAGGTAGCCGCCGTTATTGCGGATGGTATGTTCGAACACCCGACAGCGAATGCCATGGGCGACCCGTCTGGTCTCTTGCTGCCACATGCTGATATCCCGTTGTGCGATTGCACCTCATAAGGCGCCCCCCCATGGTCTTCGTGCCTTCGTGAGCGCTGTCCTGGTGCGAATGCGTTAGAAGCAGAAGAGGAACTCGTTCACCAATTCGAAGTATCGTTTCAGGTATTTTTGCAACTCTTCCAGGCGGTTATGCTCGGATGCGATGTGGATATCCTCGACGACGACCACCATCTCTTTCGCCTGATCCTGTTTTTCTCCCGTCAGGTTTTCCGCGAAATATGCCACGCTCTTTTCGAGCGTGTAGGTGATGATGTGTATTTGCGAGGCCTCCTCCAGACCAAGGGTTTTCTTGTTTCTGATCTCTGCCGTCTTGTCGACGAAAATGGTTTTGGCTTCCTCCATGGAGCTCACGTCCGCCACTTGCAGGTGTTGCGTTGGCTCTTCGCCTGATTCCACCGACGCGAGGGCGGGTAGCGCAAAAAACATGGTGAAAAGCAATAGTGCTAAGTGTCTCATTTCATTCATCCTGTTGACGGTTGACGAGGTTTCTCGATTCTCGAGTGGAAAGCCGCAAGGCTGGTAGTGAATATACCACAAATGGCGCTTGTATCAAAGCGTCCGCCATGAAAACTCTGGCGAAACGGTACTGGAAGGTCGCGGCTTTAGCCGGGCCGGGCAAGTCGCAAGCTATTGAGCTAAAGATAAATGATTGGCGTCGGGAGGGGGGGCTGGTAGCTGCTCGGTGGAGTCGCCAGGCGCGCGCGGGTGATACCGGCATGGATGAGACACAGCGAGGCTGAGCGCCGTGTCGTCGGAGCACCGGTCAAGGGGGGAGTGGCGCACGGCGGGTCGCCGTTCGCCACGCCTGTCGAAAACGTTCGCCGGGGCACGCGCCAAACGCCATCAAGCTGGCTGGCGGCGCGGTGCCCCGAGTCCGCTTACAACGGATGCACATTCGTGGCGCAAGGCCCTTTCTTGCCCTGGCCAACCTCGAACTCCACCTGTTGGCCGTCACTCAGGGTCGCGTAACCGCCGGTCTTGATCTCCGAATGGTGAACGAACAGGTCCTTGCCGCCATTCTCGGGGGTGATGAAACCGTAGCCCTTGTCGGCGCTGAACCACTTGACTGTACCTTTTTCCATGATCGTCTCTTCTATGATGTTGGTGAGGGATAAAAAATAACCATTCTTGAACTCACCGCTTCAAAAACAGAATATTGGGTTCTTTGTTTGCATAACCAGCGATGCTATGCGGTTCTTGACGATCGCCATATTTCGCGGGGTATCCAGAAGTCCAGCACTGATCTGGCATGGACTGTGCGCTTTATACTCTCCCTTGGAGCCGAGAGCAACCCTTGCCCATCATCCGTTATATGATGAGTGCGTTGCTTTGCCTTTGTTGCCCTGATATCTTGCCCCAAATCACCTCACGATACCAGGCGATAGCAGGGCACATACTCCGAAGTCGGCAGCTTCATTCGCTGCTGCTCCACGAAGCCCGCCAGCAGATCGTCCAGCGGCCCCATGATCTCCGCCGAGGCATGGATCTCGAAAGGTCCCCGCTGCTCCACCGCCCGAATCCCCTCCTCCTTGACGTTGCCGGCGACGATGCCGGAAAAGACCCGTCGCAGATCGACCGCCAGCCGATGGGGCGGGCGACCGAGGGAAAGGTCGAGTCCGGCCATGGTCTCGTGGGTCGGGTGGAAGGGGGCCTGAAACGCCGGGTCGATATGCAACTGCCAGGTGAAATAGCAGGCGTCATCCTCGCGCTCCCGAAAGCGGATCACCTTATCGACCCCCGCCAACGCGGCGCGCGCCGCTCGCTCCGGATCGTCGACGATGATCTCGTAACGCTCCCGCGCCTCCTCGCCCAGGGTGACGCGAATGAAGCGATCGATCTGGCGGAAGTACGCCTCCGCCTCTCTCGGCCCGGTCAGGATCAGCGGCGCCGGGATGTTGCGATTGTCTGGGTGCAGCAGGATCCCCAGCAGATAGAGGATCTCCTCGGCGGTGCCCACGCCGCCGGGAAAGACCACGAAGGCGTGGCCAAGGCGCACGAAGGCCTCCAGCCGCTTCTCGATATCCGGCAGGATCACCAGCTTGTTGACGATCGGGTTGGGCGGCTCGGCGGCGATGATCCCCGGCTCGCTGACCCCCACGAAGGCGCCGTCATAGTTGCGCTGCTTCGCCTGTCCCACCGCAGCCCCCTTCATGGGACCCTTCATCGCCCCCGGGCCGCAACCGGTGCAGATATCCGCGCCGCGCAGCCCCAGCTCGTAGCCCACCTCCTTGGTGTAGTCGTACTCCACCCGCCCGATCGAGTGCCCGCCCCAGCACACCACCTTGCGCGACCGGCCAATGGGGGCAAAGGCCTGGGCATTGCGCAGGATGTGAAACACCGCATTGGTGATCCCCCGTGGTTCGAGCAGGTTGAAGCGATTGCTGCGCTCGATCTGATTGCGGGTATAGATGATATCCCGCAACACCGAAAAGAGATGCTCGCGGATCCCCTGAATGATCCGACCATCCACGAACGCGCTCGCCGGCGCATTGCGCAACTCCAGCCGCACCCCCCGATCACTCTGCACTGGGTGGATGTCGAAATCCCGATAGACCTCCAGCACCTGTTTGGCATTGTCGATATTGGTCCCGGTATTGAGCACCGCCAGCGCGCAGCGCCGGAACAGCTCATGGGAGCCGTTCTCCCCCGCGCTGCGGATATTCTCCGCCTCCTCCTGGGAGAGGATGTCCATGGAACCCAGGGGGGAGATGGTCGTGGTGATGGTGTCGGGCATAGGGGTCTGGTAATGCTTGGTGAGGGTAAGAATAGACAGGATGGACGGGATTTTACGCTTTGTGTCGGTGGGTTGTCTGGGGCGAAATTCGGGAGAAAACCATAAATGAAATAAAATTTATGTGCGAGCCTTGGCTATTCTGGCTTGTTATCGCGCCTGTATTTCCGACCAAAGGTAGATAGTATGGCAAATTTAACGATAAGTTTGCAAGATGACGAATATTAATTTTAAAAAAAGTGTTCGATTTGTGTGTTTATGCGTTAACGTTGCCGCTCAGCCGCGCGCGCCTTTGGCGCGTCGGCTGGAGCACCGTGTTATGCGCCGCTTACGACTATGCATACATTAACCTGCGCCCTTTGGCCTCGGGGACAGGGTCTCCGAATTCCTTTGCGGTTTCCACCCATAGCTGAATGGCGTCTTGCGCATTTGAAAGAGCTGATTCATATGATCCACCATGAGCAACACAGCCTGGAAGCTGTGGAACTTCTGCGACATATGCTTGATCTTCATCACTCCAGAATATGATAGTCTCGTATCTATACATCACTCTTCTCCAGTAAGCTTGTATTTTACGATTGTCGCACGTACTTGGCGAACTTGATACGGTTTAGCTTTTGCGCCATCTTTCCAATAGTCCCAGTCCACCTCCATCGAAGCCCGGCAGCCCCCGAGATCCACGAGTAGAATGTGCAGCGCATCGACACTCTGACGGATCTGCCAATCCTTGT
>JAABSM010000146.1 GCA_011390365.1 Gammaproteobacteria bacterium
AACAAGATCGCGGCACCGGCGAAGGCTTTGCAGGTGTTGCGATATTTTCGGCCAAACCCGGACCGTCTTTCCTCAATCGGAAGAACGGTCTGGCAGGATTTTGAAGTGGATGCGTTCTTCATGGTCATGGGGCCCGCTATGATGGTGGCGCGAAATTCGACAAACTCCATACCGAAATTCACGGAGTCCTATAGTTCACCTTCCGTGTCAGGTCGCCGAAGGTGAGCGAAGCGAAGTGCAAGCTGGTCTTTATTGTTTCCAAAAAAGCGCCTGCCTATTCTGTTTCGAAAGGAGTATGCATCAATGACCAGTAGATGCTCTGTACGCTACCGCACATAGCAATCCCCCGCGGATCTCAAGCCAGAAGGCTCGCCAGCCTGCTCGCGCCCATCCAGTCCCTTCCCCAGCGGAAGCCTTGGTCTCGCCGAGGCGGGCCCCTCGGATTATTGCCGCCCGTCGCTCACGGCATCCTGGATGCTGTCGCCCGCCTCTTCAATCTTCTCCCCAGCCTTTTGCGTGGTCTGATCGAGGCTCTTGCCTGCCTGCTCCGCGGGGCCTTCCTGCCTGTCGCAGCCTACCACCGCCGCCATCAAAAGCGTACTGAGGAGGGCAATGCGAAAAAATTTCTTACTTGGAATCATGGGTTTCTCCCTGCTGCGGATGCCGCGTCGATAATGTCCGTGGCGGCGTTCTCGGGAGGATCGTAGCAAGGCCTGGTCGGACGGTCCGTCCGCTGGCGCACATTGCGGCCTGCCACGTCAGCCGATCCGCGCCATGTTCGGCAGCGCACAGACGCAGGCGTCGATCAGGCGCATAAATATCATCGTCAGAACACCACGCTGGCGTCTTTGCGTTTAACGCCACGGTGGTTTTTCATCCTGCACCATGGAGCATTTGATCATGAAATACATGAAGCGTTTTTCGGTCCTGTTTCTGTCCGTCCTGCTGGCGTTTATGGTGGGCTGCGCGGCTACAACGAATCAGGAGGGGACCGGCGAGTACATCGATGATTCGGTCATCACCACGAAGGTGAAAGCCGCGATTTTCAAGGAATCGAGCCTCAAGTCGGCCGAGATCAACGTCGAGACCTTCAAGGGCGTTGTGCAGTTGAGCGGTTTCGTGAACTCCCAGTCCGACATCAACAAGGCGGTGAGCATCGCACGCGGCGTCAAGGGCGTAACCTCGGTGCGAAACGACATGCGGCTCAAATAGCGCTGGGGCTTCGAATATGTTCCAGCGGTCGGCAAGGCTGGCCCCGATCGGATGGGCCGGGCCTGCCGTCGTTGTCCTGTATCCCATATCACGAGGCAATACCATGAAATCCAGAAAAGAGCACATCGATAGTCTGACCGCGGAACTAAAGGAGTGGGAGATCCAGATCGACCATCTGGACGCCAAGAAAGAGGCCGCCGCGGACGACGCCAAGGCAAGGTATGCCGATGAGGTGGCGGAATTGCGCGCCAAGCAGCAGCAGGCGGCTGAACAACTACGGAGGTTGCAGGCAAGCAGCGGCGATGCCTGGGAGTCGGCCAAGAAATCGTCCGAAAAGGTGTGGGCCGACCTGCGTGCCGGCCTGTCGGATGTCATCGCGAAATTCAAATAGTCGCCCACCGTGTTGGCTGAAGACTGCCTGGCGAGACGTCCGACCCAACGCCTGGGGCGGCCGGGCCTCGCCCGACAGGCCGTCTCGGTTTACAGGGCATGCCCTGACCACGGCCACTGTTCACCCACGAACCCCCGAGGAAACGCCTTATGTCTTTAATCAATCTTGTCATCGTGCTTGTGGTGGTCGGCCTGCTGCTTTGGCTGGTCAACAACTACATCCCCATGGATCGAAAAATCCGGAATATCCTGAATATCGTAGTGGTGGTGGTGGTGGTAATCTGGCTGCTGCAAGTTTTCGGCATCCTCGGCGCCATAGGCGGTGTGCGAATCGGTGGCTGACCGGCCGCGAAATCGCGCTTATCCAGGCAAGACGCGGATATTGGCCCCGCGGCTGGATCGCGCCCCGGCCGATGAGCTGAGCATGCCCCAAAAGCAGATCGCCAATCTCTCCAGCGTGAGAGAGGGCGCCTCGCCGAGGCGGCGGAGCGCCCAGGCGAGGAAAAAAGCACCCGCCTGCATGTTCGGCGCCGCACAGACGGTTTCCATCCCCTGCGTTATCCTGAAATCAGGGAAGTGGCCAAGCCGCCAACCCTGGGAGTCGAACTCCGCCCCAGCCTTCCGCGGCCCTAGCTGCCCTAACTACTGACACCATCTCAACCATTGGATAACGACCATGAACCATGCAAATCAGGATTTCATTCGCCCTGGGTTTGAAACCCGCCCCCTCCCCGACTTCCCAGATGCCCTCAGCGATTGGTCCCGTCAGGAAGCCGAGGCATTGGCCCGGACGGAAGGCTTGATTCCCACTGAAGAGCACTGGCGGGCGGTGCGTACTTTGCAGGCGCTCTATGCCCGCCATGACGAGCCGTCAGTGAGCGTCCGCCAACTGCATGACGCACTCAATGAGGAATTTCGTGCACAGGGCGGCATCAAGCACCTCTACATCCTGTTCCCACAGGGACCGGTAGCCCAAGGCTGCCTGCTGGCCGGCCTGCAACCGCCATCAGGAACGCAGGACAAGGGCTTCGGCAGCGCGGTCTGAGGCGGCTGACAGGTTATCGCAAGGTGGATGTTATTACCGTGAAACCACATCCGCACCCCGATTCTCAAGGAGAATTCACATGATTCACAAAGTGCAACTAATCAAGGCAGGGGGCCATTCTGACCGATCCCCAGGTCAAGGCGCCATAACCGCGGCCAAACTCGTGGGGACCGCGGTCAGCGGGCTGCTGATGCTGGCCGCCTGCGCCTCGACGCCGCCGCCGGCGGCCGAGCTGCAAGCCGCCGAGATGGCGATCACCAGCGCCGAGCGCGACCGCGTAGCGGACTACGCCTCGGTGGAACTGAGCGAGGCGCGTGAAAAACTCAGGGCGGCTTACATCGCGGCGGGGCAGGAGAACATGGTAAAGGCCCAACGCCTCGCCGAACAATCCCGCGTTGCCGCCGAGCTGGCTTCCGCCAGGGCCGAAGCGGCCAGAGCCGCGGTGGTGAATCACGATATGCGTGAAAGCACCAATACGTTGAAGCACGAAGTGGAGCGCAACTCGGGAGATCAACCATGAAAATACCTATCAACACCGCCAATACGCTGACCGCTGCCACCGTGGCTTCGCTGCTGCTGGCGGGATGTTCAGGCGCACCGCTCCGGCCAGAGGGGGCCGACCAGGTTCGCGGCAAACTCACTCAACTACAGTCTGATGCCCAGCTTGCCAGCCGTGCCCCGGTCGCGCTCAAGGACGCGGAGCTTGCGGTACGCGCCGCTGAGAAACCTCAGCAGGAAAGAGATAAAGGTGAACACCTGGTGTTCATCGCCGACCGCAAGGTGGATATCGCTTTCGCCTTGGCGGAAAGTCGGCTGTTGATCGATCAGCGCAAGATATTGCAAGAGGAGCGTGCGAACATGCTTCTCGATTCGCGCACGCGCGAAGCGGACAGGGCGCGCATGGAGGCGTCCGCCGCACAAGGTCAGACCGATGCCTTGCGACAACAGATTGCCGAGCTCAACGCCAAGGACACCGAGCGCGGCCTGGTAGTGACGTTGGGCGACCTGTTGTTTGACACCGGCAAGGCGGAACTCAAGAGCGGCGCGACCAGAAATCTCACCAAGCTCGCCGTCTTTCTCAATACGTACAAGGATCGTTCCGTGCTTATCGAGGGCCACACCGACAACGTCGGTAGCGAGCACTCCAATCTGCTGCTGTCGCAACAGCGTGCGGAGTCGGTGAAATCCTGGCTGGAGAATCAGGGTATCGCTTCCCATCGCCTGGTGGCGTCCGGCAAGGGTGAAAGTTCACCGGTCGCCGGCAACGAGAGCGGTTCCGGGCGCCAACTGAATCGCCGAGTCGAAGTCGTTATCGAAAACCCCGGCGAGGCCGCGATTACGCGGTGACCCCCGCGCCTGGGCCCGCTTGGGGGCAACCGGCTCCATCGGAGCCGGATAACCCATGGCGGCATGCCGCTATGCCGGCCTCAGCGTCAACAACAAAGCAGCGGCGAAGATCCGCTTGCGTTACATTCGCGGAGGGTCTTGTACGTCATCAAAAGCGGCCGTCAGGCGGGCTGCAATCCCACATCACATCGCACTCCGCCTTGGATGCCGCATTGAGCAGCTCGACCAGCGGCAGGGCGCGATGGGACAGGCTCACCGGGGACTCTTCGTCCTGACCGGTTTCGCGCGGAGGCTCGGGGGAAACCGCCGCGATACCCGCCCTCAGCCGCCTCGCCGCCGCCGCAACATCCGCCGCCAGCAAAGCGCTCGGCACGGTACCGCTGTGCCCCATCATCTTCAACAGTCGCACCGCCACATCGCCGAACATCGTGATGTCGGCATGGGCCGGGCAGGAAAAGGTTACCAGCATAATGATCACCGCAAAGTCAGTCGCCTAGGAATCAATGACTGGAAATCAGTTAATGCCAAACAATTTAAGGACACCGAAGGCGATCAGAAAGAAAGCGACCGCATAATTGAGAAAGCGGGGGACAACCAGAATGACGATGCCCGCCGCAATGGCAAGAATTGGGACAACGGTTAGATTAATGGCCATGATGAGTCTCCTGTACTTGGTGAGAGGGTTTGACCGTCCCGGCCAAAACCAGCATATCAGGCGCAAACGCGATACTCCTGAGTGCTCAGGATAGGCGCAAAACAGCCGTTGGTCGGTGCGCTAGCGCACATAGGCGGGCGCGTCGAACAGCATTTCACCGCTGCAACTATTCAGATGGCGGCGCAAAAATGCGATTTTTGCTTGCCACAAAGGGGGAGAAGGAGTCTCTCCCCCTTTGAAACCACAAATTGGCTGCGAGATTGCGCCACACGCTGGCCCACAAGGATCCCTCGCCGCTACAGCGACGAATGGGGGTGAGGCACGGTGCTTGTCCGTCACCGCCGCCGTCATTCGGCGACAGGGTGTGTTACGTCCCGCGCGTTTATGCGACCCCTTCGGCCCTGTACCCATACAGATGTGTCTCGACCCTCTGGGTGACTATTCTGGGCGGGGCTAACGCACCCTGCTGGCCTCAGTGCCGCATGCCTTCCCGAAGCCTGGAGACCTCTTCCACCGACAGGCCGGTGACCTTGGCGATCATCGCGTCGTCCATCTCGGTGAGGGCGATCAGGTTCCGGGCCGTTTCGCGGCTGGTTTCCTCTCGCCCCTCCTCGTGCCCCTCCTTGCGCCCTTCTTTGCGCCCTTCTTTGCGCCCTTCTTTGCGCCCTTCTTTGCGGCCCTCTCGAAGCAACTGCTCCCGCCAGTTTTCCAGGTTTTCCGCCAGCATGTCGTTGTCCTCCACCAGGCTATTGAGTTCGTTCAGGTCGATCCGGGCGCCCAGGCGTTGCAGGTGACGCTT
>JAABSM010000147.1 GCA_011390365.1 Gammaproteobacteria bacterium
GAGCAGGGATCCTTGCTGGCGATAGCGAATTCTTTGAGGTGACCATAGTTTCACTCCAAAGACATGTTACCACGTCGAATCGGCTCGCCCGTAGCCGGAGAATCGTGCCAGGATAAAAAGCACCTACCAGAAATAACCGCTTCAATCCATCTCGTCATTTCCTGGAAGCTTATGCGTTCATGAACTACACTTCGAAGAACAGGCAAAGGACGTCAAGGCAAAACCTTCGGTCAAAGCCTCGCTAGCCACTAGCCACTAGCCACTAGCCGCTAGAAGCCAGAAGCTGTCCGTGCTATGTTTCCCTGCTTTATCGCCAGATTGATCAAAACCATGAATTCCAACAAAACCCCGCCGCTACCCGGCGAACGCCTGCAAAAACTCCTGGCCAATCTGGGCTTGGGTTCCCGCCGCGAGATCGAACGCTGGATCGCCGCCGGGCGGGTGACCGTGAACGGCAAGACCGCCAAGCTCGGTGATCGGGTCGGCGACAAGGACAGCATTCTGGTGGATCACAAGCCAGTGCGCATGGGCAAGAACCGCCAGGTGGAGCACCGGGTGATCCTCTACAACAAGCCGGAGGGGGAGCTGGTCACCCGCGACGATCCGGAGGGCCGCCCCACCGTCTTCAAGCAGCTGCCGCGGCTCAAGACCGGGCGCTGGATCGCCGTCGGTCGGCTCGACATCAACAGCAGCGGGCTGATGCTCTTCACCACCGACGGCCAGCTGGCCAACCGGCTGATGCACCCTTCTCAGCAGGTGGAGCGGGAATACAGCGTACGGGTGCTGGGGGATGTCTCGGAGAAGATGCTGGAGACGCTGGTAAATGGCGTGGAGCTGGAGGACGGCCCGGCCCGCTTCGAGGAGATCGTCAAATCCGGCGGCGAGGGGGCGAATCGCTGGTTTCACGTCGTCATCATGGAGGGACGCAACCGCGAGGTGCGTCGCCTGTGGGATGCCGTGGGCGTGACGGTCAACCGCCTCAAACGGGTGCGCTTCGGGCCCATCTTTCTCGGCAGCCTCCCGGTAGGGCGGAGTCGCGGGTTGGAGGAGAAGGAGCTGGAAGAGCTGTTGCGGACCGTGAGCCCGGAACAAATGCCCAAACCGCGGCGCAAGTTCACCAAACCCAAACCGGCCAGCCCGCCCAGACCCAAGCCGACCAAGGGCAACGACATCTACAAGGGGCCGAGCAAGGGGCGACGGCGATGACTCTGGCCATCGATAGCTCGCCCCTGCGCGCCATCCACGATGCCATGCTGGCACGCTACGGGCCCCAGCAGTGGTGGCCCGCCGACACCCCTTTCGAGGTGATGATCGGCGCGGTGCTCACCCAGAACACCGCCTGGACCAACGTCGAACGGGCCATCGGCAACCTGCGCGCCGCCAATTGCCTGACGCTGGAGCACATCCTCGACTGTCCGCAAAACGAACTGGCTCAATTGATCCGCCCCTCTGGCTACTTCAACATCAAGGCCGACCGCCTGCTTCATTTGTGCCGCTTCGTGGCGGAGGCCGGCGGCGTGGAGGCGCTCGCCCGACGCCAAGACCATGACCTGCGCCAGGCCGTGCTGGCGGTCAAGGGCGTGGGTCCCGAGACCGCCGATGACATCCTCCTCTACGCCTTCCGCCGCCCCTGCTTCGTCATCGACGCCTACACCCGCCGCATACTTTCCCGCATCGGCCTGATCCAGGGCAAGGAGCCCTACGAGGCCCTGCGCCACGCCATCGAGCAGGCGCTGGGGCCGGATGTCGCCCTCTACAACGAATATCACGGACTGGTCGTGCGACACGCCAAGGAGGCCTGCTCCAAGAAACCCAGCTGCAAAGGCTGCTGCCTGGCGGAGGCGTGCGCGCATGGGGGCCGGGCGCATGGCTGGGAAAATGTGTAGACTTGATTAGAAACAACATCCAATAGTTGCGCTATACTATCGGGAGCGCAACAAAAATCTTTGCGTGTTGGCATCATAGGGTAACTTCATGAGGAGCTTGGCGATGAAGAACAGGTTATTCGTTGTCGGAATGACAAGTCTGCTGGTACTCGGGGGCTGCGCCAGCCAGACCAGCCATTTCGGCATCAAGGACAAGGCGGCCTCCGTGCCCCAGTGGATCACCGACAGCGAGCGGGTGATCGAAAAGGCGGCGGCCTCCCCAGGGGCGGCGATCTGCCCGGACAAGATCGCCCGGGCCTACAAGTACGCCGCCCATGCGATGGAGACCTACTGGGCCTGCAACGACGCCAACGCCATGTCGCTGCTAAGGGACGCCGAGAAATTCGCCACCGAGGCGGCGGCCTGCACCCCGCCCGCCGCGCCAGCCCCGGTTGAGCGCGCCGCCGCCGGTCCCGCCACGCTGTCGGCGACGACCCTCTTCGCCTTCGATCGATCGGACCTTTCGCCGCAAGGCGTCGAGCGGCTGAACCGCTTGCTGCAAGAGCTGGGAAAGATCCCCTATGACGGCGTGATGATCGTCGGCCATACCGACCCAATGGGTTCGGAAGAGTACAATCAAGGCCTCTCGGAAAGACGCGCCCGGGCGGTGGCCGACTATCTCGCCGCGCGCGGGGTACCCTGGAGCCGCATTCGCACCGCGGGACACGGCGAGCGCGAACTGGTGGTCACCTATCAGGAGTGCGTCAGCCAGGAGGGCCAGGACCACTCGGCGGTGTTGCAGTGCTTGCAGCCTAATCGGCGGGCCGTCGCTACGGTGCGGCTTGGGGCTGATCAGCGCTGATCATGACCTTGGACCCTTTTGGAGTACATGCCTTGACGTGTGAGGGGCAATCGCATGGCCCGCGGGCGGCACGCCAGACGGAGGCCGAATCAATACCTCACCGGCCGCCCCACCTCCAGGGGCTGGACCAGCCCCCGTTCCGCCTGGCGTCCTCGACCGCCGACAACCAGAGCTCAAGGTTCACGCACAGGGAGAGGGCATGGGCATGTTGCGCCCGAACCTCTCGCCCGCGCATCAGCCTGGCCAGCCAGTCACCATCGACCCAGCCATCCTGGACGATGCGCGGATCTTGCAACAGAAGCGAGATCCTGTGCCACTCCTTCTCTTCCACGCCTTGCCGGAGCATCGGATAGAAGTACGTCTTGGCGTCTCGCCGCCACACGGACTCCGGCAGCAGATGGCGCATGGCACGGCGTTGAAGTCGGCGACGCTCGCCGGGTCGGGCAATCTGCTCCTGGGGAATCGAAAGCATGAACTCCACCAGCCTGCGATCATAATAGGGGCTACTCGCCTCAAGGCCATGGCGCGCATACAAGAACCCGCGTACGGCCGCCATGCTGAGGGGCCATGACGAGGCAAGCATGCCATGGCAGCGTGCGGCCCGACTTCTTGCAATCTCCGCGCATTGCGCGAAGGTGGTGGGCGCCGCGTTTCGTTGAAACGGCGCAAGACGGGGGCCAAGCCATTGTGACATGATTCTTTAATAACTCACCCACGGTTTGTGCTATCATAATCCCAGACCCCGGCTGTCATTCGGGCTTTTCAGCCCTACCCGCCATAGCCATGGCTATATACGAAAGCATAGCCTTTCGGAGACATGCCGGGGTCTAAAGTTTCACGCCCCATGACTTGTCGGTCTGAGCCGAAGCCTCGCTAGACTCTGCACAAGATTTCGGCCATAACTATCTGTTACATCAGTAGATCTAGATCAACAAAAAAGCGCCGCACCCAAAGCAATTCGACTTATCAAACTTATGAAATATCGCTAGCGCTATTAGCGTCAGTGGCCACCCTCCCCCCCCTGTAACAACGCCTTTTGGGCCTGCCGCTGCCTCTGTTGCCAGTTGTCCAGCATCCCGGGCTCCATCAGGGGGTCGTGAGTCGCATATCGCCAATCTTCCAGGGCTTGGGAAAGGTGGCGACGACGCTGGGCATGCTCGGGGCTGTTGCTATCCGCTAGATTTTGCTTCTCCGTTGGGTCTTGCCATAGGTCGTAAAGCTCCAGTGGTGGATGCCGTTCACCGGGTAATAGGTTGAGAATCAGCTTATAGCGATCATCGCGGACGGTTCGTTGCGGCAGTAGGATGGTTGGTGTATGAAAATTCATCTCAGTGAACAGATGAGGACGCCAACGCTTATTTTCCGCGTTACCAAGCAGTATTTGCAGGGGTAGTCCCGCGAGGTCAGCCGGCGCCTTCGCCCCGGCCGCCGTTAATAAGGTAGGGGCGATATCAAGGAGCGAGACCGGTGTTTCGATTACGTGGTTTGGGCTAGCCACTCCAGGCCAACGCACAATCATGGGGACTCTAACCCCCTCTTCGTAACTGCTGGCCTTGCTGCGCGGGGTTTCCATGCCGTTATCGCTCACGAAAATGACCACCGTATTTTCCGCGATTCCAGCGCGATCAAGTTCTTCCATTAACAACCCGACCCCCGCATCCAGGCGCATAACCGCATTGAATAGCCCCGCGGTATAGCGTTTGTCTCCCGATAAAGTTTCCGGATAAGCATCTATAGGCTCTTCTATTTGGTCTGCATGGATTGGGTTTGCAGGAAGGCCATTGACCTGTGGATTATCGGCATTGAATGGTAAGTGGGGATCAAAATAATTGACATAAAAGAAGAATGGATCACCCGTTGATACTTGATCGAAAAAGAGGCGCGCCTGCTGCGCGACCCATTTCACATCTTGGGTGGGAAGAGGGGCCGTTTTTTCTTTTTCCGGCATCCAGTCGAAAGGAAAGGCATCGACTGGCGCTACATGTATCTTTCCTATAATACCGGTGGTATAGCCGATATCCTTTAGCATTGCCGGCAGGGTATCTTGCCCTGGGGACATGGTAAAGCCCATGTGGGCTAATCCCAGTTGACCCACTTGATGGGGCCATTTCCCGGTCAGTAACGCGGCGCGCGACGGGCTACAGGATGCCTGGGCAACATAGGCGTTCTCAAAGCGCACCCCTTGCTTCGCGAGCTGGTCGATGTTCGGGGTTTGGATGTGGGGGTAGCCATAGCAGGACAAGGTCGTCCCCAAATCATCCGCGGTAATCAGCAGAAAGTTCGGAGGCTTTTGGCCTGGCACGGGCATGGGAGAACGCCAAAAAGGATTCTGATAGATGCAAAAAGACAGTGCAATCAATAGCAGCGCACTGAGCACAGTGAGTGCCGAGGTTTTTTTCATTGCTTGCCAGCTCATTGTATTGGAATATAAATTACGATAAATCCGGGCTTGTGCCTGGCCACTTGCCAGGCATAAGGGCATTCAAGACGACCGCACTGGCTAAACCCAGGGCGACCTATTTGAGGTAACGGTTATTGGGAAGGAACCAAAAAGAATCCTGATTAGTAAGATGCTCCAGTTGAACTATGCCCACCGGGCTTTCTCGTTCCCATGCGCCGCATGGGAATGCAGTCTTGACCGCGTCGCGGTCCGAGTCGGGATGCGGCGCATCCAAGACAACTGAGATATCTTGCTAAT
>JAABSM010000148.1 GCA_011390365.1 Gammaproteobacteria bacterium
GGTAAAGTGAGCTACCACGCCGCCTGTCACCAGCGGGTGCAGAACATCGGCCCCAAGACCAAGGAGGCCCTGTCGCTGCTGCCTGACACCCAGGTCGAGATCATCGAACGCTGCTCCGGCCACGACGGCACCTATGCGGTCAAGAAGGAGATGCGGGAGTACTCGGTGAAGATCGTCCAACCGGTGGTCAATCGGGTGCAGAAGTTCGAGGCCGACCACTTCGGCAGCGACTGCGCCATGGCCGGCCACCACATCGAGCATGTGCTGGACAACGGCAAGCCGGCGGAGCATCCTATCACGTTGATGCGCAAGGCCTATGGCATTTGATTGGGTAGGCATGTAGCCGGATGAAGCAAGAGAGGAGTGCCAGTCCTTGAAGGACTGGCACTCCTGAGCGATGAAGCCGATCGGAGCGAAACTGAACGAGTCGAGGCGAAACCCATGGCGGAAGCCGCGAAACAACTGGAAGACCTCTACGCCCAACTGGAGGCCTTGCCTGAAAACATGGTGGGCGAGATCATCAACGGGCGGCTGGTCGCCTCGCCGCGTCCTTCGGGGCGACATGGCGTGGTCAGCTCCGGACTCGGCAGCGACCTCCTTGGCCCCTATCAGAGAGGACGAGGTGGTCCAGGCGGCTGGTGGATCATCGACGAACCCGAGGTCCACTTCATTCGCGATACAGAGGTCTGCGTGCCCGATATCGGTGGTTGGCGCAAGGAGCGCATGCCCTATCCTCCGCGCGGTCATCGCTTCGAGATCGTTCCCGATTGGGTCTGCGAGATCCTCTCACCTAGCAATGCCCGCCGCGACCGAGCGGAAAAGATGCCCTTGTATGCCCGTTACGGCGTCCAGTGGCTGTGGCTCGCGGACCCGCTGACCAAGATCCTGGAGACCTACGAACTGCGCGATGGCCACTGGCTTAACCTGGCCAACTACAAGCAGGACGACCGTGTCAGCGCGCCGCCCTTCGACGCGATCGAGATCGAACTGGGAGAGCTCTGGTCTCCAGAAGCGCCATCCGAAGATCCGCGGAAAAGCGACGACGAACCAACACCAAACCAAGGAGAATCCTGAAACATGTCCAACGAAGGCTATCACGAACCGATCAACGAACTGAGCGACGAAACCCGGGATATGCACCGCGCCATCGTCTCGCTGATGGAAGAGCTGGAGGCGGTGGACTGGTACAACCAGCGCATGGACGCCTGCAAGGATGCCGAGCTGCGCGCCATCCTCAAGCACAACCGGGACGAAGAGAAGGAGCACGCGGCGATGGTGATGGAGTGGATCCGCCGCAAGGATCCCAGCTTCGACAAGGAGCTGAAGGACTACCTCTTCACCGACAAGCCGATTGCTCACGACTGAGGCGATCTCTGTCAACTTGTCATGCTCGAACCTCCCCTGGATCGCCGAGCTGAGTTCGGCCCAACCCGCTCAGGCATTAGCGGGGCCAGCCGAGCGCAGCTCGGCGATCCATGAGGAGGCCTACAAGGTCCACTGGTAACACCGCTCCCGCGGTGTTACCCCTCCATCGGCGCTCCCGCGCCGACATGGGCGAACAGAGCGCGGGAGCGCTACCCGGATGCGTCACGCCGCGGGAGCGGCGTGACGAGAAAGAATCCACCCCCAACCCGGGAGAATGAATCATGGCCAACCTGACCCGCGAAGATCTCTACAGTCTGGAAAAGTACGCCGAGGCGCGCAACGACTTCCGCGCCCGGGTAATGGAGGAGAAGAAGAAGCGCCGCGTCGCCATCGGCGCCCACGCCGCCCTCTACTTCGAAAACCTTCTCACCATGCAGTATCAGGTTCAGGAGATGCTGCGCATTGAGCGCATCTTCGAGGCCGCCGGCATCCAGGAAGAGCTGGATGTCTACAACCCGCTGATCCCGGACGGCGCCAACTGGAAGGCCACCTTCATGGTGGAGTACTCCGACGTGGAGGAGCGCAAGGCGGCGCTGGCCAAGCTGATCGGTATCGAAGAGAAGACCTACGTCCAGGTCGAGGGTTTCGAGCGGGTCTACGCCATCGCCAATGAAGACCTGGATCGCGCCACCCCGGACAAGACCTCCTCGGTCCACTTCATGCGCTTTGAACTGACGCCGGAGATGTGCCAGGCGGTGAAGGACGGCGCGGCGATCCGTTGCGGCATCGACCACCCCGAATATCAGCAGGAGGTCGAGGTATCCGCCGTAGTGCGTGACTCCCTGAGCCAAGACATCGACTGACACCATGCCCCCGCGCGACCCAAGGCCCGCCTCCGCCGACGATCTGGCGGCGATCAACCGGGTGATCGCGGCGGCGGTGGATAGCTGGCGGCTTTCGCAACGGGTCAAGCGTCTGGCCCTGCCCAGCTACCTCTACCAACCTCACGATCTGGCGCATCTGGAGCTTCGTGTGATTGAGGACCAAGAGGCCGAAATCATCGCCGTCGCCGCCTGGGAACCCGCCGATCCTCGCGACCTGCCACCCCACGCCGCCAGCGGCCTGCTGCTGCACGGCCTCTATGTCCTCCCGGAGCGCATGCGTCAAGGCCTGGGAAGCGTGCTGCTCAACGCCGCCCGCCTCACCGCCCGCGAACGCCATCTCGACGGCCTGCTGATCAAGGCCCAGGCCGACGCCGCCCCCTTCTTCCGCGCCGCCGGCATGACGGAGCTACCCGTCCGGGATCCCAAACGAGACTTTCCCAACCGCTTCTGGCAGAGTGGATAGGCATATGGATTCAAACGGGGGCATTCCATGACCGACCTCAGCCAAGTACCTGACCGCGACCTGATTCTTGAGCTCTACCGCCGCATGAAGGGCGACGACGAGATGAGCCGCTATCGCATCTACTGCTACCGCGGCGCCCTGCGCCCCATCTACGCCGCCTTCGACCGCGCCGATATCGACGAGGCCAACATCCGCATGTACAGCCTGCCCAAATGGAGCGAAATCGAAGCGGAGCGGGATGAGGCCATGGCCCACTTTCCGGATGATCCGCCGGGACCAAAGTGAAGGTGCAAAATGTCAGGAGTGCCAGTCCTTCAAGGACTGGCACTCCTTATTGACTCCGTGCCTTTGTATAGACCTCCCAGGAAGACCCGAAAATAGCCATTTCATTTGGACAGCTGGTTCGGAAACTCTGAGGGAAGGATTGGCCGGCTAGATGAAGCCCCCAGAGATTCGATGCTATCCCGAATGCCGAACAAAGCAGCCAAAACCGCCCCCCCCTTTGAAAAGGGGGGCTGGGGGGGATTTGTTGTTGCATGCGCCAAGGGCCGTAGTCCCGTACCCACTCCCGAAACCCCCCCCTAACCCCCCTTTGCTAAAGGGAGGGACTGGCTCGGTGGCGGATACCAGGATACCCGCCATTTCGAGTCCTTGAGATCAAGGCCGGCTGTCCAATAATCGCGGATCCGCGCTGCTAGACAATGGGTTATGCCATTTATGGCAGCTCACTTCGAGAGGTCTGTTGCAAAACTATCGTCCAAGAACATCCGCGTGAATCCGCGATTACCCAAACGCCCTCACCCCAGATCAAACCGATCCGCATTCATCACCTTGGCCCAGGCGGAGACGAAGTCGTGGACGAACTTCTCCTGGCTGTCGTCCTGGGCGTAGACCTCGGCGTAGGCGCGCAGGATGGAGTTGGAGCCGAACACCAGGTCCACCCGGCTGGCGGTCCACTTGACCTCATTGGTCTCACGGTGGCGGATCTCGTAGTTATTCTCGCCGGCGGGCCGCCAGACATGGGCCATGTCGGTGAGGTTGGCGAAGAAGTCGTTGCTCAGCACGCCCACCCGGTCGGTGAAGACGCCCTGTTGGCCGCCGCCGTGGTTGGTCCCCAGCACCCGCATGCCGCCCACCAGCACCGTCATCTCCGGCGCGGTGAGGCCCATCAGCTGGGTGCGGTCGAGCATCATCTCCTCGGCGCTCACCACATAGTCCTTCTTCAGCCAGTTGCGGTAGCCATCGTGCAGCGGTTCCAGGGGCTCGAAGGAGTCCCCGTCGGTCTGCTCCTGGGAGGCGTCGCCGCGACCCGGGGCGAAGGGAACCAGGACCTCGACCCCGGCGGCGCGGGCGGCCTGCTCGACGCCCAGATTGCCCGCCAGCACGATCACGTCGGCCAGACTCGCCCCGCTCTCGGCGGCGATGGGTTCCAGCACCGACAGCACCCGGTTCAGCCGTTCCGGCTCGTTGCCGGGCCAGTCCTTTTGCGGGGCGAGGCGGATGCGCGCGCCGTTGGCCCCGCCGCGCATGTCGGAGCCGCGGAAGGTGCGGGCGCTGTCCCAGGCGGTGGCGACCATTTCGCCGACGCTCAGGCCGCTGGCGGCGATCCTGGCCTTCACCGCCTCGACGTTGTAGCAGCGGGGCCCCTCGGGCACCGGGTCCTGCCAGATCAGCTCTTCTTGCGGCACGTCCGGGCCGATGTAGCGGGCCTTGGGGCCCATGTCGCGGTGGGTGAGCTTGAACCAGGCGCGGGCGAAGGCCTCGGAGAAGGCCTGGGGGTCCTGGTAGAAGCGTTCGGAGATCTTGCGGTACTCCGGGTCCATCTTCATCGCCATGTCGGCGTCGGTCATGATGGGGTTGTGCCGCACCGAGGGGTCCTCGGAATCAACCGGCTTGTCCTCCTCCTTCATGTCCACGGGCTCCCACTGCCAAGCCCCCGCCGGGCTCTTCTTCAGCTCCCACTCGTGATTGAGCAGCAGCTGGAAGTAGCCGTTGTCCCACTGGGTGGGATGGGTGGTCCAGGCCCCCTCCAGGCCGCTGGTGATGGCGTCGCGGCCGATGCCGCGCTGGGTCTTGTTGAGCCAGCCCAGGCCCTGATCTTCGAGCGGCCCCGCCTCGGGCTCGGGGCCGAGCTGCGCGGCGTCGCCATTGCCGTGGCACTTGCCCACGGTGTGACCGCCGGCGGTGAGGGCCACCGTCTCCTCGTCGTTCATGGCCATGCGCTCGAAGGTCACGCGCACGTCGTGGGCGGTCTTGAGCGGATCGGGCTTGCCGTCCACCCCCTCGGGGTTGACGTAGATCAGCCCCATCATCACCGCCGCCAGCGGGTTCTCCAGGTCGCGCTCGCCGGAGTAGCGGTTGCCCTCGCTACCGGTGGGGGCCAGCCACTCCTTCTCCGAGCCCCAGTAGGTGTCCTTCTCCGGATGCCAGATGTCCTCGCGACCGAAACCGAAACCGAAGGTCTTGAGCCCCATGGACTCATAGGCGATGGTGCCGGCGTAGGTGATCAGGTCGGCCCAGCTGATCTTGTTGCCGTATTTCTTCTTGATCGGCCACAGCAGCCGCCGCGCCTTGTCCAGGTTGGCGTTGTCGGGCCAGGAGTTGATCGGCGCGAAGCGCTGATTGCCGG
>JAABSM010000149.1 GCA_011390365.1 Gammaproteobacteria bacterium
TGTCTATGTCTTTGCCGGCCAGTATCTGCCCGGCTTTCTCAACTCGCCGGCGATCTCCTGGCAGCGATTCTTCAGCCAGCTCTATACCGATGCGGGTATCCTGGGTCCGACCACGGCGGTCTCTTCTACCTACATCATCCTGTTCATCATCTTTGCCGCCTTTCTGCAAGCGTCGCGGGTGGGTGAGTACTTCATGAACTTCGCCTTTGCCGTGGCCGGGCGCGCCCGGGGCGGGCCGGCCAAGGTGGCGATCTTCGGCTCGGGTCTGATGGGCATGATCAATGGCACCTCGGCGGGCAATGTGGTGGCCACCGGCTCCCTGACCATCCCGTTGATGAAGCGGGTGGGCTACCATCGCAAGACCGCTGGCGCGATCGAGGCGGGGGCCTCCACCGGCGGCCAGATCATGCCGCCGATCATGGGGGCGGGGGCCTTCATCATGGCCGAGATCACCGGCATCCCCTATTCGGATATAGTCGTCGCGGCGGTGATTCCGGCCATCCTCTACTTCGTCTCCATCTACTTCATGGTGGACTTCGAGGCCGCCAAGCTGGGCATGAAGGGCATGCGCCCCGATGAATTGCCCAAGGTCGCCGAGATGATGCGCCGGGCCTTTCTGTTCCTGCCGATCCTGATCCTGATCTACGCCCTGTTCATGGGCTATTCGGTGATTCGGGCCGGCACCCTGGCCACCGTCTCCGCCGCCGTGGTGAGCTGGTTCACGCCCTATCGCATGACCCTGAAACCGATCATCAAGGCCTTCGAGAATGGCGGCATGATGTCGATTCAGATCATCGCGGTGTGCGCCTGCGCGGGCATCATCGTCGGCGTCATCTCCCTGACCGGGGTGGGGGCGCGCTTCTCCAATGTACTGCTGGGGCTGGCCGAGCACTCCCAGCTGCTGGCGCTGTTTTTCGCCATGTGCATCGCCATTCTGCTGGGCATGGGCATGCCGACCACCGCCGCCTATGCCGTCGCCGCCTCGGTGGTCGCGCCGGGTCTGGTGGATCTGGGCATCGCGCCGCTGACCGCCCACTTCTTCGTCTTCTACTTTGCCGTGCTCTCCGCCATCACGCCGCCGGTGGCGCTGGCCTCCTATGCCGCGGCGGGCATCTCCGGGGCCAACCCGATGGAGACCTCGATCGCCTCCTTCAAGATCGGCTTCGCCGCGTTCGTGGTTCCCTTCATGTTCTTCTACAACAGCGCGTTGTTGATGGAGGGCGGCACTATCGAGGTAGCCAGGGCGCTGTTCACCGCCGTGATCGGCGTCTATCTGATGGCGTCCGGCATTCAGGGCTGGTTTCTGGGCGCGCGAGCGGTCTGGTTCCTGCGTGTCGCGCTGATCATCGGCGCGTTGTTGATGATCGAGGGCGGATTGGTCACGGATATCATCGGCGTACTGGTTGGCGCCGCCGTGTTCGGTTTTCAGAAGTTCATTCGTCCGAAGCCGGACGCGGCGCCGGATGTGCGGGGGATGATTGATTGATGACGACGGCGACACCCCGAAAAGTTGCGGTTGTATTGCAAATTTAATGGTGGTTTAATCCAGCATAGTTTGGCGCAATGCTTTAGGTTGGCTCGGCGCGGTTTTCCTCGCGTTCCTGATATTTGCCGTAACGCCCTGTTTGCTCCGATAATTCGGCGTCCTGGTTGCGTTTTCCCATTGAGCCCCCCATCAGCGATTGCTAAAATGCGCGGCTATCCGTCGCATCCCGCGCCGAGATTCTTGTCTTCAGGCAGAGAGATTCCATGGAAGAGTATGCGCTCATCCTGATCAGCACCATCCTGGTCAACAACTTCGTGCTGGTCAAATTCCTCGGGTTGTGCCCGTTTCTGGGGGTCTCCAGCAAGGTGGAGACGGCGGTCGGCATGGGTATGGCGACCACCTTCGTGCTTACCCTCTCCTCCATCCTCAGCTACCTGGTCAACGACTATCTGCTGACCCCCCTGGATATCGAGTATCTGCGTACCATCGCCTTTATCCTGGTGATCGCGGTGGTGGTGCAGTTCACCGAGATGGTGATGCACAAGACCAGCCCCGTCCTCTATCAGCTGCTGGGGATCTTCCTGCCGCTGATCACCACCAACTGCGCGGTGCTCGGGGTGGCCTTGCTGAACATCCAGGAAGACCACAATTTCATAGAGTCCGCGCTCTACGGTTTCGGCGCCGCGGCGGGTTTCTCGCTGGTGCTGGTGCTGTTCGCCGCGGTACGTGAACGTATCGATGTCGCCGATGTGCCGCTCCCGTTCAAGGGGAGCGCGGTGGCCATGATCACCGCCGGTCTGATGTCCATGGCCTTCATGGGCTTCGCCGGTCTGGTGTCCGTCTAGGGAGGCTCGTCCGATGATTACCGCTATTGTCGCCATCTCTTTACTCGCCCTCTTTTTCGGCCTGCTGCTGGGGTACTCGAATATCCGCTTTCACGTAGAGGAGGACCCCATCGCCGAGAAGGTCAACGATCTCTTGCCCCAGAGTCAGTGCGGTCAGTGCGGCTACCCGGGCTGTCTGCCCTATGCCGAGGCGGTGGCCAAGGGGGAAGCGCCGATCAACATGTGTCCGCCGGGGGGCGAGAGCACCATGCTCAGCCTTTCGGAGCTGCTCGGCGTGGAGCCCATGCCGATGGACGCCGTCGCCGAGGAGGACGCGGGGCGCAAGGTGGCGGTGATCGACGAACAGGTCTGCATCGGCTGCACCGTCTGCATCAAGGCCTGCCCGGTGGATGCCATCCTCGGCGCGACCAAGCAGATGCATACCGTGATCAGCGAAGAGTGCACCGGCTGCGAAAAGTGCATGGAGCCCTGTCCGGTGGATTGCATCACCATGGAGAAGGAGCGCCCCGATGTGGGTAGCTGGGTATGGCCGTTCCCGGCGGATGGCCAGCCTTGCGAGGTGGCGGAGGTCAAGGTCGCGCAAGATGACGCGACGGAAATCGAGGAGCGCAAGGCGGCTTGATCATGGCGGCGACCCATCAACTCAGCCCCGAGGGGCACAGCATCTGGACCCTGCGCGGCGGGCTGCACATTGCTGACAACAAGGGCCAGTCGACGGCGCGAGAGGTGGCCCATGGCGCGCTTCCCTCGCGCCTGGTGATCCCCATGCAGCAGCACATAGGCCAGGCCTGCTCGCCGCTGGTCAAGGTGGGGGATCGGGTGCTCAAGGGACAGAAGATCGCCGACTCCGATGGCAAGGTGACCGCGCCGGTGCATGCCTCCAGCTCCGGGACCGTGGTCGAGGTGGGCAATTACCCGATTCCCCACGCCTCGGCCCTGCCGGCGCCCTGTATCGTCATCGAGCCCGATGGCAAGGAGGAGTGGTGCGAGCCCCTGCCGCCCCTGGGTGACTACCACGCGCTGGATCATGACACCCTGGTGGAGCGGATTCGCGAGGCGGGAATCGTCGGTCTCGGCGGGGCCGCCTTTCCGTCATCGGTCAAGCTGACGCCGGGCACGGAGCGTGACATCCACACCCTGATCATCAACGGCGCCGAATGCGAGCCGTTCATCACCTGTGACGACATGCTGATGCGGGATCGGGCGGTGCAGGTGCTGCGCGGCGCCCAGGTCATCCTGCATCTGCTGGGCGCGAAAAGCTGTCTGGTGGGGATCGAGGACAACAAGCCCGAAGCCGCCAAGGCGATGCGTCGCGCCACGGTCTTCCTGAACAGCGACAACATCAAGGTCGTCACCATTCCCACCCGTTATCCCTCGGGCGGCGAGAAACAACTGATCCGCATCCTCACTGGCAGGGAGGTTCCCAGCGGCGGTCTGCCGGCGGATGTGGGCATGGTCTGCCACAACGTCGCCACCGCCGCGGCGATCGCCGATGCGGTGCTGGAGGGGCGGCCGCTGGTGGAACGCTATGTGACCCTCACCGGCGAGGGGATCGCCGAACCGCGCAACCTGGTGGTGCGCATCGGTACGCCGATCCGCGAGCTGGTGGAGCAGGCGGGGGGCTACAGCGGACGCGGCTCGAAGATGATCCTCGGCGGTCCGATGATGGGCATCACCCTGCCCAATGACGGCTTTCCCATCACCAAGGCCGCCAATTGCGTGCTGGTGCCCAGCAAGCGCGAGGCCCCGGCGCCCCAGCCGGCCTTGCCCTGCATTCGCTGCGGCCGCTGCGCCGAGGTCTGCCCCATGGACCTGCTGCCCCAGCAGCTCTATTGGTACGTACGCGCCAAGAATGGCGACAAGGTACGCGAATACAACATCTGGGACTGTATCGAGTGCGGCTGTTGCTCCCACGTCTGCCCCTCCCACATCCCGCTGGTCCAATACTACCGCTTCGCCAAGGCGGATCTGCGCGCCAAGGATCTGGAAACCCTGCGCGCGGAGCGGGCGCGGCAGCGCAGCGAGGCCCGCGAGGCGCGGCTGGCGCGGCTGGAGGCGGAGAAGAAGGCGCGCCTGGCGGCCAAGAAGGCGTCCGCCAAGGGAAGGCCCAAGGCGGCGGAGACCGCGGCCAAGGAGGAGGCGGCCAAGGAGGAGGCGGGCGACGCCGGGGCCGACGACGCCAGGAAGGCGGCCATCGAGGCAGCGCGCAAGCGCGCGGCGGAGAAGCGCGCCAAACAGAAGGCAGAGGGTGTCGCGCCCAGGAATACGGAGAACCTCAAGGATTTCCAGCAGAAGCAGGTCGATGCCGCCGACAAGCGTCGCGCCGAGGCCGAAAAGGAGGCCGAGGCGATGACGACCGAGCAGCAGGATTGACGCCTCTCTCCAGGCCTGACTCATCCACCGTTTTAACCACCGGGAAGACCCATGCAGTTTCCAACCCTGACCTCTCCCTTTACCGCGCGACCCAATCGGGTCGCGGAGTCGATGCTGTGGGTTTGCGCGGCGTTGGTTCCGGGCATTATCGCCATGTGGTACTACTTTGGCTGGGGCACCATCATCAATATCGTGCTGGCGGTGACCACGGCGGTGGCCTGCGAGGCGCTGGTGCTGAAACTGCGCGGTCGCGAGCTGGGGCCCACCCTGAGCGACTTCAGCGCGGTGGTTACCGGCCTGCTGTTCGCCATCGCGGTACCGCCGCTGTTGCCCTGGTGGCTGACCGTGCTTGGCATCGCCTTCGCCATCCTGCTGGTCAAGCATGCCTATGGCGGCCTGGGTTACAACCCCTTCAACCCGGCGATGGCGGCCTATGTCTTTCTGCTCATCTCCTACCCCGTGCCCATGACGCTGTGGCTGCCGCCGTCGGTGATTCATGATACCCCGATGACCTTCATCGAGACCCTGCGGGTGGTGTTTACCGGCGTCTTTCCCACCGGCATGACCTGGGA
>JAABSM010000014.1 GCA_011390365.1 Gammaproteobacteria bacterium
TCTCCATCTCCGGTCGTGGCACCGTGGTCACCGGTCGCATCGAGCGCGGCATCATCAAGGTCGGTGAAGAGATCGAGATCGTCGGTATCCACGACACCACCAAGACCACCTGCACCGGCGTCGAGATGTTCCGCAAGCTGCTCGACGAAGGTGTAGCCGGCGACAACGTCGGCGTACTGCTGCGCGGCACCAAGCGTGACGAAGTGGAGCGCGGTCAGGTGCTGGCCAAACCCGGCAGCATCACCCCGCACACCCACTTCGAATGCGAGGTGTACGTGCTGAGCAAGGAAGAGGGCGGGCGTCACACCCCCTTCTTCAACGGCTACCGTCCGCAGTTCTATTTCCGCACCACCGACGTCACCGGCTCCTGTGATCTGCCGGAAGGTGTCGAGATGGTGATGCCGGGCGACAACGTGAAGATGACCGTCAAGCTGATCGCCCCGATCGCCATGGAAGAGGGTCTCCGCTTCGCCATTCGCGAGGGCGGTCGTACCGTCGGCGCGGGTGTGGTTTCCAAGATTATTGAGTAAGAGACATGGGCAACCAAAGAATTCGTATTCGCCTGAAGGCCTTTGATCATCGACTGATCGACCAGTCCGCGAGAGAGATCGTGGAGACCGCGAAACGTACCGGCGCACAGGTGCGCGGTCCGATTCCCCTGCCGACTAAGAAGGAGAAGTTCACCGTACTGATCTCTCCTCACGTCAACAAGGATGCGCGGGATCAGTACGAGATTCGTACGCACAAGAGGCTGATGGACATTATCGACCCGACCGACAAGACGGTCGATGCCCTGATGAAACTGGACCTGGCCGCTGGCGTGGATGTCCAGATCAAATTGAATTGAGGGTAGAGAGATGACGATTGGAATTATTGGCCGCAAGATCGGCATGACTCGCATCTTTTTGGAGAGTGGTCAGTCCGTCCCCGTTACCGTGATTCAGGCCGAGCCCAACCGGGTGACCCAGATTCGCAGCATCGACAACGACGGCTATGCCGCTATTCAGGTGACCGCTGGCGCGCGCAAGGCCTCTCGCGTCAACAAGCCGCAGGCGGGTCACTACGCCAAGGCGGGCGTCGAGGCGGGGCGCGGGTTGTGGGAGTTTCGCATCAGCCACGAAGACGGTGAGTTCAACGCCGGCGACGAGATCAAGGTGGACCGCTTCGAGAGCGGCCAGAAGGTCGACGTGCGCGGTAGTACCAAGGGCAAGGGGTTCCAGGGCGGCGTCAAGCGTCACCACTTCCGCACCCAGGACGCCACCCATGGCAACTCCCTGTCTCATCGCGCACCCGGCTCCATCGGCCAGTGCCAGACCCCGGGGCGGGTCTTCAAGGGCAAGAAGATGGCCGGGCATATGGGTGACGTACAGCGTTCCGCCCAGAATCTGGAAGTGGTGAGCGTCGACGTTGAAAAGAATCTGATCCTCGTGAAGGGCGCGGTTCCCGGTTCCACCGGCGGCGACGTCATCGTCACCCCGGCGATCAAGGCTAAGAAAGGGTAAATGACCATGGATCTCACATTACAGACTTCAGGCGGAGCCGGCGGCGCCATGCAGGTGCCCGATGAGGTGTTCGCCGCGAAATACAACGAGGCGTTGATCCATCAGGTAGTCACCGCCTACATGGCCGGCGCCCGTGCCGGCAGCAAGGCCCAGAAGACCCGTTCCGACGTCTCCGGCGGCGGGGCCAAGCCCTGGCGGCAGAAGGGTACTGGTCGCGCCCGCGCCGGTACCTCGCGCAGCCCGATCTGGCGTTCCGGCGGCGTGACCTTCGCGGCCCGTCCCCGGGACTACAGCCAGAAGGTCAATCGCAAGATGTATCGCGGCGCGATGCGCTCCATCGTCTCCGAGCTGGTTCGCCAGGAGCGTCTGGTGGCGCTGGACGAATTCAGCATCTCCTCGCCGAAGACCAGGGAGTTGGCGGCGAAACTGGGCGAGCTGGGTATGCGGGACGTGATCATCGTGGTCGAGAACCTCGATGAGAACCTCTATCTCGCCTCCCGCAATCTGACCAAGGTCGCGGTGCTGGAGGTGGCGGAGCTCAATCCCCTCGATCTGATCGCCTTCGACAAGGTGGTGATGACCCAAGGGGCTCTGAACAAGCTTGGGGAGCAATTGGCATGAACAAAGAGAGACTGATGCAGGTGCTGGTCGGCCCGGTGGTTTCCGAAAAGTCGGCGAACATGGCGGATGCCGCCAACGCCTACGCCTTCAAGGTGCTGCCCGACGCCAGCAAGGCGGAGATTGCCCAAGCGGTGGAGATGATGTTCGAGGTCAACGTCGAGCAGGTGCGGGTAATCAATGTCAAGGGCAAGCAGAAGCGTTTCGGTCGCCTGATGGGCCGCCGCAAGGACGAACGCAAGGCCTATGTCCGACTTGCCGCCGGGCAGGACATCGACTTTACCGCCTGACGGTTAACACAGCATAACTGGGACGACGAACATGGCAATCGTAAAGAGAAAACCCACATCACCCGGGCGTAGATTCGTGGTGAATGTGGTTAACGACCAACTTCACAAGGGCGCGCCCCACGAGGCGCTGGTCCGCAAGAAGACCAAGAGCGGCGGGCGCAACAACAACGGTCGCATCACCACCCGCCATCGCGGAGGCGGCCACAAGCAGCGGTATCGGATCATCGATTTCAAGCGCACCAAGGATGGCATTCCCGCCATCGTCGAGCGCCTTGAATACGATCCCAACCGCACCGCCCATATCGCGCTACTCAAGTATGCGGATGGCGAGCGTACCTACATCATCGCCCCCAAGGGGCTGAAGGCGGGCCAGAAGGTGGTTTCCGGCGACGAGGCCTCCATCAGTGTCGGCAATTGCCTGCCGCTGCGGAACGTGCCGGTCGGGTCGGTGGTGCACTGCATCGAACTCAAGCCCGGCAAGGGCGCCCAGATCGCCCGCTCGGCCGGGACCTCCGCTCAGTTGGTGGCGCGTGAAGGCGAGTACGCCACGCTGCGTCTGCGCTCCGGCGAGATGCGCAAGGTTCGCTACGAATGCCGCGCCGTGATCGGCGAGGTCAGTAATTCGGAGAACAACCTGCGCAAGCTGGGCAAGGCGGGCGCCAAGCGTTGGCAGGGGGTGCGTCCCACGGTTCGCGGTGTCGCCATGAACCCGGTCGATCATCCGCATGGCGGCGGCGAAGGCCGTACCTCCGGCGGTCGTCACCCGGTATCGCCCTGGGGCGTGCCCACCAAGGGCCACAAGACCCGTACCAACAAGCGTACGAACAAGATGATTGTTCGTCGTCGCAATCGTAAATAATCGGAGATAGTCAGGTGCCACGTTCGATTAAAAAAGGTCCGTTCATCGACCATCACTTGATGAAAAAGGTGGAAGAGGCTGTTTCCAGCAACAGCAAGCGCCCGATCAAGACCTGGTCGCGGCGGTCCATGATTCTTCCTGAAATGGTGGGTCTCACCATCGCGGTGCACAACGGCCGTCAGCATGTGCCGGTGCTGGTCACCGAAAACATGGTTGGCCACAAGCTCGGCGAGTTCGCGTTGACCCGTACCTATCGCGGTCATCTGGCCGACAAAAAGTCTAAGAGATAATTGGGGTTCAGCGATGGAAGCAATGGCTAAACTGCGTTACGCGCGATTGTCGGCGCAAAAGGGGCGGCTGGTAGCGGATCAGATCCGCGGCCTGCCGGTGGAACAGGCCCTCAACATCCTCGCCTTCTCGCAGAAGAAGGGGGCGGCGATGATGAAGAAGGTGCTGGATTCGGCGATCGCCAATGCCGAGAACAATCTCGGTGCGGATATCGACGAGCTCAAGGTCGCGACGGTATGCGTCGACGAGGGTCCGACCATGAAACGGATCCGCGCGCGCGCCAAAGGCCGTGCCGCGAGAATCTTCAAGCGCACCAGTCATATTACCGTGACCGTCGCGGAAATGTAAGGCAAGAGAGATCACTATGGGCCAGAAAGTACATCCAAACGGCATTCGCCTGGGTATCGTCAAGGAGCATACCTCCAGGTGGTACGCCGATTCCAAGAATTACGCCAATCTGCTGAACACCGATCTGGAGGTGCGCGACTTCCTCAAGAAGAAGCTCTACCAGGCATCGGTCAGCCGCATTCAGATCGATCGACCGGCGAAGAACGCCCACATCACCATTCACACCGCCCGTCCCGGGCTGGTGATCGGCAAGAAGGGCGAGGACATCGACGCGCTGCGCAGCGAGGTCTCCCGACGTATGGGGATCCCCGTTCACCTGAGCGTCGAAGAGATCCGCAAGCCGGAGCTGGATGCGCAACTGGTCGCGGAAAGCATTACGCAGCAGCTCGAAAGGCGTATAATGTTCCGCCGCGCCATGAAGCGTGCGGTGCAAAACGCGATGCGTCTGGGCGCCGGCGGCATCAAGGTGAACATCGGTGGACGCCTCAACGGCGCGGAGATCGCGCGCAGCGAGTGGTATCGCGAAGGCCGTGTGCCGCTGCATACCCTGCGTGCGGATATCGATTACGGTTTCGCCGAAGCGAATACAACCTATGGCGTTATCGGGGTAAAGGTCTGGATCTTCAAGGGCGAGGTCTATCGCGGCGACGAGCGCGAAGAGGCCGAAGCTCCGAAGAAGGGATCAGGTAAAAGAGGTTAATAGAAAATGTTGCAACCAAAGCGGACGAAATTCCGGAAACAACAAAAAGGCCGTAACCGAGGACTGGCCCAATCCGGAAATCAGGTCAGTTTCGGTGAATACGGCCTCAAGGCCGTTGACCGGGGACGACTGACCTCCCGCCAGATCGAGGCGGCGAGACGGACCATCACCCGCCACGTAAAGCGCGGCGGCAAGATGTGGATCCGGGTCTTCCCGGACAAGCCGATCACCGAAAAGCCCCTGGAGGTTCGCCAGGGTAAGGGTAAGGGTAACGTGGAGTACTGGGTCGCGCTGATTCAGCCCGGTCGCATGCTCTACGAGATTGAGGGGGTTTCCGAAGAGCTGGCGCGCGAGGCGTTCAAGCTGGCGGCGGCCAAGCTCCCGTTCAAGACAACCTTCGTGAAACGGACGGTGATGTGATGAAGGCGACAGAACTCCGCGACAAGAGCTTGGAGCAACTCAACGATACGCTGCTCGAACTGAGGAAGGAACAATTCAATCTGCGCATGCAGAAGGGCACCGGCCAGTTGGCCCGTCCATCTCTGGTATCACAGGTCAGGAAGGATATCGCCCGGGTTAAAACCATCATCAACGAGAAGAGAGCGGGTAGCGAGTCATGAGCGAGCCGAAACAGATCAACAGAACCCTGCAGGGGCGCGTGGTCAGCGACAAGATGGACAAGACCATCACCGTGATGATCGAGCGTCGTGTCAAACACCCGGTCTACGGCAAGTTCATCAAGCGTTCGACCAAGGTCCACGCCCATGATGAGAGCAACGAATGCGGCATCGGGGATATCGTGGTGGTGGAGCAGAGCCGGCCTCTCTCCAAGACCAAGACCTGGCGTCTGGTGAAAATATTGGAGAAGGCGGTCTGATCCGCTTGGTCCAGGTAACAGAATAACGTTGAGATTGGAGCAAACCGATGATCCAGATGCAGACAAATCTGAGCGTGGCCGATAACAGCGGCGCCAAGCGCGTTCAGTGTATTAAGGTCTTGGGAGGTTCGCACCGCCGTTACGCCGGGATTGGTGACATTATCAAGGTCAGCGTCAAGGATGCGATCCCTCGAGGCAAGGTGAAGAAGGGCGATGTGTTCAATGCGGTCGTGGTGCGTACCAAGAAGGGCATTCGTCGCCCAGATGGTTCCGTCATTCGATTCGACGGCAATGCCGCGGTACTGCTGAACAACCAGTTGCAGCCGATCGGGACCCGTATCTTCGGCCCGGTTACCCGTGAACTGCGCAGCGAGCGATTTATGAAGATCATCTCGCTCGCGCCCGAAGTACTCTAACGGAGAGTTGCGACATGGCGATGAAAAAGATCAAGAAGGGCGACCGGGTGGTGGTCCTGGCAGGCAAGGACAAGGGCAAGCAAGGCGATGTGCTGAAGGTGCTCGATAACGGCAAGGTGCTGATCGAGAACGTCAACATGGTCAAGAAGCATGTGCGCCCCAACCCCAATCGTGGTGAAAACGGCGGTATCATCGATCAGGAAGCGCCAATGGATGCTTCCAACGTGGCGATCTTCAATCCTACCACCGGCAAGGCCGACCGGGTAGGCTTCAAGATCCTCGAAGACAACCGCAAGGTTCGCGTATTCAAGTCGAATGGCGAAGTGGTCGACGTGTGAGGCGATGGCAATGGCAAGATTACAGCAACTGTACAAGGATCAAATCGTCTCCCAACTGAAGGAGCGATTCGGTTACAAGAGCGTGATGGAGGTGCCGCGTATCACCAAGATCACCCTCAACATGGGCGTTGGCGAGGCGGTCGGCGACAAGAAGGTGATGGAGAGCGCGGTCGCGGACATGGTCAAGATCGCCGGCCAGAAGCCGGTCGTCACCAAGGCCCGGAAGTCCGTGGCTGGCTTCAAGATTCGTGAAGGCTGGCCGATCGGCTGCAAGGTGACGCTGCGCAGCGATCGGATGTATGAGTTCCTGGATCGTTTGATCAATGTGTCGATCCCGCGCATTCGGGACTTCCGCGGTCTCAACGGCAAGGCCTTCGATGGGCGCGGCAACTACAGCATGGGCGTGAAGGAACAGATCATCTTCCCGGAGATCGATTACGACAAGATCGATGCGCTCAGGGGCATGGATATTGTGATCACCACCACCGCGAAGACCGATGAAGAAGGGCGCGCGCTGTTGGAGTCCTTCAACTTTCCGTTTAAGAACTGAACGAGCAGGCATATGGCAAAGAAGAGCATGATCGCCCGTGAAAAGAAGCGGGCCCGTATGGCGGAGAAGTATCGCGCCAGGAGAGAAGAGCTCAAGCGGATCATCGCGAATCCCGAGAGCAGCGAGGAGGCGGTGGATGAGGCGGTGATCGCCCTCCAGAAACTGCCCCGCGACGGCAGTCCTTCGCGTCAGCAGCGGCGCTGTCGGGTGAGCGGGCGTCCCCATGCGGTCTATCGCAAGTTCGGTCTTTGCCGCAACAAGCTGCGTGAAGCGGCGATGCGTGGCGATGTTCCCGGCCTGGTGAAATCCAGCTGGTAATGCCGCAGACGGTAGTTTCAGGTTTTGCGGCTTTTATTCGCCGTCAGACCATGCTATAATCCGTCGGCTACGCACAGCGAACATCTTTCCATGGCCGCCGATGCTTGTCGGCGCCGTGATCCAATCAGGGCGACGGCTTGACCGTCGCCATTCTTTTGATGCTGAGGGTATCACGCCAGCCAGGCGGTTTGACCCGGAGGTTTGAATATGAGTATGTCCGATCCGATCGCCGACATGTTCACGCGCATCCGCAACGGCCAGACCGTTGGCAAGGAGAGCGTCAGCATGCCGTCGTCGAAGATGAAGATCGCGCTCGCCAAGGTGCTCCAGGATGAAGGGTACGTCCGCGCCTATGACGTCTCCGAAGATGGCGTCAAGAAGAGTCTCAAGATCGAGTTGAAATATCACCAGGGCCAGCCGGTGATCGAGCTCATTCAGCGCGTCAGCCGACCGGGTCTGCGCATTTACAAGGGCGCCAAGGAGCTTCCGGCGGTGCGTAATGGCCTCGGCATCGCGATCATTTCCACCTCCCGAGGCATGATGACCGATCGAGCGGCGCGTGCGGCGGGACAGGGCGGCGAAGTCGTCGCCTACGTAGCATAAGGGAGGCGGATCATGTCAAGAGTAGCCAAAAATCCGATCTCCATTCCGTCCGGGGTGACGTTCAAGCTTGGCGGCGACCATGTTGCCGTCAAGGGCGGCAAGGGCGAACTGAGCCTGGACCTGCATCCCGACGTCGAGTTGGAAGAGAGCGATGGCGTTATCAACGTCAAGCCGAAGCAGGGTACTGCTTGGGCCATGGCCGGTACCTTCCGCGCCCTGATCAACAACATGGTGGTTGGCGTCAGCCAGGGGTTCGAGAAAAAGCTCAACCTGGTCGGCGTCGGTTACCGTGCCCAGGCGCAGGGCAAGGTGCTCAATCTGACCCTGGGTTTTTCCCATCCGGTCAATTACGAAGCGCCGGAAGGTATTACCATCACCACGCCGTCCCAGACGGAGATCGTGGTGGCCGGGAGCGACAAGCAGCGGGTCGGCCAGGTGGCCGCCGAGATTCGTGCCTTTCGTCCCCCTGAGCCTTACAAGGGCAAGGGTGTACGTTACGCCGATGAGCATGTTGCGCGCAAAGAAGCGAAGAAGAAATAGGGGGTGGGCATGGACAAGAAAAATGCACGTCTGCGTCGCGCGCGTCGCGCTCGCGCCAAGATTCGGGAGCTGGGGGCCTATCGGCTGTCGGTGTTTCGTACGCCCCGTCATATCTACGCACAGGTCATCGACCCGAGCGCCTCGAAGGTGGTGGTCTCCGCTTCGACTGTCGACAAGGAGCTGCGCGGCGAGCTGAACGGGGCCACCGGCAACGTCGCGGCCGCGCAAGCGGTCGGCAAGGCGATCGCCGAAAAGGCCAAGGCGGCGGGCATCGAGCAGGTTGCCTTTGACCGTTCGGGCTTCAAGTACCACGGTCGGATCAAGGCGCTGGCGGATTCGGCCCGCGAAGCCGGTCTTCAGCTATAAGGAGTGAATGATGTCCAACTATAACGTGAGCCCCGCCGAGTCGGGCGACGAATATATAGAGAAGCTGATCAACGTCAATCGCGTCGCCAAGGTGGTCAAGGGCGGTCGAATCTTCGGCTTCGCGGCGCTGACCGTGGTCGGCGACGGCAAGGGAAAGATCGGCTTTGGCACCGGCAAGGCGCGTGAGGTGCCGGTGGCAATCCAGAAGGCGATGGAGGCGGCGCGTCGTAACATGCGCGACGTCAAGCTTAATGGCAACACCCTGCAGTATCCGCTGGTGGGTCGCCATGGCGCCGCCCGCGTCTTCATGCAACCCGCCTCGGAAGGTACCGGCATCATCGCTGGTGGCGCAATGCGCGCGGTCTTCGAAGTGGTCGGGGTACATAACGTACTGGCGAAGTGCATCGGGACCAATAACGCGATGAACGTCGTTCGTGCCACCGTCAATGGTCTCACCGGCATGGCCGACCCCGATTCGGTGGCGGAGAAGCGCGGCAAGACCGTGGAAGAGATTCTGGGGTAAGTCATGTCCGACAAGAAGATGATGAAGGTTACGCTGGTACGCAGCATGAATGGACGCCTCGCCTCTCACAAGGCGTGCGTCCGCGGTCTTGGTCTGCGTCGCATGCACCACACGGTGTTGGTCGAAGATACCCCGTCAACTCGGGGTATGGCCAACAAGGTCAACTACATGGTTCGCGTAGAGGAGGCCTGAAATGCGTCTCAACACCATCAAGCCCGGCGCTGGCGCCAAGAGCGAGCCACGCCGTGTCGGCCGCGGCATCGGTTGCGGTCTCGGCAAGACCTGCGGTCGCGGTCACAAGGGTCAGAAGTCCCGCAACGGCGGATTCCACAAGGTCGGCTTCGAGGGCGGTCAGATGCCCTTGCAGCGGCGTCTCCCCAAGGTGGGTTTTGTGTCCCGCAAGGCGCTGGTTACCGCTGAGGTGCGTCTCGGCGAACTGAACAAGATCGAAGGCGATGTCATCGACATGCAGGCGCTGCATGACGCCGATATCCTGCCGCGTACGCAGGCTCGGGCCAAGATCATTCTCTCGGGCAAGGTAGACAAGGCCTTCACCGTCAAGGGCGTCGGCGTCACCAAGGGTGCGCGTGCGGCGATCGAGGCGGCCGGAGGCAAGGTAGAAGAGTAAATGGCAAATCGCTCCGCCGTCGCTGAACTCGCCGGGATGGGCAAGCTGACCGAGTTGCGTCAGCGGATCGTCTTCCTGCTTCTGGCCCTGCTGGTCTATCGTATCGGCACCTTCATCCCGGTTCCGGGGGTCAACCCCGCGGCGTTGGCGGTGCTGTTCGATCAACAGCGGGGGACCATCCTGGACATGTTCAACATGTTCTCTGGCGGCGCGCTGGAGCGCGCCTCGCTGATGGCCCTGGGGATCATGCCCTATATCTCCGCCTCCATCATCATGCAGTTGATGGCGGCGGTGGTGCCCAAGCTGGAGCAGTTGAAGAAGGAAGGAGAGGCGGGGCGGCGCAAGATCACTCAATACACCCGCTACGGTACCGTGGTGCTGGCCACCTTTCAGGCGATTGGCATCTCGTTCGCGTTGCAGAGTCAGCAGGCCGGCGGCATGCCGGTGGTGGTGTTCCAGGGCATGGGGTTCGTCTTCACGGCGACCATCTCGCTGGTTACGGGCACGATGTTCCTGATGTGGCTGGGCGAGCAGATCACCGAGCGGGGGATAGGCAACGGCATCTCGATGATCATCTTCGCGGGCATCGTGGCGGGGCTGCCATCGGCGCTCGGCGGGACGCTGGAGCTGGTGCGCAACGGCGAGCTGAATGCGATCACGGCGCTGACGCTGATCGTCCTGGCCATCGGCGTGACCGCCTTCGTGGTCTTTGTCGAGCGGGGCCAGCGGCGGATTACGGTGAATTACGCGAAACGCCAGCAGGGTCGCAAGATGTTCGCCGCCCAGAGCAGTCACCTGCCGCTGAAGCTGAACATGGCGGGGGTGATTCCGCCGATCTTCGCGTCCTCGATCATCCTCTTTCCGAGTACGCTAGGTCAGTGGATCGGGACCCAGGACGACATGCGCTGGTTGCAAGATGTTGTCGGTAAGCTCTCGCCGGGCGAACCGATCTATGTGATCCTCTATGCGGTAGCGATCATCTTCTTCTGTTTTTTCTATACCGCGCTGGTCTTCAACTCGAGGGAGACCGCGGACAACCTGAAGCGCTCCGGCGCGTTTATTCCCGGCATACGACCTGGGCAGCAAACGGCGGAGTACATCGACAAGGTGATGTCGAGGCTGACGCTGGCGGGTGCGATTTACATCACCCTCGTCTGTCTGTTGCCCGAGTTCCTGATCGTGGGTTGGAATGTGCCGTTCTACTTTGGCGGGACATCGCTATTGATTATTGTCATCGTGGTCATGGACTTCATGGCGCAGGTGCAGGCTCATCTGATGTCGCACCAGTACGAATCACTGATGAAGAAGGCAAACCTCAAAGGCGTCGGCGGTGCCGGACGCTTGAGATAACGTTTTTTTGCGAGGAAATGAGAGATGAAAGTCAGGGCATCGGTCAAGAAGATTTGTCGTAATTGCAAGATCGTTCGGCGCAACGGTGTTGTCCGGGTGATTTGCACCGACGGCCGCCACAAACAGCGTCAAGGCTGATCGCGTCCGTGGCCACCGGTGGTGGCCACGGAAAACTTGAAATCGTTAGCCTGGCGCGTTACAATCTCGCGTTTTTCTCGGCGCTACCGACACGAATTTTATTTCAGGAGATAGAAGATGGCCCGTATTGCAGGCGTCAATATTCCGGATCGCAAGCACGCGGTGATCGCGTTGACGTCGATCTATGGGATAGGTCGAAATCGCGCGGCGGATATTTGCCAGGCCGCGGGAATCGCGACGGACTCGAAGATCAAGGATCTCTCCGAGGAGGAGATTGAAAAGATCCGCGGTGAAGTCGCCAAGTTTGTCGTGGAGGGCGACCTGCGCCGCGAGGTGTCCATGAACATCAAGCGCCTCATGGATCTGGGGTGCAATCGCGGGATTCGTCATCGCCGCGGACTGCCGGTACGCGGTCAACGCACCCGCACCAATGCGCGTACCCGCAAGGGACCGCGTCGCCCGATCAAGAGATAGCGCGCTTTTACGAAAAGCCGCGTTCAGCAGATAGTACAGGTAAATCCCGATGGCAAAACCTACGAGTCGTCAAAAGAAAAAGGTCAGGAAGGTCGTCACCGATGCGGTGGCGCACATTCACGCCTCTTTCAATAATACCATTATCACGATCACCGATCGTCAGGGTAACGCCCTCTCCTGGGCGACCTCTGGCGGGTCCGGTTTCCGTGGCTCCCGCAAGAGCACCCCGTTCGCCGCGCAGGTCGCATCCGACCGCGCCGCCGAGAAGGCCAAGGAGTACGGTGTCAAGAGCGTGGACGTGAATGTCAATGGACCAGGCCCGGGACGCGATTCCGCGGTCCGCGCGCTGCACAATGCGGGCTTCAAGGTAACCAGCATTACCGACGTCACCCCGATCCCCCACAACGGCTGCCGTCCGGCGAAAAAGCGCCGCGTCTGATATTCGGAGTAACAGGAAATGGCAAGATATATTGGACCCAAGTGCAAGCTTTCCCGGCGTGAGGGCACGGACCTTTACCTCAAGAGCCGTGTACGGTCTCTCGACTCCAAGTGCAACATGGAGAAGACCCCGGGGCAGACCACCGACCGCCGTCGCCGCGTCTCCGATTACGGGCTCCAGTTGCGCGAAAAGCAGAAGATGCGTCGCATGTACGGGGTCATGGAGCGGCAGTTCCGCAATTATTATAAAGCCGCGGCCCAGCAAAAGGGGGCTACCGGCGAGAACCTGCTGGAGATGCTGGAGCGTCGCCTCGATAACGTCGTTTATCGTATGGGGTTCGGCGCGACCCGTTCGGAGGCGCGTCAGCTGGTCAGCCACAAGGCGATCCTGGTGAACGGTGCGACCGTCAATATTCCTTCCTACCAGGTGCAGCCGGAAGACGAGATCTCCATCCGCGAGAAGGCGAAGAAACAGACCCGCATCCAGAGCTCGTTGGAGCTGGCGGGTCAGTACGGCTTCGCCGAGTGGGTCGAGGTGGACCCCAAGGCGATGAAGGGCGTTTTCAAGAGGATTCCAGACCGCACCGAACTGCCCGCCGAGATTACCGAACAGCTCGTCGTGGAATTGTACTCCAAGTAAGGACCAGCTCAGGGGGTTTGCCATAATGGCCGATTTGCTAACGAATTTTTTAAAGCCGCGTCTGGTCAACATCCAGACCCTCTCGGAAAGAAGGGCGAAGATCACGCTGGAGCCCCTGGAGAGGGGTTTCGGGCATACCCTGGGTAACGCGCTCAGAAGGATTTTGCTCTCCTCTCTGCCTGGCGCCGCCGTGGTGGAGGTGGAGATCGAGGGGATCCTGCACGAATATACCGCCGGTGAAGGGATCCAGGAGGATGTGCTGGAGATTCTGCTCAATCTGAAGGATCTGGCGATCGTCATGCATAACCGGGACGAGGCGATCCTGACCCTCAAGAAGCAGGGACCGGGGCCTGTCACCGGTGGTGATATCGCCCTTGATCACGACGTCGAGATCGCCAACCCCGACAAGGTAATCGCTACGCTGACCAAGGAGGTCGAGCTGGCCATGCACCTCACCGTGCGCCGTGGTATCGGTTACCAGCCATCCAATCAGCGGCTTGGTGATCTTGGCGGCGACAATGCCATCGGCAAGTTGCAGCTGGATGCGACCTACTCGCCGATTCGGCGGGTGGCCTACTCCGTGGAAGATGCCCGCGTCGAGCAGCGCACCGACCTCGATCGCCTTGTGATCGATCTGGAGACCGACGGTACCCTGGATCCCGAGGAGGCGGTGCGCAGCGCGGCGACCATCCTTCAGGATCAGCTATCCTCTTTCGTTCGCCTTGATGGCGGCGTCGTGGAGACGGTGCAGGAGGAGGAGGAGGGGCAAGAGATCGATCCGATACTCCTGCGCCCGGTGGACGATCTGGAACTTACGGTTCGTTCCGCGAATTGCCTCAAGGCGGAAAATATCCTGCTGATTGGCGATCTGATTCAGCGTACCGAGGTGGAGCTGCTCAAGACCCCCAATCTGGGCAAGAAGTCGTTGACCGAAATCAAGGACGTGCTCGCCGAGCGGGGCCTGTCGCTAGGCCTGCGGCTCGACAATTGGCCGCCGGAAAACCGGGAAGAGCACGCCGCCTCCTGATCGGGGCGCGGGCTGTACAGAACACCTCTTTTGATCAATTAACTGGATAGTAAGGAATAGAACGATGCGTCATCGCAAATCCGGACGTCATCTCAATCGGAACAGCGCCCACCGCAAGGCGATGTTCCGCAACATGACCGCTTCGTTGCTCAAGCATGAATTGATTCGTACCACGGTACCCAAGGCCAAGGAGCTGCGCCGCGTCGCCGAGCCCCTGATCACCATGGGCAAGAAGGACAGCGTGGCGAACCGCCGGCTCGCCTTCGCGCGGCTCCGGGACAACGAGGCGGTGGCCCGCCTCTTCACCGAGATTGGCCCGCGCTACGAGAGTCGCAAGGGCGGTTATCTTCGCATCCTGAAGTGCGGATTCCGTCCCGGAGACCAGGCGCCCATGGCCTATGTCGAGCTGGTGGATCGGCCGGTTGACCTCGAAGATGAAGAGGCGGTGGAGACCGAAGAGGCGTAACGCCGGCGTCCCCTCCCCTTGTTCAAAGCCGGGCATTGCCCGGCTTTTTGCGTTTTGCCGAGGAAGAGATGACACCGCTGGCGCTGTTTACGGATTATGGCATGGGCAACCTCTATGTCGGGCAGTTGCACTGGCGCCTGGCCCGACAAGGGATAAACTTCGTCGATCTGGCCCACGACGCGCCACGCTTTCATCCTCTCGCGGCGGGACATCTGCTGCGCGCCTTGCTGGCGCAGATGCAGGACCCCGGGGTGTTGGTGGCGGTGGTCGATCCCGGGGTCGGGGGCAGTCGCGGTGCGGTGCGTGTCGACTGGCGCGGATGGCGGCTGGTGGGACCTGATAATGGCTTGTTCGCGCCGCTGGCGGAGACCGGTGAGGTCGATCGGGTGGTATCGCTGGACCCATCACGCTTTCGCTGTTCCAATACCTTTCACGGCAGGGACTGGTTCGTGCCGGTAGGTATCGAACTGGCGCAAGGGCGAGAGCGGGATCAGGGCGAGATACCGGGTGAAGCGTTGGTTGGCTTTGGCGAGCGCAGCTGGCTGGAACGGGTCATCTACGTCGACGGCTTCGGCAACCTGATGACCGGGCTTGCCGGGAGCTCCCTGAAAGAGAGCGACCGGATCGAGATCGGGGGTAAGGACGTCGGTTATCTCCGCACCTTTTGCGAGGCGGCGGCGGGAGGGCTGTTGTGGTATCGAAACTCCATCGGCCTGGTCGAGGTCGCCGCCAACCAGGCCAGTGCTTCAGCGTTGCTTGGCGCGGGCATCGGGACGTCGATTCGTGTTGTCGATTGATGTGGCGCGCGCCCATGATCGATGATCCCAAGACCCACATTTAACCGCGAATCCTCCAAAATCAACGCAAATGGAAAAGTGGCTCATCGCGCCTGATCCATTCATCTGCGAGATGTATCGACCGGGTACGGGGTGGAGTACACGCGTTCAATTTCATTAAGATAAGCCATCATTGCATTTTCCGGGCATGATGCGCCTCATTTCGTGGGTAGACCAACCGTTTTTGGTTCCGAATAGGATGCGCCGACGATCGAGCGACAAGGCTTTTTATTCGGCACATCCTATGCCGGTCCGACGATTTCCGGCCTGCGCTGGAGTCAGGCGCATCAAGGGCGGGAGCCTGGCGTGCCGCTAACGGAATGACATGGTATACGCCTTGGCGTGTGAAGGGCTATCGTACCGCCCCAGGGCTATTCCCCAAAAGAGATGCCGTATCTATAACCGGCGTTGTGGCTTTAACGACGCATGTTCGTGTTGATTCGCGTCCATACGTGGTGCAGCGGGTGGGTTCGGGAGGATCGGGGGACTCACTGGGGCTGGGATTGCAGGCGTTGACACAGGACCTGGATGATTCCGGTCGCCAGGTCGACGTGGTCGGCGATGAGCTCATGCAGGGTTTCGTACTCCAGACGGAACAGGTGGGTCTCCTCCAGTGCGGTAACGGAGAACATGCGCGGCTCGGGATTGAGGGCGGCCAGCTCGCCGAAAATTTCCCGCTGGCCGAGGGTGGTGATCTGGTGGTCGCCGTCATGAACGCTGACCTTGCCGTCGATGATGATATACATCGAGCGCCCCAGTTCTCCCTTGGTGAAGATGGTCTTTCCCTTTGCCGCCTGTACGTACTTTAGGCTTACCGCAACCTCGGCAAGGGTCTCTTCCGGGATCTTCTTGAAGATGCTGACCGACTTCAGGATCAGGACTTTCTCTAGGGTGAGGAGCATGGCTGGGAACTCTTGGCGTATCAGTGGTTGCCGGAAAGGCTTTTGCAGATATGGGTCGCGATCTTGCGCACATTGGGCGCGCGATCGCCGGTAAATGTCTCGAGTACCGCGGGGGCGGTAATAGGGTTCAGCTGGGCCACCGCCCACAGCGCGGTTTCGCGAACGAACTTGTCCTCCGAGAGCATGGCCTGCTTGAGAGTGGGGTAGAGGTTGGCCTGTTTTTTACGACCCACCTCGAAGATGGCCGCGCACTGGGTCCAGAAGGTGATACCGCTGCGGCGGCCGAGAATGATCTCCTTGAGATGGAATTCCGCGGAACCCCCGCTATGGGGATATTCGGTGGATAACAGGGAGAGGCGTTCCGACTCCGGGATATCGTCGAAGATCCAGAACATCGCCGTCAAGTGGGCCTGGTCGAGAAGGTTCGAGAGCATCTCCAGGGCATAGGCATGCTTCTCCCGGTTGTCGCTGACGTAGTTCTTCTCCAGTTGTCGGGCCTGCTTGCGCCCGAACTGAACGCCCAGGATCAGGAACAGGCGGGTGCGAATCTGCTGTAATTTGGTGCGAAGGTCCGCCACGAGTATGGGGTATTCGCCGCTTGTTTCGATATCACGCAGGGTTACCAGCAGGTGGGTCGCCTGGGTGAGTTCGATGTCGATGACGTTGCGCAGTTGCTGGCGCTCGCTGGCGCTTTCCACCTGATAGCGGGTGATGGCGAGGGCGCGCAGGGCCAGGTGACGTATCTGCGGTGAGTCGTTGGTGGCGGCGTGGAACGCCAGTTCCGCGATGTCCGTGGCGGGGTAGTGGGCGATGACGCGAAGTGTCGCGAGGCGGGTCTGACGAGAGGAGCGCTCGTTGATGAAGGCGCGGGTCAGATCCGGCAAGGCCGAGGGTCCAGCGGCGGCGAGGGCCTGTTCCGAGGTGCGGCGCAACTGCTTGTTGTCGAGGGCGTTTACCAGTAGCGGCCACAGGCGTGGGTTGTCGAGCTTGCCGGCGGCGAGGAAGGCGGCCTCCCGTACTTCACGGTAGCGATCGCGAAACAGGATCAGCAGCGGGCGATAGAAGTTGCGGATGCCGACGTCGCCCAGCACCTCCGCGGCCAGCAGCCGTTGCCGCGGATCCTTGGAGTTGACCATGGCATAGAATCTCTCGCCGGCGTTGAGTACCCCTTCGATGCCGCCGCTGCGCAGCAGACCGATCAGGGCATTGCGCCGAATCACCGGGTTCTGATCGTCGAGAAACGGCACCACCTCCTCGAAGATGTCCGACTCGGTGATGGCGGAGAAGGCGCGAATCGCGGTGCCCCGGACGGAGATATCCCTGGTTGCGCGTATCAGTTCGCGGACATCTTGTTCAAGGCTGCTCATGCCGAGGCGTTCGATGCGGCCGAGGACGTCGAGCAGGATCTCCGGCTCCTTGCGTGCCAGCAGGTTGCGAAAGGCGTCCTCCAGCAGCTCTTCGTGCTCCTGCTCCAGCAGGTTGAGCATGTAGACTACCTCGCCGATGTGGGGTGACTCGAGGTGTTTGTAGAGCACATCCAGGCTGTGCTGGTCGAGCGCCAGGTGGATGCCGCTGCCGAGGGTGCGCTTGGAGAGGGCGTTGCTAAGGGTCACCCAGTACTGGCGGCGCACGTAGATGGCGGTAATGATCCAGCCGACCATGACGACGGCCAGAAAGATCAGCATGTGCTGGGTTTCGACGAAGCCGAGCTGATCGATGCCAATCAGCAGCAGGCCGGCGACGATCGATGCCGCCGGCTCGCCGATCGCCTCGATGCGGGCCTGGGCAAGGAGACGAAAATCGACCGGCAGGGGCTGGTAGAGGATGATGGTCGAAGGCTCATCGACGGAAAGTCGTCCGACCGTATCGAGCAGTTTGATCATCGCCAGCAGGGCGAAGACGAGGGCCAGATCCTGGCTCAGCCAGCCGGCGATGATGGCGCTGACGGCGCCGGCGAAGATGATCGCCGGCAGGAATAACAGGCCGAAGATCATGCCGAAGCGACTCATCAGGCGGCCGGCGAGGAGCGACTTGAACAGCAGGTTGACCAGGCCGACGCCGGCGAAGAATAGGCCGAGGAAGCTGGCCAGGGACTCCTCGTCCGGATAGCGAGTCTCGGCGATGCCGTAGAAGAGGTAGTCGACGAAGTAGTAACCGATCAGGGAAAAGCCGGCCAGCGTCGACAGCAGGACCATGTAGCGGGAGCGCCAGTGGAGCAGCTCGCTCTTGCGGGATTCGGCGCTGCTTGGCGCGCCCTCCTCGGGGGAGTCGTCGTCATCCTCCTCCTCCTCGATATCGGAGCGACACAGCGCCTCCCGGTAGGTGGCGGCGATGAACAAGAAGACGATAATGCAGGCGACAAAGGCGCCGACCACCACCAGCAGCAGGTTGGCGGTACCGATGGCGGGGAGCAGCAGCGGGATCGACGCGCCGCCGAGCATGCCGGCGATCACCTCGCCGGTACTCACCAGCGAGAACAGGCGTTTGCCCTGGCGCAGCGTCAGCAGGCGCCCCGACAGGCTCCAGAAGATGAAACCCACGAGCATGGCGATGGCATCGGACCATAACGCGATGATCGCCGCCGACAGGTTGCCCTCGTCCAGGTGCTGATAGACCAGCAGCAGGATGACGCCGATACCGAGGATGACCAGGGTTCCGGTCATCAGGTGGATGAAGTCGAAGCGGCTCTCCACATAACTGTAGAGCGAACCGCTGATGATGATCAGTATCGCCGCACCGATGTAGATATAGGGCAGGCTGGAGGCTTCGTAGCGCGACAGGAACAGGGAGTAGGCGGCGGTTTCGTAGAAGACGACCGACAATCCCAGCAGAAACGAAAAGCTGAAGAGAAGGACAACGGTCTTCTCTTCACCGCTCTTGATGTTTAGAATCTTAGCCAGGGTTGAGGGAAATGTCATCGCGCGCTATCGCCCTGATGTATCGTGATGGAAATCTCCGGGGGATTTTGCGCCCGTAGTTGGGGCCGAGGCCGACCGGAAGCCTAGCGATTCTCCCCTATTATACTTTGTTTCTGGAAAAAGATTCCAGTTACGGCCATTACTTGGCATAATATTCTTAAAGTTAAATCTAAAAGGTTGGCAAGAGAAGTGATGGCTAAGGGTAAAGGCGACAAGGGCCGCTATACACCGATCAGGCGGAAGCTGATCGTGCATGTGATGGTCATGATCGGGGTGCTGGCGTTGCTGATTCTACCTTTTGAGCTCTATCGTCCCATCGATAAGCTTGAAAGGCTGGTGGATAACGCCAAGGCGCTTATCGCGGGCGTCGAAGCTTCCCTGGATCGCGGTGAACTGGCGCGCATGAACGACTTCGTGCTGCGGGTCATGCCCCAGGCCAGGGAGCTGGAGACGTTGGGACCCTATCTCTACGTCTCCTTCACGATGTTGATCACGGAGGGCGAACTGGTCGGTTCGGAGGAGGTGCAGGCGGCACTGGAGGAGGAGGGAACGGAGATCGAGAACTTCGACTATCGGCGTCTCGAAGAGGCCGCGGCCTTCTGGGGAGAGCGCTTCGCCAGCGATCCGGGGATCGACCAGGTCTTCGCCCGCAACAAGCGGGTGCTGCTGCGCGCCAAGGAGCGGGCCGATGAGGGAGGCTTCGCCGTCGCCGACATCTACATCATGCTCGATACCGGCAAGAAGGAAGGGGTGTTCAAGGAGCACATCGCCTTCCTGCTCGACGGCTACCAGTGGTGGGAGGAGCCGGCCTTTGCCGGCGAATTGTACCAAGTCTCCGATAATCCGTACTGGCGCAAGTCCGCCCTTAACGGCGTCTCCGAATTCGGTCACGATCCCACCCACGACCCCGATAACTACTATCTGCCCCGTTTTACCGAGGATGAGTGGGGTACCTGGTTCAGCGTGTGGCGCACCATCGAGCTGGATGGGGTCTTTGATATCGTCACCATTGACCTCGACGCCAGCAGCGTCAAGGAAACCCTCTTCACCGTACTATGGTTCGTGCTGGGCTTCAATCTGCTGATCCTGCTGCTGGTGATCGGGGGCGCTACCCTCCTTGCGCGCACCTTTACCCGTCCGATCCGGGAGCTCTCCATCGGCGCGGAGGAGGTGGCCAATGGCAATTATGACTATCAGGTGCCGGTGGTCAGTGATGACGAAATGGGCGAGTTGACGCGCAGCTTCAACGAAATGGCGCGAGGCCAGAAGGAGCGGCTCAACCTGCGCAGTACGCTGGAGAAGCTGCTATCCAAGGAGCTCGCCGAGACCGCGGGCCAGCACGGCCTGGTCCTCGGGGGAAAGCGTAGCGATGCGACGCTGATGTTCACCGATTTCGCGGGTTTTTCCACCATCAGCCAGCAGATGAGCCCCAATCAGGCGGTCGCGGTGCTCAATACCTATTTTGAAACCCTGATTCCTGTAATTAAGAAACATGGCGGTTTTCCTGACAAGTACATTGGGGATGCCATCGTCGCCATGTTCGGGGCGCCGATCTACTTCGAGGACCATGCCGATCGCGCGGTGCGCTGCGCCATCGAGATGCAGCGCGCGCTGCGCGCCCTCAACCGTGAACGCATCAAGAACAAGGAGCCGGTTTTCGAGATGCGCATCGGCATGAACAGCGGCGATGTCATCGTCGGCGCCATCGGCTGCGACATGAAGCTCGAATACACCTCCATCGGTGAGACTACCAATCTCGCCAATCGCATGGAGAGCGCCTGTGAAATCGGCCACATCATGCTCGCCCGCGGCACCTACAAACGGCTTGATCTCTCCCGTTTTCAGGATGTGGTCATCGATCTCAAGCCGCGCGAAGTCATGGTCAAGGGGTATGATGAGCCCGTTTCCGCCTATCGCGTGATGATCGACAAGCTGCGTATCGCCAAGCGCCCCGGCGCCGAGGTCTCCCGCTTCTATCGCTACGCCATCGTCGAAGATCAGTCGCCTTGAATTCCAACGGCGAAACTCCATCTGCGTTGAACCCGGGCGGGCCGTGGGCCATCCCCGAAAGGTAGCGGAAACAATCGATTCAAGAGAGGTGTGGTATGCGTTTCAATCCTTGTCGCGGTGGTGAGAACTGTTCGACGGAAGGGACCCATTGCAGCGGCTGCGGCAGAGAGCATGGCGAGATTCGGGAGACCCGGGAGCTGGTTCAGGGAGTGGTAGCCCTCGCTCGCAGAATGGACTATGATAACCCCGAGGAACTGGTGCGGTTTATTGGCGACAAGGCGCTCAGGAAACTGAAGGCGAGCTGAGATCTCCCGAATCTTTTCGCGATGTCCCAAAAGGACTACTGCAACAACCCGGTTCCCGCAAGACATGAAATCGACAACAAAAGGCTTTAGTATAGCCATGTTGTCAAGGGCTGGCCCCGGAACGGCCGGCTGATCTTCACACCAAGGATGTCGTCGCATGAAGAATGCCAAGGAGTGGGTGCGGGGGTTGCCTCTGGCGGACCCCGGCGATGCGGCAAAGAGCCTCATCGCCAAGCTGGAAGAGTGGAATCGCCAGACGGTGCCGCCTAAACAGCGTTTTGTCGCCCTCGAAGCCCTGACCGGCACCGCCTCCCGGATCCTCGACACCCTGCGGCGTAATCTCAGGGATGTCACCTTCCCGCTCGCCTCCCGTTCGTTCAGTGTCGCCGAATCCTGCGATACCCTCTGTTGCATGCTCGTGGAGGGCTACGAAAAGGTCGTCTCCGATTGTGAAGCGGGGGAGAGGATCCGCATAGGCGCCCGTTTCGTCTCGCTCTGGCAAGTATCGGCGCAGCGGGTTTTCTACCATGCCCGAACCCTGGTGGGTGAGCGCAAGCGTCTTAACATGCGCAGTGACGACGGCCTTTGGTCCCGCTTGCACGGGCTCTATCGCCTGAGTCGCCGGGAGGGGGTGGAGAGCAATCTCTTGCCCCTCCCTTCCGGGGATAAGGGGAGGGCATCCATCGAAATGCTCTACAAACAGGCGCTGTTGCTCTATCTGATCCCGTTTCAGGAGCTGCGGTACGAGCAGCGCCGGGAGATCGAGGAGACCCTGAGCGTGTGGGCGGATCTGCTGCGGGTGCGTGAATGTGATGCGACGGAAAAGGAGGACACCGTCGATTTCGTCATCGACTATTTCCAGGATCAGGGGCCGATCCGCTTCGCCGGAAACTGCGGAAAAGAGGGGGAGGGGCAGTGGTTGTTGCTGGATGTGCGGCGGTTGTTGCTAAGGCTGAAGCGATTGCGGCGCAGGGCCAATGAGGCGAGCACCCCGCGGGTTGTGCTGGATGACGACCTGACCGCCTCGGCTCGTACCCTGGCGGTACTCTCCCGCGCCTGCAAGCCGGACGTCTCGCGCAAGGAGGAGCGTTTTGCCGTCGATGAGCCGGTCGAGGTCTTCTTCACCTTCAGCGGTATGCACTATCACCTGGCGTCCGCCCCCGATGCCGACGAAGAGGAGGCGATCGAATACAGCCACCTGATCGTCGATACGGTGCACAACGAAAACGGCTTCTCCAGTCTTCGACCGATTTCGCGGGAGGCGTTTTGCCCCCCGGCCCAGGCTCGGGATATCTCGGATCACGGCATACGCATCGAATTCGCCAGCAGCGCCGAGCTGGCGATCCGGGTGGGCGACGTGGCCGCGGTCAGGAGAATAGATGAGAGTCTCCCCCGCATCGGTCAGATCCGCTGGTTGGAGGTGATCGGGTCGGGCAAGATGGCGGCCGGCATCGCATTCTGGTGCGGGCGACCGCGACGCGCCACGCTCGCCGCGAAATCCAGTGACGGCAACAAGGCGATGTTACCGGCGGTGCTCGGTTTACACCTGAAGAGCGGCAAGACCCTGTTGGCCGTATCCTACATCCCCGGGATTCACAAGAAGCGACTGAATCTGGTGGTGGATGGGCATCGCCTGCCGATCAAGCTCGACCGCCGCCCGGTCGAGAGCTCTCAGGCCTTCGCCGCCTATCCGTTTTCGATCCCGGCCGGATGGGAGAATGGCCGCCAGCGAATGATCGAAGGCCTCTCCCTGGAGGCCCTGGATCGCCTGCTCAAGCTCTCCCATTGAAGCGGGCTTGCGGCCCGCTCGCTTCAGGGTAGTACCCTCTCTCCGGCGAATAGCTCCTCGATGGTTTCACGGCGGCGTACCAGGTGAACCCGCTCCCCATCCACCATCACCTCCGGCGGGCGCGGGCGGGTGTTGTAGTTGGAGGCCATGGTGAAACCGTAGGCGCCGCTGGAGCGAATCGCCAGCAGGTCGCCTGGATTGAGATCCAGCTCCCGCTGCTTGCCGAGAAAGTCGCCGGTTTCGCATACCGGACCTACCAGGTCCCAGCTCTCGCGCTGCCCGCCCGGCGCCTGACGAAGCGGCACGATCTGCTGCACTGCTTGATAGAGGGCGGGGCGCATCAGGTCATTCATCGCCGCGTCGATCACCGCGAAGGCCTTGTGTTCTGTGGATTTGAGGTACTCCACCTTGGTCAACAGTACGCCGGCGTTACCGGCAATGGCGCGGCCCGGCTCCATCAGCAGTTCATAGGGGCGATCACCGAGGCGTTCCGCTAGTGCCTTGGCATACTCGTCCGGCTGCGGCGGGGTCTCGTCGGTATAACGGATGCCCAGGCCGCCGCCGAGGTCGATGTGGTCGATCTCGATCCCCTCGCTCTCCAGCTGGCCGATCAGTGCCAGCACCCGGTCCAGGGCATCCAGGAAGGGGGCGAGTTTGGTCAACTGGGAGCCGATGTGGCAATCGATGCCGGAGACCCGCAAGTGGGACGAGGCATGGGCGCGGCGATAGAGGGTCACCGCCTCGTCGACATCCACGCCGAATTTGTTCTCCTTGAGGCCGGTCGAGATGTAGGGGTGGGTCTGGGCATCCACGTCCGGGTTGACGCGAAAGGCGACCGGCGCGACCTGCTCCAGCCGCGCGGCTACCGCCTCCAGCCGATCCAGCTCGGCGGCGGACTCCACGTTGAAGCAGCGAATCCCCAGCTCCAGGGCGCGGCGCATCTCGTCTTCCCGCTTGCCCACGCCAGAGAAGACCACCTTGCCCGGATCGCCCCCCGCCGCGATCACCCGCTCCAATTCGCCCACGGAGACGATGTCGAAGCCGGAGCCGAGGCGCGCCAGCACGTTGAGCACCGCCAGGTTGGAGTTGGCCTTGACCGCGAAGCAGACCAGGTGGGGGTGATTCGCAAAGGCATGATCGAAGGCCTTCCAGTGGCGCTCCAGGGTCGCCCGGGAGTAGACATAACAGGGCGTGCCGTATTCCCCGGCGATCTGTTCAAGGGGCACATCTTCGGCGTACAGGCGGCCGTCGCGGTATTGGAAGTGGTCCATCAGGAGTCCTGGGATTCGGTTTGTGGCGGAGGTTGGTCGGGTAGGTAGAGATCGCCTTTCTGACCGCAGCCGGATAGTACGAAGGCGATCACCAATGTGAGAGCGAATGAGGAGAAGGATTTCATGGGTGTATCTATTCTAATGAATCAGAGGGGCGGCCCCTTGAAAGAGTTCTTGCAGGCTGTCCAGCTTGGCGGCGACTTCCTTGGGGATGGTTTGCGGATCCATGAGGTCAATCATGCGATGAAATTCGCCTTTTCGCAATAGCATTGGGTGTCCCAGCCTTGACGCGAGTTGCCGGAAGAAGTCTTCGGCGAATTGGCTCATCTTGAGGGTTTTGGTCTTGGCTTCCCAGATCAGCCGCGAAGGCCCCGGGTCGGCCTCTTTCCATGTCGCGAAGTTGTCCTGATCGGAATTGAAAACCTGTTCCAGGATCAGCCGGTCCAGTACTTCGTCGGTTTCTGGCGCAAAGCCCTGGAATAGGTCCTCTCCGCCATGGGCTTGAATGGCATATCTTCGCAGGAGGTCGGGAGTGATGAAGTAATTCTCGATTTCGTAGCGTTCCCAAAAGATAACCGAAAGCCCCCCAGAGGTTGCCTCTTTGCGAGCGCGGTCATCCTTATCCAGTATGGCGAGGCCCCGAAGATCGGGGATCATCGCGCGCAACGCGAAGAAGTGGCTATTCGGGGTCTTGCCAAAGCCGCCTTCTACCCGTTCCAGTTCCGAATCGAGATCCTGGCATGGAAAGTTGTCACGCACATAATAGAGGTTGGGGCGTTCATCCCATACACTGATGGCGGGGTGCCCCATGCGCTCGCCCAAGGCTCTCAGGCTATCCAGGTCCGTGCTGCCTTCAAGATAGAGCACATAGCCTCTTTCACGGGCCTTGATGTAGTGTGCGGCGCCAAAGTGCTTCAAGGTGTCCTTGATGTCCTTTTTCTTCGCCAGATTATCGCACTTGCCGTCCAGTAACAGGGTCAGATTGTTGTCCAGGGCCTCATCCAGGATGACCTCCGAGTGAGTGACGATCACGACCTGCCCACCGTTGCGGTCGGCGATCTCACGCAACAGGACATAAACCTGCTTCTGGCGAAGAATCTCCAGGTGGGCGTCTGGCTCGTCGATCAGTAATACGCTTTTTTTATGGGAGTAGAGGTAGGCGAAGATCAGCAGCATTTGCTGCAAACCCCGCCCGGCAACTGCTAGATCCAATGGATCCTTGGCGTGTTTTTGCTGGTAGTACAACTCAATGCTTCCCCGCGTATTCTGGCGAGGCTCGCTGAGTTCGACGGAAAAGAGCCTGGCAATGAGGCTCGTAATATGCAGCCAATCATCCTTGGAGTTCTCGAACACCATAAGGCATAAGTTGCGCAGCACTTGTGCCGTTTGCCCCTGGCCCAGAAGCACATCGATTCGACCGGGTTGCAGGACGGGTTCTTCCGACTCCATCCCGGACATGGGATAAAGCAATTCCACATTCAGGCTCGCCGCATAGGCGATCAATGCTGACCGGTTGATGGTTTCATCATCGGGAGAGCAGTAAACAAGGTCGTCGCCTTGATTGCGAAAGCGGATGCCTACGCGGTGTACCTTGTTCTCGAATTGAACGCCGAGGGATATGATCAATGGGATAGGCGCATTGGCCTTTCTTACCGATGTGTTGTGCCAGAGGTAGCGGGTTCGTTGCACCGGCACGGAAACGATATTGAGGCGATTCAGCGAGGTCGCGGTTCGCTCTTTGGCCCCGGAGCCGGATTTGGCGTCATACCAGGTCTTGATGGCCTGCGACCAGAGCGCGATGGCTTGAATAGCGGACGTTTTCCCGCAATTGTTGGGGCCGATCAATACCGCCGGGTGATCCAGCTCGATGCGCTGCTTGTCACCGAAGCGTTTGAAATTTTCGATCTCCAGATAGTGTAGCAGCCGCATGGTGGTGGTTCGTAAAGCAGTAACTCAACCGCGAAGTTACGCGGTCAGAGAGACCAGCAGGCCTCTTAATTGATCTGGTGTTGTCAGGGTGATCCCCGCGTCTTCCAGTTGCTCAAGGCGCTGCGGGTCATTTCGGGCGTGCGGGTTGTAGACGAAAACAAAAACATATTTGTAGTAGCCGGCTCGAACGTTTTCGAATACCTTTTTCACCCCCTGAATCTTGCTGATGGCCTTGTCGATTTCGGCCTGGTCAAAGATATTGCCGGATTTGCACTCCGCCAGGATGACTGTGTTATCGACGGCGGCAAGCACATCAAAATCGCCGCGGGCGCTGAAGATGTCCGGCGGCGAGGTGTATTCGACCCGGGCGTAGACCTCTGCATTGATGCGGTTGCGCTCCAGGTGATCGTTAACCACGAAAAAGGTGAACGCGTTGAACCAGTGTCCGGAGATGAGGTCCGCGAATTTCTCTCCGTCAAGGGTGAAGAGCAGGCGCGCCTTGTTCTGCTTGGCCTTGATGTGAGACGCCTTCTTGGCGTCGGAGTCGAACCAGGAGTTGTTTTTGTAGGAGTAGATCTGCAAGCGGATATTTGAGGTGATATTGTAACGGGCCATGGCCTTGAGGAAGGCATAGGCCTCCGGCGCCTCTTCGACGTTGGTATTGATCGTGGCTTCGCTCTTTTCCCGATCAAGAATCGCGTGGCGAAATTGCTGAAAACTCGTGTGAATGCGGGAAAAATAGAGGCCGATGTCGTTGGATATCGCAAGTTCCTCGTTGCTGAAGCGATAGATGGCGTCGATGTCGATGCCGTTGCGGTAAAAAGCTTGCAGAGTCGGTGATTTTTCGGTCAATTGACGCAGCTGAGGGGTGTTCGCGGCAACCCGCCCGGAGGGGGCGTCATCCCAGAAAGACAAATCCGCCTCGTCACTGTCCTTCTTGCTCTCTGCCTGAAGCTCCAGGGGGACTACTTCGTTGTGAATGCGATTGAGGATGTCGTAGTTTTTTCTGAGGTTCGAAAAGCAGATCGCGATCTCTTTTTTCGGTCCCTCGGCCATGGGGACTTCGTGATAAATGCGCTTAAGCATCAACATCAGCTCTTTCGTTTTTTCCAGGGCATTGTCCGCCATTTATTGCCTCGTTATTGGTTTTATCCTAATTTTTTCTTCTCAGCAGCAACGTAGGTTGGGTTACGCTGCGCTAACCCATCCTGCACAACTTTTTGTTTCCAAGAGAGTAATCTGCGTCAATCTGCGAAATCTGCGGTTCAAAAAGAAAAACTCAGCCGGATCACATCTTTCGAATCCGCTCCAACTGCCCCTCCAGCTTTTCCAGCGCCGATTTCTGCTCGGCGATCTTGTCTCGCTCCTTGTCCACCACCGCGGCGGGGGCCTTTTCGACGAAATTGGGGTTGGAGAGTTTCTTTTCGCCCCGTTCGATGTCGTTTCTGAGCTTGCCGATCTCCTTCTCCAGGCGGGCGGTCTCGGCGGCCTTGTCGATCAGCCCGGCCATGGGGATCAGCACCTTCATCTCGCCCACCAGGGCGGTGGCGGATTCCGGCCCTTCCTGGCTGTCCTCCAGTACGGTTACCGACTCCAGTCGGGCGAGGAAGTCGAGGAAGGAGCGGTTGCGCTCCAGGTACTCCCGATCCCGGGAGACGCTGTGCTGGAGCAGTACCGGCAGACGCTTGGAGGGGGGGATGTTCATCTCGCCGCGAATGCGTCGCACGCCGAGCACGAACTGCTTGATCCATTCCAGCTCCCGTACCGCATCCGGGTCCACCCTGGTCTCGTCCGGTTCGGGGTAGGGCTGGGTGGAGATGGTTTCGCCCTTCACCCCGGCCAGCGGCGCGACCTTCTGCCAGATCTCTTCGGTGATGAAGGGGATGATGGGATGTGCGAGGCGCAGGGTGGCCTCCAGCACCCGTACCAGGGTGCGGCGGGTGCCGCGTTTGGCCGCGGCGCTGGCGTTGTCGTCGGTGAGAACGGGTTTCGACAGCTCCAGGTACCAGTCGCAGTACTCGTTCCAGGTGAACTCGTAGATCGCCTGGGCGGCGAGGTCGAAGCGGTAGCCCTCGATCCCCTCGCGCATCTGCTTTTCGGTGCTCTGCAAGCGGGAGATGATCCAGCGGTCGGCGATGGAGAGTTCGACCTCGCCGCCGTGCTGGCCGCAATCCTCCCCCTCGGTGTTCATCAACACGTAGCGGGCGGCGTTCCACAGCTTGTTGCAGAAGTTGCGATAGCCGCCGATACGCCCCATATCAAAGTTGATGTCGCGCCCGGTGGAGGCCAGCGAGGCGAAGGTGAAGCGCAGGGCATCGGTACCGAAGCCGGGGATGCCCTCGGGGAAGTCCTTGCGGGTCTGCTTGGCGATCTTCTCCGCCAGGTGGGGCTGCATCATGCCCTGGGTACGCTTGGTGACCAGCTCCTCCAGCTCGATGCCGTCAATGAGATCAATCGGATCGAGCACATTGCCCTTGGATTTGGACATCTTCTGGCCGTGGGCATCGCGCACCAGGCCGTGGATGTAGACTTCCCGAAATGGGACATCTCCCATGAATTTCATGCCCATCATGATCATGCGGGCGACCCAGAAGAAGATGATGTCGAAGCCGGTGACCAGCACCGCGCCGGGGTAGAAGGCTTGAAGGCGATCGGTGTTCTCCGGCCAGCCGAGGGTGGAGAAGGGCCATAGCGCCGAGCTGAACCAGGTGTCGAGCACGTCCGGGTCCTGCTCCAGCTTGTAGTCGGGAGGAAGGTCGTGCTTGCCGCGGACTTCTTGCTCGGAGCGACCGACATAGACGTTGCCCTCGGCGTCGTACCAGGCGGGGATGCGATGGCCCCACCAGATCTGGCGGCTGATGCACCAGTCCTGGATGTTGCGCATCCAGTCGTAATAGGTGTTCTTCCAGTTGTCCGGCACGAAGCGGATGCGTCCGTCCTCCACCGCCTCGATGGCGGGCTTGGCCAGCGGCGCGATGCGCACATACCATTGATCGGTAAGGAAAGGCTCGATCACCGCGCCGGAGCGGTCGCCGCGGGGGACCATCAGCTTGTGGTCGACGATCTTCTCCAGCAGCCCCTTGGCCTCCAGGTCGGCGACGATCGCCTTGCGCGCCGCGTAGCGATCCATGCCCACATAGACGGCGGGGATCAGCTCGCCCTCTTCCGGTTGGTTCGCCCGCAGCGCCGCGTCCGGGGTGAAGATGTTGATCAGGCCGCCGTGGGGCATCTCCGAGATCAGCTTTTCGTCCCGATGGCGTTGCCAAACCGCATAGTCGTTGAAGTCGTGGGCGGGGGTGATCTTGACGCAGCCGGTGCCGAACTCCGGATCTGCGTGTTCATCGGCGATGATGGGGATGCGCCGGCCGGTCAAGGGCAGCTCCACCAGCTCGCCGATCAGGTGCCTGTAGCGCTCATCTTCTGGATTGACGGCTACCGCGCAGTCACCGAGCATGGTCTCGGGGCGGGTGGTGGAGACCACCATGTGGCCCTGGCCGTTGGAGAGGGGGTAGCGCATGTGCCACATGTGCCCCTGCTCCTCCTCGTTGAGCACCTCCAGGTCCGAGACCGCGGTGTGCAGCTTGGGGTCCCAGTTCACCAGCCGCTTGCCGCGATAGATCAATCCCTCTTCATGCAGCCGGACAAAGACCTCCTTCACCGCGTCGGAGAGCCCTTCGTCCATGGTGAAGCGCTCGTGCCGCCAATCCAGGGACGAACCCAGGCGGCGTAGCTGGCGGGTGATGTGCCCGCCCGACTCCCCCTTCCACTCCCACACCCGCTCGATGAAGGCCTCCCGCCCCAGGTCGTGGCGGGTCTTGCCGTCCCGCTCCAGTTGCCGCTCCACCACCATCTGGGTGGCGATGCCGGCGTGGTCCGTGCCAGGCTGCCACAGGGTCTTCGCCCCCTTCATGCGGTGGTAGCGGACCAGCGTATCCATCACCGTGTTATTGAAGCCATGGCCCATGTGCAGGCTGCCGGTGACGTTGGGCGGCGGGATCATGATGCAATAGGAGCTGTCGTCCTGGTTGGCATCGGGGCTCATGTCGGGGGCGAAGTAGCCCCGCTCCTCCCAGGTCTGGTACCAGCGTTGTTCGATATTGCTCGGGTCGTAGGTCTTGTCCATGGGTTCGGCGCGTCGTCGGTGAAGATGGTGTGAAGAAGGCCCCCCTCGCCAAGCGGGCGAAGAGGCCGAAAAAGGGGGAGATTATAGCGCAAAGGCCGGTCGGATTGGGGAGATGATTTTCGGAAAAAGGTACATCGCGAAGGAGCCGCTGGCGCCCAAGCTGGAGCTTGGGCGCCAATGTCTTGGCCGCTATAGCGGCCCGGCGGAGGAGTGGCAAGCAAGAGCTTGCAAGACGTGCGTTCCCAAGGAGACCCTGGGAACGAGCAAATCCCAGAATCCAGATCAGGAATTATCCCCATTGATCAGATCGCCGAGGCCGCCCAGCACCGAGCCCTCGCCCTGGGAGCCGCCCCGTTGCGGCGCGGCGGCGAGCATGCGGCCGGCGAGGCGGGAGAACGGGAGGGATTGCAGCCATACCTTGCCGGGGCCGGTGAGTTCGGCGAAGAAGAGCCCTTCGCCGCCGAACAGGGCGGTCTTGATGCCCGGTACATTGCGCACCTCGAAGTTTACGGTGTTCTCGAAGCCGACCACGCAGCCGGTATCCACGTCCAGCCGTTCGCCGGGGCGCAGGGTGCGCTCCACCACCGTGCCGCCGGCGTGGATGAAGACCATGCCGTCGCCATCCAGCCGCTGCATGATGAAGCCCTCGCCGCCGAACAGGCCGGTGAGGATCTTGCGCTGAAAGTAGATGCCGATGGAGACCCCCTTGGCGGCGCACAGGAAGCTGTCCTTCTGGCAGATCAGGGTGCCGCCTACTTCGGGCAGGGAGACGGGGATGATGTTGCCGGGGTAGGGGGCGCCGAAGGCGACTCGCGCCTTGCCCTGGCCGGTGTGGGTGAAGACGGTGGTGAACAGGCTCTCGCCGGTGATCAGGCGTTTGCCTGCGCCCAGCAGCTTGCCCATGAAGCCGCCGCTATCCTGTTCGGCGGAGCCGTCGCCGAAGACGGTGTTCATCTCGATTGCCGGGTGCTTGAACATCATCGAGCCAGCCTCGGCCACCGCACTCTCGCCCGGATCCAGCTCCACCTCGATGAACTGCATCTCCTGGCCGATGATCTCGTAATCGATCTCATCGGCGCGGGTCGTGCGGCCGCGGCCCGCGGGGGGAGGCGGCGCGGTGGAGGGCATGGGCGCGCCGTGGTGCTGCAACTCTTCGACCTGCTCGATGGGCAGCCATTCGGCAAAACCCTCCCGCCAGGCGAAACCGTTGTGGTTGGCGGCGACTCGGGCGCGGGCCTGTTCATGGGTGAGGGGGCCGACTTGCTGACCCTGATAGCTGAGATACCACTGCATGGGGGAATCCTCTCGGTTACTGGATGTCGATCTTGAAGCGCTGGTGGATGGAGGCGAGCAGCTCTGGCGGAAGCTGCAGCGCCGCGGCCAGCTGCTTCAGGTAGTCCCGCTCCGCCTCCGTGTCCACCTCGATCGCCAGTAGCGAGGAGATGTAGAGGCGAATCGCCTGCTGGCGATCCTCCACCGCCGCGCTCAGTTCGTCTATGCCCATCGGCCAGGACATCTCGGTGAGCAAAAAGTCCCGCTCATCGTCGCTCAGGCCGCTCTCCTCCAGCTTGCCGATGATGTGCTGGCGCTCCTGGGCGTCGATCTCGCCGTCGCAGGCCGCCGCCGCGATCATCGCCCGCAGGTAGAGGGTCGCCTCGCCGTTACTGCCCGCGCGGTTATGGGCGGATGCGGCAGGCAGCGCGGCGGATGGGGGCGGGGAGGCGGTCTGCATCCCCGGAGGTGGCGGGGGAGGCGCGCTCGCGCCGACGGGAGGCGGGGGCGGCGGCACGGAGGAGGGCGCGCGTGGCGAGCTGGGGGGCTGGCTGGGGTCGCCCATCGCCGGTTCCATCGTGGAACGATTTTTCTGCTCGGTAAAGTGTTCGAACGCGGCCATGGCGACCCCTAGCAGCCCCATCCCCACCGCGGCCTTGCCGCCCATGTTGCCGATGCCTCCGATGTTCAGGTCCAGGCCGCGGTTGCGCATGCCGGAACCGAGAAGGCCGCCGAGCAATTTGTCCGGATCGAGCATCGTTGTGGTTCTCCTTTGCGGGTTGCTGTGTGGGTTCGGGTGGTGAATGGAAGCCAATCGAGCGTATCACTCATGCGGTATCGCGTCGATAACCGGTCATTATGGGAGATTCGTCGCGGATGGCAAGGGGGCCTCGGACGGGAAGCCTGGAAATCTCCTGATTGTGACCGCTGTCTCGTTATCCTTGGCGCGCGCGCAAAAACGTGACGATTTCGCCGCGGGTTATCCACGGAAGCTGTGGATAACTCTGGGGATAAGCCTTGATCAAATGGCCTAAGTGTCTGTCTCGGCATGCCAATGGAGGAGTTGTTTAATTTTTGATCAATATGATAAATTCAATAAAAACAGGTTGTTATGGAGAATTTCAAGGGGTTGCGGGGGGCGGGCGCGCCTTTTGGGCGGTTGGCCGGGACATCTGCCTTAGATGTGGATAAAGGTCTCCTAACTTGTTGATTGGTCGTTGCCGTTCGGTGACCTTTCCGGGAAGTCCGCTGGGGGAATAGTGCCAGAGTAGCCCAGTGACGCCGCCCCCCAGCGATTGGCCAGCGGGATCGCCCGATGGAGGGATTCTCCACTCCCGAGTGCGTAGAGCAGAGCGGCGGCGAAGGCGTCGCCGGCGCCCGTCGAGTCAACGACCTGATGGGGCTCCGCGAGATAGTGGTGTGCGCTATGGGGGCCATGGACGACGGCTCCCTTTGCGCCATCGGTAATCACCACCCACTTCAGAGTCGCCCCGGCGATCTCCCGGCCGTGGGCGAACGGATCGGCCATGAAGGCCTCGTCGAGGTCGGAGGTGGAGCCGAGCAGGATCGTCGCCGGCCGCTGAATGTCGCGGATCGGCGGAATATGCACCACCACCGGGATGCGCTGGATCAATTGCTCTAGCAGCGGCGTCAGTCGCGGATCGGCGCTACGGATGTAGGCGATATCGCAGGGGGTGTCGGCCAGCTCATCGGACAGGGACAAGGCGGCGCGGGAGAGGTTGATGATGGTGCGCTCCCCGGTGGGGTCGATGATCACCAGCGAGACGGTGCTCTGTGTCGCGCCGGTATCTACCCGCGAGCAATCGACGCCGCATCCCTCCAGCGTGCGCAGCGCCCGCCCGCCGCTGGCATCCGGTCCCACCGCGCTCACCAATAGCGCCTCGCCGCCGCCCCGCGCCAGCGCCATCGCGGTATTGGCCGCGCCGCCGCCGATGCGCTCCGCCGCCGCCTCGCCCTGGTGGTGGCCGGCGACGCGCAATGGCTGGTCGATGCGGATGATGCGATCCGTGGCGATGGAGCCGATGATCAGGGCGCGGGTCATTTTGGTGAACCGCAGATTTCCGCAGATTTACGCAGATGATTCTTGTGAATGGGGTGGTCAATGTCCTGCTGGATCCACTCATCTTTCGGCTGAATGGAGTGCCAGTGAAGACGAGCTGAGAAATCGGCGTTAATCCGCGAAATCTGCGGTTCATATGGTGAGTGCAGGGGCATGTTTGACGGCCTCTCTTTGGGGGTGATCGCCATGGTACAATTTTCCCCGACCGTCTTCATCCACCACGGAGCCCGCCATGGCCCTCAATGTCGTACTTGCTCAGATCAACCTCAAGGTCGGTGACCTCGCCGGCAATGTCGTCCGCATCTCCGAGGCGGCGGCGCGCGCCCGGGATGAGCTCGGCGGCGACCTGGCGGTGTTCCCGGAGCTGACCCTCACCGGCTATCCGCCGGAGGATCTGCTGTTGCGCAGCGACTTTCTCGACCGCTGCGAGGCGGCGCTGGCGCAGCTGGCCGAGCGGGTGACGGGCATCGACCTGGTGCTCGGCTATCCCAAGCGCACCGCCGGCGGACTCTACAATACCGCCGGCGTGTTGCGGGACGGCGAGATCATCGCCGAGTACCACAAGGCGTTGCTGCCCAACTACAGCGTCTTCGACGAAAAGCGCTATTTTCAGCCCGGTGGCGAACCTTGCGTGGTGGAGATGGGCGGAACCAAGGTCGGCATTACCATCTGCGAGGATATCTGGTTCCGCGAACCGGCGCTGCGTGCCGCCGAAGCGGGGGCGAGCCTGCTGCTCAATCTCAATGCCTCGCCGTTTCACGCCGGCAAATCCCCGGAACGGGAGGAGCTGCTCAAGAAGCGGGCGGAAGAGAGCGGGCTTGACATCGTCTACGTCAATCTTGTCGGCGGCCAGGACGAACTGGTCTTCGACGGCGGCAGCTTCGTCATGCGGCGTGACGGCAAGGTGGTGCAGCGCGCGCCCTTCTTCGCGGAGAGCCTCAATCGCCTGGCCTTCACGGCCGATGGGCCGCGGCCCGGCGAGGTGGTTCCCTGCGCCGGCGAGGAGGAGAGCATCTACCGGGCGCTGGTGGTGGGGGTGCGGGACTATGTGCGCAAGAACGGCTTTGAGGGGGCGGTGCTCGGTCTCTCCGGCGGCATCGACTCCGCCCTCACCCTGGCGGTGGCGGTGGATGCCCTGGGCGCGGAGCAGGTGGAGGCGTTGCTGATGCCCTCCCGCTACACCGCCCACATGAGTAACGAGGACGCGGTGGTTCAGGCGCGAAACCTCGGCGTGCGCCATCGCGTCATCCCCATCGAACCCGCCTTCAACACCTTCCTCGATATGCTCAGCGACGAGTTCGCCGGTAGCCAGCGAGACGTCACCGAGGAGAACATCCAGGCCCGCTGCCGCGGCATCCTGCTGATGGCGGTGAGCAACAAGAAGGGCAAGATCCTCCTCACCACCGGCAACAAGAGCGAGATGTCGGTGGGCTACGCCACCCTCTACGGCGACATGGCCGGCGGCTACGCCCCCCTCAAGGATGTGCCCAAGCTGATGGTCTACCGCCTCGCCGAGTACGTCAACCGTGCGCGGGAGATCATCCCCCGCCGCGTCATTGAACGCCCGCCCACGGCGGAACTGGCGCCAAATCAGCGGGACTCCGACAGCCTGCCCCCCTACGAAGTGCTGGACGAGATCCTCGCCCGCTATGTCGAACTGGACCAGGGCGTCGCCGAGATCATCGCCGCCGGTTTCGACGAGGCCGAGGTGCGTCGGGTGGTGCGGTTGGTGGATCGCAACGAATACAAACGCCGCCAGGCCCCGCCTGGCGTCAAGATCACCCGCCGCGCCTTTGGGCGGGATCGGCGCTATCCGCTGACCAACGGCTTTTCCTCTTAGCTGCTTGGGTTAATAAATGGACAGGATTAACAGGATTTTTCAGGATTGACAGGATTTTCTTTTTGAGGACTTTTGTGTGGGGCATGGCGGTACGTCGAGTGACGATGCTTGTAGCAACAGCTCCCCAGGGGACTTTTTTAGACAGGATTAACGGGATTTACAGGATGGGCGGGATGTTGGGATGGCCGCTGACGTCCGGAGTGCGAGGCTTGACTTGCGAATGGCTGCTTGATACCAGGTCTTTCTCCCCAGGGGGGAATGGACAGGATTAACAGGATTTTGCAGGATTGACGGGGTTTTTTGGTTGGCGGCCCCCTGATCGAGGTTCTGGAGCGCATCGGGTCCTGAGGCTTGTCGCAACGACTCCCCAGGGTCTAAATGGACAGGATTAACAGGATGTTGCAGGATTGACGGGATTTTTTGGTTGGCGGCCCCTGCTCAAGGCTCGGATACGCGTTGGTTAACGATGCTCGTCCCAACGGCTTCCCAGGGTACTCTGTTGGATAGGCTTAACAGGATCGCATTTGTTGAGAGAATGAGGTCGACGTAAATCACCGCACGCACTCGCGCAACTTGGCGGAGAGCATGCTACTGGACGTAAGAACTAAAACCGTTTCTTGAGCCATTCCCCCATGGATCGCCGAGCTGCGCTCGGCTTCTTCCAAAATCTCCATGTCATCACCAAAAATCGCCATCAACAAAAAACCTGTCAATCCTGAAAAATCCTGTTAATCCTGTCTATTTATTGCCCAAATCAGCCGACCGCTTGAACGCCGCCTTGTGCGCCATGTACCCCTCGACCACCCGGTCGACCACCGCTTTGTCGTAGGGCTTGAGGCCGCGCAGGAGCATGTACTTGGCCCCTTCGCCCACCTCCTCGCCATTCTCGGTCAGGCGGAAGGCGAGGCGGACGTTACCTTTTTTGCCGTTGCACTCCAGGGTCGCGCCGCTATACTCCAAGGTCGGCGCAGGGGCATCCGGCTTTGACAGGATGATCTCCATGCTTTCGTAGATCACCAACGGGCGGTCCGGATTGATCATCACCCCATGCTCCGCCATCAGCGGCACCAGGATGTGGGGAAAGGTGTGGCCGGAGAACTCCACATAGTTGCGGGTGAGGGATGCGATGGCGTCGGGGGCGCGATTCAACGTGCCGCTGCGCTCGACGTGCAGATAGGCCTTGCCGGCCAGGTCGCGGATCTCGACCTTGTCGCCGACCGGTTCCGGGAAGTCGAGCTCTACCCCGCCGTCGACCATGCCGGAGAAGACGAAGCGCATGCGTTCGCTGAGGCCGTAGCGGGCCAGGGCTACGGCGAACAGCAGGTCGCCGGGGACGCAGAAGAGCTTCGCCTCGGGATCGTGGAGCGGGTTGAAGTCATCGGCGATGTTCTTGGCGAAGGCGCTGGCCTGCTCCCGGGTGAACACCACCCGTCCGTCGACGAGATTGTAAAATGCTTCTAGCTGCATGGAGGCAATAACCTTCAAGGTACAAAACAACCGCACATTCTACCCCCGGGAAGGGAAAGCATCAAAAAAATCGATGACTAGCGAATCTCTTTCAGCCTCGCTAGCCGCCAGATCGTCGCCCTGCTATCTTCGCCGTGCCGCGAGTGGAAGACGATTACCCCAGCCCCGCTTCATCGGAAAGAGGGGGTATTGGTAAGTCGCTGGTGGGAGTGTGGATTGTTCGGTGGGGGGGGAACGCTTGTCTTTAGACTTTGTCATGAAAAAGATTCTGCCATTGTTGCTTGTCAGTCTGCCACTGTGGGCCGCGCAGCCTCCCCAGTACTGGCCGCCGCGTTGGCCGACGCCGTGGCATGGGGGGCAGATACCATCGGCGGCGGTGGCGAGCCCGTTTTCAAAGGAGGATGGGGCGGGGAAGGTCGGCGGCGCGAATGGGGGTGATGCCGCGGTCGGGACCGATGCGGGAGACGGGGAGGGGGTCGAGCAGGCGCGGGAGCGCTACTATCGGCAGGCGCTGGGGCACATGCGGCAAGGGGATTACGCCAAGGCCTATTGCCTGTGGGCGCCGTTGGCGCAGGCGGGGCATGCGGAGGCCCAGTTCAGTCTCGGTTGGATGTACCACAACGGCTATGGGCTGAATATCGACAACCGCAAGACCGTGGAGTGGTGGCAGGCGGCGGCGGAGGCGGGGCTGGCGAGCGCCGCCTTCGCGTTGGGGATGCTCTATAGTCAAGGGGATGCCCCGTTGGAGAGGGATCTCGCGAAGGCGGCGGGCTACTATCGCCAGGCCGCGGCGGCGGGTAATGACGAGGCGGTGTCGATGCTGTACCAGCTGTTCAATCAGCATCCCGACGAGATGGCGGAGGTCAGCGCCGATTGGGATCAGGCGGCGTGGAGGTCGCTGGAAGGCGGGGTGTTGCGGGTCAAGGCGGCGCGCGCCAATGTTCGAGCTGGCCCCTCGACCGAACACGACTTGCTCGACAGCCTGGCGGAGGGGGCGGAGCTGGTGAAGGTGTTCGAGCAGGGGGATTGGATCTATGCCCGGCTTGGGGAAACGGGGGAGGCCGGAGAGCCCGGCGACTGCGCGGACGCGGGCGAGCCTTCCGGCGATTGCCCCCTCCCTCACCCTCACCCCCAGCCATCTGCCGCGGGAAGCGGGGCTATCGGAGGCGTCTCAGGGCGGGCGATTGGTCTGGATCTATTCGCCCCTGGTCGAGCCCGTCAGTTCGGAGTCCGCCGCGGCAGGGCCCGCCAGCCCGGAGGGGATGTAGGCGGCGAGCAGGGTCATGCGGCTCGGCAGGCGCTGGTTCTCTTCCATCAGTGCGCGGATGCGGGTGATGTAGCCTCGGGTTTCTCGGGGCAGGTGTTCGCGGATGTGTTTCCAGTCTTTCACTTTCGCCGATTTGTAGGCCTTGCGCACCCGATAGTAGCCGGCGTTGTAGCTGGCGAAGGCCATGAACAGGCGCTCTTGTTCGGGCATCTCCTGCCATTTGCGGAACAGTTCGCGGCCGTAGTAGATGCCGGCGGCGATGTTGGCATCGGCGTCATCCAGTGTCGCGAGGTAGCGCTGGTCGCGCAGGATCTCTTCCAGCGTGGCGGGGATCAGCTGCATGATGCCGCGGGCGCCGGATTGGCTCACCGCGTCGCTGCGCAGTGCGGATTCGGCGATGGCCTGGGCCTTGAACCAGCGCCAGTCGAAGTGGGGGCCGAAGTAGCGGTTGCTGTACTTTTCGAACAGCGCATCATAGCGGTTCGGCCACTGCTGGGAATCCACCGCCGCGATGTTGGCCCAGGCGGTGGCGGACCAGAGCAGGGCCAGTAGCGCCGCCGCCAGCCATGGGTGAAGCGATTTCGTCATGGGGCGTCTCATCATTCCGTCGAGTTAAAATATTCGACTATTCTAATATATATTCCCGAGGATTGCACCCCCTATTTCCGATATCGAAGCAGGGTACGGGTTGCGGTATCATGGTTCGCCTGTTACAGGCCGCGTTTGTTACTCCGGTGACGCGCTAGTGCCGCACCCGCCAAGTGACTATGAATAATGCGGGGCATAGGGTGTTGATTTTTATATAAATAGTGTTGTTGCTTATTTAGCGGGTGCGGCACTAGGGTGGAATTTCGGCTTGCCGAAACATAAAATAAATCAGGATTCAGGAGTGCCAGTCCGCGTAAGGAGTGGCGCTCCCACGCTTGGAAAGAAGTATGCATCTACATATCAATCCGGTCGGCGGTCTGGCTGGCGACATGTTCTGCGCGGCGTTGCTGGACCTGGATCCGGACGCCTTCGAACCGCTGTTGCGGGCGCTGGATGCGTTGGCCCCGCCGCCGGATCTCGGCGTGCGCGTGAGCGAGGTCGACGGGGTGCTGCGGGGGCGGCGCTTTCTGGTCAGCCAGCACGGCGGCGGGGACGGCGACGGGCATCACCACCATACCCACTACAGCGCCATTCGTCGGTTGTTGGATCAGGCGTCGTTGCAAGACGGCGTGAGGGCGCGGGCGCAGCGGATCTTTCGGCTGCTGGCGGAGGCGGAGGCGTATATCCACGGGGTGGAGGTCGACAAGGTCGCCTTTCACGAGGTGGGCAACTGGGACTCCATCGTCGACATCGTCTCCGCCGCCTGGCTGCTGGAGCGGCTGGGGATCACCGGCGTCAGTTGCCAACCCTTGCCCCTGGGCGGCGGGCGGGTGAAGACCGCGCACGGTCTGTTGCCGGTGCCCGCGCCGGCCACCGCGCGTCTGCTGGAGGGGATGGAGCTGGTGGACGACGGCGTCTCCGGCGAGCGCGTCACGCCTACCGGCGCGGCGATCCTCAAGTCGCTGGCCGCCGATTTTCGCCGCTGTGGCGCGGGGCGCTTGCGGGCCAGCGGTTACGGCTTCGGGACCCGGGCGTTGCCGGGGCTGCCCAATTGCATCCAGGCCAGTCTGATCGAGGCGAGCGAGGCCGGGAGCGGCGGTGATCGGGTCTGGGAGATCGCCTTCGAGGTGGATGACCAGAGCCCCGAGGATCTGGCCCTGGGGCTGGACAAGATTCGCGCCGTGGATGGCGTGCTGGATGTCACCAGCTTCAGCGGCATCGGCAAGCAGGGGCGCATGGTGATGTCGCTACGCGTCCTCGTCGCGCCGCGGGCGAAAGAGGCGGCGGTGCGCGCCTGTTTTCTGCAAACCGCCACCATCGGCCTGCGCATCGGCGAGGCGGAGCGGCGGCTGCTGCCCCGGGAGCAGGGGCGAATAGGGTTGCAGGGGCGCGAGCTGGAGGTCAAGCGGGTGACCCGCCCCGACGGCTCGGTGACCGCCAAGGTGGAGAGCCGCAGCCTCGACGAGGCGGAGGACTATCGGCAGCGAGGCCAGTGGCGACGTCGCGGGGAGGAGGCATGAGCGAGGTAACGGCCGGCGAGCTGGAGCAGAAGCGGCGGGCGCTGATCGCCCTGCTGCACGAGATGGGCGCGGTGCGCATCGCCGTCAGCGGCGGCGTCGACAGCATGACCCTGGCGCTACTGGGCGCCCGCGAATTGGGGGATTCCGCGCTGATCTGTCACGCCCTGTCGCCGGCGGTGCCGGCGGAGGCCAGCGCGCGGGTGCGGGCGATGGCCGGTAGCGAGGGCTGGCGGCTGCTGGAGCTGGAGGCGGGGGAGTTCGCCGATGAGGCCTATCTCGCCAATCCCCATGACCGTTGCTATTTCTGCAAGAGCAATCTCTATCGCGCCATCGCCGCCGTTGCGGAGGGGGCAAGCGGGGAGGGCGCGATCCTCTCCGGCGCGAACCTGGACGACCTCGCCGACTATCGCCCCGGCTTGCGGGCGGCGGCGGAGCGGGGGGTGCGCCACCCCTTCGTCGAGTGCCGTATCACCAAGGCGGAGATTCGCGCCCTGTGCCGGGAACTGGGCCATCCCGATCTCGCCGATCTGCCCGCCTCGCCCTGTCTCTCCAGTCGCGTCGAGACGGGGATTCCCATCGACGCCGACCAGCTCGCCTTCATCCACCGGGTGGAGCGGCGGCTGCGGGCGGTGTTGCCGTCGGCGGCGGTACGCTGCCGGGTGCGCCGCGACGCGGTCGCCATCGAGCTGGAAGCCGCCGCCCTGGCGTCCCTCGACCCGGCGCGGCGCGACCAGTGGCGGCGGGAGATCGAGGCCCTCAAGCAGGGCCTGGAGCTGCCGCAACGCCTGTTGTTTGAAACTTATCGTATGGGGAGCGCCTTTGTCAGACCAGAATGAATCTTCACGGGAGGCGGTGCTCGACTTCGAGCGGGCGTCGCGTATCGGCCTCGATGAGGCGGTATTCTGCACGCGCAAGAGCGCGCCCCAGATCGAATCGATCCTGCGCGCCTTCGACGCCCGCGATACCGCCTGCCTGTTGACCCATCTCGACCCGGAGAAGGTCGCCGCGCTGGCGAGGGAGCTGCGCGCCAAGCTCGATTTCGACCCGGTCTCCGGCACCGCCTTCTTTCGCGACCCCGCGCCAAAGCCGCGAGCGCTGAAGGTCGCCATCGTCAGCGGCGGCACCTCGGACGCGCCGGTGGTGCGGGAAGCCGCGCGCACCCTCGCCTTCTACGGTGTCGAAGCGACCCTCTTCCAGGACGTGGGGGTGACCGGCCTGTGGCGCCTCACCGAACGGCTGGAGGCGCTGCGCGCCTACCCGATCATCATCGCCGTAGCCGGCATGGAGGGGGCGATCTTCTCGGTGCTCGGCGGCTTGGTCGACTCTCTGATCATCGCCGTACCCACCTCGGTCGGCTATGGCGTCGCCCCGGACGGCGAACTCGCCCTCCACTCCGCGCTGGGGAGCTGCGCGCCGGGGATCGTGGTGACCAATATCGACAATGGTTTTGGCGCGGCTTGCGCGGCCTTGCGGGTGGCGAACCGGTTTTCGACGCGGGAGCGATAATTGTAAAGAAAGCAGCTAGTGCAGCACCCGCCAAATAAGCAATAACACTATTTATATAAAAATCAATGCCCTATGCCCCGCATTATTCATGGTCACTTGGCGGGTGCCGCACTAACCACAGATGCGCAGAGCCTGCCCTTGGCAGGGTATCAGTGCATCTCTACTGGGATTCCGGGGCTTGAAACATGCCCGGAGCGGCGGAGCGCTCGGCTTGACGCGCCATTCAGGCTCCGTTGGCGAGTCAAGCCTCGCGCTCCGCGGTTCGTGCGCCACGGTTCGGGCTGCGCGAAAGCCGGGGATGCGTGGTTAGCGACTCTTGCCCATCAGGAACAACAGGCGTGACAGACGCGGTTTGTCACGTCAGAAGCTGCTGAAGTCGAAGTTGATGTTCTCCGAGGGCTCTTGCAGGTAGTAGCCCTGGATGTAGTTGACGCCGATGGTCCATAGCACCGCGAGGCTGTTGGCGTCTTCCACGCCTACCGCGACGCTCTTCATCTCGAACTCTCGCACCGCGTTGGCCAGTTCCGTCAGTTCGTCCTGGCGCTTCTGGTCGGTGGCGAGGCCGTTGGCGAAGTACTTGTCCATCTTGACGTAGTCGATGGGCAGGTGCTTGAGCAGGGTCTCGTATTTGGGCAGGCGGCCGAAGCGGTCGACGGCGAGCTGGCAGCCGATCTTCTTGAGGCCTTCCATCAGCTTTTTCGCCTTCTGGGTGTGGGCGCGCATGTCCTCTTCGTGGATCTGGAAGGTGATCCAGGCGCCGCGCGCCTCCATGTCCCTCAGGCAATCGCAGATCCACAGCAACAGCGAATCGTCGTTGATGGTTTGCGCCGAGAGGGTGATGAAGAAGACCACCTTGCGCCCATCCTTGCGCTGCTTGACCAGCTCGGTGACGGCGTGGGAGATCACCCAGCGGTCGACCTTGCCCATTAGTTCGCCCCGCTCCGCGTAGGTGAGGAAGTTCTCGGGGAAGATCTCCTGGTCCTTGTTGTCGAGCAGGCGCAGCATGACCTGGTAGTTCTCCCGTGAATCCCCCTCCAGGCTGACCAGCGGCTGGTAGACCAGCTTGAACTTGTCGTGGTCGATGGCGTATTCGATCATCTCCCGCATCTGGTTGTCGTCGACGCCGGCGGCGTCGGCGTCCTTGCCTTTGGCCTTGGAGGCCAGCGCCTGGGCGGCGTCATACAAGGCGACCCGGTTGCCGCCGTCACCATGGGCCGAGGAGCAGGCGTTGTAACCCTGGTTGATGAGGGCCTGGGGATCCTTGCTCTTGGCGGAGAAGATGGCGACGCCGATGCTGCATGTGGGTTGCAGGGCCTGGCCGATGGACTGGTAGAGGTGGTCGTCCACCGCCAGCCGGATCTTTTCGCCGAACTCCTTGGCCGATTCCGTCTTGCCCTGGTCCGTGAGCATGGTGAAGGTGTGCTCGCCGAAGCGGGCGAGGTAGTCGTTATCGCCCATCTGGCTGGAGATGATCTCGGTGATCTCCTTGAGCGCGGCGTCGCCGGCGCTGACGCCGCCCTTGGAGCGGATCTCTTGCAGGTTGTCGACGAGGATGTAGAGCATCGCCTGGGGATTGCGCGAACTCTCGGGCAGTTCGGTGATCTCCTCCAGCTTCTCCAGGAAGGTGTCCCGATTGGGCAGGCCGGTGAGGGAGTCCATGGCGCTGAGCTGGCGCAGCTTCTTCTCCAGCTCCTTGCTGTCGGAGCGGTCGTGGATGATCACCTGGGTGCAGGGTTCGCCCTCGATGGTGGCGGGGGAGAACTCCATCTCGGCGTCGAAGGTATTGCCGTCGCTGGAGCGGCAGTGCAGGCTGAGCTTGTTTTCCTCGTTCTTGCCGCGGGCGAGAGAGCGCAGGAAGGCCTTGAATGGCTTGATGTCCTCCGGCGCGACCATGTCCATGATCGGCATCCCCATCAGGTCATCCATGTCGACGTAGCCGAACATGTCCAGGTAGCTCTTGTTGGCGTGGATGTACATCCCTTCGTGGACGTAGGCGATGGCATCCCGGGAGTTTTCCACCAGCAGGGTCGCCCGCTCTTCCGATTCCCGCAGCTGGTTGCGTAACTCGGCCAGCTGCTGACGATCGCGGTAGGCGTGGATCTCCCGCACCGCGGCCAGGTGCAGGTGGTCGCGCTCGGAGGCGATCACCACATCCCGGGCGCCCAGACGCATCGCGTTGAACATGAGTTTTTCGTCTTTCCCCTTTTTGGCGATGACGATCAGCGGCACGCCCGGGCGGTGTTCGCCAGCCAGGCGAATCGCCTGCTCCATCTCTATGCCCTTGGTATTTTCGCCATAGAAGATCATGTCGAACTCTTCGTCCGACTTGAGCGTCTCCTCCAGCTGCTCCAGGTTATCCAGCCGCGTGGGGTGGGTGGGGTAGCCGGCATTGCGCAAGATGGTGGCAAAGGTGTCCGTATCCGACAGCGACTCTTCGATGACCAGGAGGTTGATCGCCTCTTCCGACTGCATGGATCTGTTCATGGGTTCCCTGTTGATGCCTTTGAATTCCGCAGTTTGCCGGATTGTACCAAAAATCGTCGGCTGCGTTAGCGTCAAATGTGACGAAATTTCGCAATTCCTTTGATTGGGCTTCGTCAAATCGGCGTTTTACTCGCCTGCCCAGGAATTTCTCTTACCAGTCTTGGGACGAGGTATCCGGGCAGGCGGCGGCGCATGTCGGCCACCAGTTGCCGCGCCTGCGCCTCTTCCACTTCGAAGTGGGCGGCCCCGGCGACCCGGTCGAGGAGGTGGAGGTAGTAGGGGAGCACGCCGTGCTCGAACAGCCGCTCGCTGAGCGCGGTCAGGGCATCGCCGTCGTCGTTGACGCCCCTGAGCAGGACGCTCTGATTGAGCAGGGTGATCCCGGCGGAGCGCAGTCGCGCCAGCGGCGCGGCGACGCCAGGAGCCAGCTCCCGGGCATGGTTGGCGTGCAGCACCAGGGTCGCGGGCAGTCGCGAGCGTTGCAGCAGCGCCGCAAGTTCCTCGGTAACCCGGGCCGGGATCACCAGTGGCATGCGGCTGTGAATGCGCAGGCGACGCAGCTGGGGAATGGCATCGAGGCGGGCGATGAGCGCGGCGAGCCGCTCATCATCCGCCATCAACGGGTCGCCGCCGCTGAGGATCACCTCGCTGATGCTGGCGTCGCCGCGGATCGCCATCAGCGCCTCTTCCATGGCGCGGGCGGTGAGCAGCGGTGCGTCATGGGGGTAGTTGCGGCGAAAGCAGTAGCGGCAGTGAATGGGGCAGGCGGAGGTGAGCATCAGCAGCGCCCGCCCGTGATACTTGCGCAACACGCCGGGGGCGCGGCGGGCGGCGCGATCGCCGACCGGGTCGGCGCTGAATCCCGGCTGCGCGCGTCCCTCATCGGTCAGGGGCCAGACTTGGCGCAACAGCGGATCCCGGGGGGCGCCCTTGTCGATCAGCGCGGCGAACTCGCGGGGTACCCGCAAGCGAAAGCCGTGCTCCGATGTCGCCGTCTCCTCCCCAGGCAGGGCCAGAAACTCGCGCAATTGCGAGGGCTTCTCGAAGGCGTGGCTCAACGATGACTGCCAATGGGCCGGGCTTCGCGGTACAATGGCGGGTTTATCCGGTTTGTCAGTAGAGGACATCATGGCGAGTTACAGCACAAGCGAATTCAAGGGCGGACTGAAGATCATGCTGGACGGGGACCCCTGTTCCATCATCGAAAACGAGTTCGTCAAGCCGGGCAAGGGCCAGGCCTTCAACCGTGTCCGAATCCGCAATCTCAAGACGGGACGGGTGATCGAGCGCACCTTCAAGTCCGGCGACTCGGTGGAGGCGGCGGACGTGATGGAGTACAACCTCCAGTATCTGTACAACGACGGCGAATTCTGGCACTTCATGGACCCCGACTCGTTCGAGCAATACCAGGCCGACGCGGCGGCCGTGGGTGAATCCGTCAACTGGCTCAAGGATCAGGACATGTGCGCCGTGACCCTGTGGAACGGCACACCGCTGATCGTCGAGCCGCCCAACTTCGTGATTCTCACCATCACCGAGACCGATCCGGGCCTCAAGGGCGACACCTCTGGCGGCGGCAACAAGCCGGCGACGCTGGAGACCGGGGCGGTGGTCAAGGTGCCGCTGTTCGTTCAGACCGGCGACGTGATCAAGGTGGATACCCGTTCCGGCGAATATGTCTCTCGCGCCAAGGAAGAGTGAGTCAACCGGCGCAGTCTTCCGCGTGGCGGCCCGCCGCTTCTCTCGACGCCGTTCACCGGCGGGCGGAGATTCTACGCCGAATACGCCGATTTTTCGATGAGCGGGGCGTGCTGGAGGTGGACACCCCCCACCTCGGCGCCTTCGCCAATCCCGATCCCCACATCGAAAGCCTGGCCGTCGCCTGGAACGACCCCGGCGGCGCGGTGTGCCACGGTTGGCTGCATACCTCCCCGGAATTCCCCATGAAGCGGCTGCTGGCCGCCGGCTCTGGCTCCATCTACCAGGTCTGCAAGGTCTTTCGCGCCGGCGAACGGGGCCGCCTCCACAACCCCGAGTTCACCCTGCTGGAGTGGTACCGGCTTGGCTTCGATCACCACGCCTTGATGGATGAGATGGTCGAGCTGATCAACTCCTTGCTGCCGACGCCGCGTGTGGCGGAGCGGGGGAGCTACCGCGACCTCTTTCTGGAGCGGCTATCCCTTGATCCGCTTCAGGCATCAGCGGAGGAGATGAGGCAAGTCGCCTTGGCCCATGGTGTTGCGAGTGTCGAGGGGCTGGAATTGGGGCGAGACGACTTGCTCGACCTGCTCTTCAGTTACCTCATCCAGCCGCGCCTGGGACGGGATACCCTCTGCTTCGTCCACGCCTACCCCGCCAGCCAGGCCTCCCTCGCCCGATTGGAGCCAGAAGAGCCGACGGTCGCCCGTCGCTTCGAACTCTTCATGAATGGCGTGGAACTGGCCAACGGCTTCCACGAACTGCAAGACGGGACGGAGCAGGCCGAACGATTCGCCGAAGATCTGCGCCGGCGAGAGGTGAAAGGCCAACGCCCCACCCCCGCCGATTCCCGCCTTCTCGCCGCCCTCGACCACGGCCTCCCCGACTGCGCCGGTGTCGCGCTTGGTTTGGAGCGTCTGTTGATGGTGATTATGGGGGCGGAACATATCGACGAGGTGATTGCCTTTCCCAGCGAGCGGGCTTGATGAGTGATAGTGCGGAGGCGGAGGGGTGAGGGGTGAGGGGTGAGGGGTGAGGGGTGAGGGGTGAGGGGTGAGACATCCTTGCCTGGATGGAGCGCAGCGGAATCCGGGAGAACGGAGGCGCGGAGCGCGCGGCTTGACGCGCCATGGGCGACACGCGCGAGTCAAGCCTCGCGCTCCGGACTTTGGCGTTCTTCCTGAAACCCCGATCATCCTGTCCAAAAAATACCCTGAATAAAGCCAAAAAAGCCGACCCTATTTGCTACCCCCTACCTTCAAACTTCCAACTTCAAACTTCACATTCAGTCCCCCAAACTCGTCCCCACCATGCGCGCGCTTTCGATCCAGGGGTGATCCGGTGGCAGGAGTTTCTTGTTGCCGGCGACCTGTTCCAGGGGTACGGGCTCGGTGCCTTCGCCGCGGGCGGCGACCATTACGCCGTAGCGGCCGTCGGCGATGAGTTGGGTGCAGGCGGTGCCGAGGCGGGTGCCGAGCAGGCGGTCGGTGGCGGAGGGGGTGCCGCCCCGTTGCAGGTGGCCGAGGATGGTGACCCGGGACTCCAGGCCGGTGAGCTGCTCCAGTTGCCGCGAGAGGCGCAATGTATTGTCGGCGTAGTCCGATTCCTGTTCGGCGATTAGCGCCTTCAGCGCCTTGTGTTCGGCCTTGTCCGTGGCGTTGAGCAGATCCTGCTGAAGCTTGGCGATGCGGCTCGCTTGGTCGACGGAGAGCGCGCCCTCGGCCACCGCGACGATGCTGAAGCTCTTGCCGCTCTTGACCCGGCCGCGAATCGCCTCGGAGACCTTTTCGATGTCGTAGGGCAGCTCCGGCAGCAGGATTACGTCGGCGCCGCCGGCGATACCCGCGCCCAGCGCCAGCCAGCCGGCGCGGTGGCCCATGATCTCCACCACGATGATGCGGTGGTGGCTGTGGGCGGTGCTGTGGAGGCGGTCGATGGCGTCGGTGGCGATGCCCAGCGCGGTATCGAAGCCGAAGGTGGTGTCGGTCAGCGCCACGTCGTTGTCGATGGTCTTCGGCAGGGTGATGACGTTAAGGCCCTTCTCCTTGAGCCGCAGGGCGTTCTTTTGGGTGCCGCCGCCGCCCAGGCAGACCAGCGCATCGAGGTGATTCGCCTCGTAGGTCTCGACGATGGCGTCGGTCATGTCCTGCCTCTTGCCGCCGATGAGCATCTTGTGGGGCTTGTCGCGGCTGGTGCCGAGGATGGTGCCGCCCTTGGTGAGGATGCCCGACAGGCTGTCTCCCTCCAGGCGCATGGTGCGGTTTTCGGTGAGGCCGCGAAAGCCGTCGCGAAAGCCGATCACCCGCATGCCGTAGGTCCCCTGGGCTGACTTGCCGACGCCGCGTATCGCCGCGTTCAATCCCGGGCTGTCGCCCCCGGCGGTGAGAATGCCGATCTGTTTGCTCATGTCTGGATACTACCTGTGTGTGACCGAGTAGACATGAATCATACCCAAAGCCAAAGATCGGAACCACCTCGGCGCGAGGGGGGGGCAATTGTTGAGTTGACCTACGCCAGACTTGCGATCAAAGTTGTCTATGGAGCTATAAGAAAACCTATGCCGAAGGAGAAGAGAAAATGAGAAAAGGTCTGTATCCCATCATCATGGCGGCTTGCCTGGTTTCCTGGGGCTTGCCGGGTGGGGCCGTCGCGAGCGGTCATGGCGAAGCCTACTCCATCGCGCGCGGCGGGCGGCTTTACGACAAGTAGTTCAAGGAAGAGTTGCCGGCAATGCACGTTTTCGGCGCCCAGACCGCGGCGGATGTGACCGCCCATCCGCAAACCCTGCCCAAGGAGTAGTGCGGGGCATACGATCGCGGTCGCGCTTCTCCAGCGGCAAGTGCGACCGCGGCCGGGATCACTCCTCCAGGTAGGTGTACCCCTCCAACCCCTGGCGCAACTCCTCCAGCCAGGCCTCGCGACGGGCGTCATCCTTGACCGTGCGCCGGAGTTTGCCGCGGTAGGTCTCAAGGATCGCCTTGGGGTCGAAGTGGATGTACTCCAGCAGCTCGTCCACCTGGTCGCCGTGTTCCGGTTCGCTGAGCTCGGGGCGGCCGTTGTCGTCGATGACGACATTGATGGCGTTGGCGTCGCCGAACAGATTGTGGATGTCGCCAAGGATCTCCTGGTAGGCGCCGACCAGAAACATCCCGAGCAGGTAGTTCTCGTCCTTCTCCAGTTCATGGATGGGCAGGGTGGTCTCGACCCCGTCCTGATCGATGTAGTGGCGGATGCGTCCGTCGGAGTCGCAGGTCAGATCGTGGATGGTGGCGTTGCGGGTGGGCGCCTCGTTGAGGCGTTGCAGGGGCATCACCGGGAAGACGTGGTCGATGGCCCAGGTGTCGGGCATCGACTGGAACACCGAGAAGTTGCAGAAGATCTTGTCGGCGAGCTGTTCGTTGAGTTCGTCGAAGAGGGCGCGATGGCGGGATGAGGCGGGGCGCAACGCCGGGATCAGGCGTCGGCACAGGCCGAAGAAGAGCCCCTCCGCCAGCGCCCGTTCATGCAGGCCGATGATGCCCTGCTCGAACAGCATCAGCGCCTCGTCCAGGTCTTGCTTGGCCTCCTGGTAGAGCTCGGTGGGGGTCGCCTCGCCGATGCGTTCCAGGTTCTCGCGCAGCCGCTCCAGGGTGGGGTGGGGGTCGTCCAGGTCGGGCAGGCCGTTGGGGTTGAGGTCGGGCGCCGCCTCGCTCTCCACCACGTTGGTGATCAGCACCGCGTGATGGGCGGTAAGGGCGCGCCCCGATTCGCTGAAGATGTCCGGATGCGGCAGGTCCTCCTCGTCGCACAGCCGCTGCAAGCCCTCCACCACCTCCTGGGCGTAGAGATGGGGGGAGTAGTTGACCGAGCAGTAGTGACGGGTGCCAGTGCCCTCGTAGTCCACGCCCAGGCCGCCGCCGACATCCACCACCTTGATCGGCAGCCCCAGGGCGAGCATCTGCGAGTAGAAGCGGGCGACCTCGGCCATGGCGTGGCGGATATCGCGAATGTTGGGGATCTGCGAGCCGATGTGGCTGTGCAGCAGTTGCAGGCAGTGCAGCTTGTCGGCGTCGCGCAGCTTGCCCACCAGCTCCAGCAGCTGGCCGGCGGAGAGGCCGAATTTGGATTTGATGCCGCCGCTGTCCTGCCATTTGCCGGAGGGCACGTAGGCGAGGCGCATGCGCACCCCGAGCAGGGGTTCGATGCCCAGGTCCGCCGCCTCCTGAAGCACCAGGTCGATCTCCGAGGGTTTCTCCAGCACGATGTAGAGACGATCCACCAGACGGCTGCCGATCAGTGCGATGCGGATGTACTCCCGATCCTTGTAGCCGTTGCACACCACCACCCCATCGTCGCCAGCTTGTCCCAGTACCGCCATCAGCTCCGACTTGCTGCCCGCCTCCAGGCCGACGCAGCCGCGTTCGCTGGCGGCGATCTCTTCCACCACGCTGCGCTGCTGGTTGACCTTGATCGGGTAGACCACGGTATAGCGGCCCTGATATTCGGCGGCGGCGATGGCCTCCTGAAAGGCGTCGCAGACCTTGTCGATGCGGTCGTGGATGATGTCCATGAAGCGCACCAGTACCGGCCAGTCCAGGCCCGCCCGGCGGATCGACTCGCTCAGCTCGGCAAGGTCCACGCTGGCCGAATCATCGCCGCGGGGGTGCACCCGCAGGTGGCCCAGCTCGGGATCGATGGAGAAGTAACCGTTTCCCCAGCGGTCTACGGCGTAGGTCTGGTGTTGGGTGCGGCGCATTGGGCTCATTCGGACTCTCCGTTGTTACGGGTCTTGCATTTGCGGTCGTCGTCGACCAGTTCGCCGAGCCAGAAGGAGAGGCTCTTGTCGATGAATTCGGCGACCGGCATGTAATGGGAGCCGTCGCAGGAGAAGGTGAGTCCGAGCATGCCGTTCATGATGTTGATCGAGGCGGAGCGCAGATAGACCGTCTCGTCGGCGAAGCGCAAATCCCGCAATTGCGCAAAAACGGCGCGGATTTGTCGCGGCGTTATCTTGGCCTCGCTCGGATAGGGATGCATCGGATAGTAGAGGGTGAGATCCGGGTCGACGATCTCATCCACCGCGTGAATGCGATAATTATAGGGGTCATCCAGCAACCAGAAGGAGCAGCGCCCGCTGGAGAAGTGAATCTTGGCATGAAACACGCCGTGCTCCACCAGCAGTCGGTAGATGGTCTCCAGCGCCAGGTCGATATGCTCGTCCATGCGGGAGGTTGCGCGCTGCTGCATGAACAGGGTGCCGCGTACCGCCGGATCGCCGCGGTATTGCTGGTAGTTGGTATCCGGCGCGGTCAGCTTGGCGTCGGCGAGCAGCGTCGACATCGCGAAGTCGGCGGCGATGAAGCCCAGCAGCTCTCCTTCCCGGCGCACCGCTTGCAGGGCGGTGACGCACTGTTCGCCGGTGAGCATGTTCTCGTAGACGGACGATAGCATCACGCCCTTGAACGGCAGATTGTTCTTCAGGTAGGGGCGGTTGGAGAGGTCCCGCCCGCGCCACTCCCGGTCGACGCCGTCGCGCCCCACCAGCGACGAGATCTCCCGTCCTTCCAGGTCCCAGGCATAGAGGTTGGCGCAGTTGGGGATCGTCTGGATGTGCCCGGCCAGGATGGCGTCGATGCGGTCGGCGTCGGGCCAGACCGTGGCGCACTCCCGCGCCAGGCCGGAGAGGGGATCGCCGATGGTTGCGGCCAGCGCCGCCTTCTTCTCCAGAACGTGTTGTTGCAAGGTCGCCATGTTTTTTCGTTGGTTCTTATGCGGGTTGGGGTCCGTGGGGACGGGATCGGAATCGAGAGGCGTGGCATTTTACACCCATGGGGCGGGTAGCCGGCGATGATTTTTTTTGCCTTTGCGCGGCCCGTCACCCCATTTGACCCCGACCCGACGAAAGCGTGTACAATCGGCGGCAAAGATGCCGTGATCCCGCCTTGCGCGAGATCCATACACCTGAAGAGCACCCCAAGGAATCCATCGTGTCCGAATTGAAGAACGACCGCCTGCTGCGCGCCCTGCTGCGCCAGAATGTTGATGTAACCCCGGTATGGATGATGCGACAGGCGGGGCGCTATCTGCCCGAGTATCGCGAGACCCGGGCCAAGGCGGGCAGTTTCATGGACCTCTGCCGTAATCCCCAGCTGGCCTGCGAGGTGACCCTTCAGCCGCTGGAGCGGTTCCCCCTCGACGCGGCGATCCTCTTTTCGGATATCCTCACCATCCCCGACGCCATGGGGTTGGGGCTCTACTTCTCCGAGGGCGAGGGACCCAAATTCGCACGCCCGGTGCGGGACGAGGCGGCGGTCAAGGCCCTGGGCGTGCCCGATCCGGAACAGGAGCTGGATTACGTCATGGACGCGGTACGGGTGATCCGCGGCGAACTCGACGGCAGCGTGCCGCTGATCGGCTTCTCCGGCAGCCCCTGGACCCTCGCCACCTACATGGTCGAGGGCGGCGGCACCAAGAACTTCGCCCTCTCCAAGGGGATGATGTTCGAACGCCCGGATCTCATGCACCAGATGCTCGACAAGCTGGCCGCCGCCGTTACCGCCTACCTCAACGGCCAAGTCGCGGCGGGCGCCCAGGCGCTGATGATCTTCGACACCTGGGGCGGGGTCTTGAGCCCCCGCGACTACGAACTCTTCTCCCTCGCCTACATGCGCAAGATCGTCGCCGGACTGACCCGGGAGAGCGATGGCCGCAGGGTGCCGGTGGTGCTGTTCACCAAGAACGGCGGCCAATGGTTGCCGCAAATGGCGGAGAGCGGCGCGGATGCCCTGGGCGTCGACTGGACCACCGACCTCGCCGACGCCCGCGTGGCGGTGCGCGACAAGGTGGCGCTGCAAGGCAATGTCGACCCCTGCATCCTCTACGCCTCGCCGGAGCGCATTCGCGACGAGGTGGGACGGGTGCTCAACAGTTACGGTAGCGGCCCTGGCCACGTCTTCAATCTCGGCCACGGCATTCACCCCAACGTCGACCCCGACCACGCCGCGGTGTTGGTGGAGGCGGTTCACGAGCTGAGCAAGCCGTACCATCAGTAGATTCGATAGAATTCCTGAGGACTGCCAGTCCGTCAAGGACTGGCAGTCCTGAGATACTCCAGGGTACTTCGATATCCCGGGTTTCGCTGCGCTTCATCGGGCTACACTGCCTCCCCTGGGAGCGTTGACCTCCCGGTCACCCAATCGCCGATGCCGCAGGCGAGGCGAAGCTGGGGTTGTACAAAAAACGAGGAGCCCGACGCTCCCGAGGCATGTTGATACCAATTATGGTGTTTTCTACCCTGGAAATAGCCTGAACCAATGCAATCGCCCCAACCGTGAACTTCCGCACCCAGCTCCTGCTCTTCTTCTTCCTGTTCGGCTTTCTGCCGTTGCTGTTCGCGGTCGCCATCAATCTGCCGCTGGTGCTCGAGCGCACCGAGCTCTTTTACCACAAGGCCCACTTGCAGAATCTGCGCGCCGATTTTCGGGATCTCGACCAGCACATCGCCGGTCGTCAGGAGATGGCGCGTCTGCTTGCCAAGCTGCCGGAGCCAGGCGCCATGCTGGGCCAGGATATCAACGCCAACGCCAACGACATCGACATGGCCCGCGCCCGCTACACCGCCTGGGTCAATGGCATCCTCGCCGAGCAGCAGGATATCGTGCAAATCATCTTCTTTGGCGACAACGGCGAGGAGCGCTTCTGGCTGGAGCGGGACGAGGAGGGGGGCTGGATGCCGACTACCCATCTGCTCGGCGCGCCACCCGACGATTTCGTCGATCGCGCCCTGCAATTGCAGCCGGGGGAGGTGATGGTGAGTCCCATCGCCATCGACTCGCAAGCGGGGCAGAGGGATCCGCGCCGCTTCATGACCATGCGTCTGATCAGCCCGGTGATGTCGCTGGAGTCGTCGCAACCGGTGGGGGCGGTGGTGATTCACATCGATGTCGGCGGCATGGCCCGCTTTTATCGCAATACCCTGTGGGTGCATGACGATGGACGTTTTCTCGAACATGCCGGGCCGGACGCCCCCCGGGGCGAGGCCTTCGTTCGTTACCCGGGGCTGCGCGAGCTGTTCACCGATAACAAGCCGGCGTTGTGGGAGGAGGGCGGCCAGCGGGTGATGTGGATCCCCATGTTTCGTACCGAGCGCTCCGGGCCGCTGTGGGTCGGGCGACCGGTGGACCCCTCGCCGCTGGCGGAGTTTCGCAACGCCCTGGTGCTGCGGGTGATGAGCATCGTGCTGTTGCTGGTGATCGCCATCTGGCTGGCGGCGCGCTGGTTCGCCCACCGTGCCGATCATCTCAGCCACGAATTGACCGACGGCATCCGCCGCGTGGTGGAGAAGGGCGAACCGGTTACCTTCGGCTGGCGCCGCCCGCGGGAGCTCAAGGAGCTGGGAGAGAACCTGTCGCGGCTGGCCCTGGAGCATAACGGCAATATCCAGGAGTTGCAGGCGCGTACCCGCGAGCTGGAGGCCTCCAACCGCTACAAGTCGGAATTTCTCGCCAACGTCAGCCACGAACTGCGCACCCCCCTCAACTCGATCCTGCTGCTGTCGAAGATGCTCGCCGACGAGGATAGTGGCCTGCCCCGGGAGGCGGCCCAGCAGGCCTGGGTGATCAATGAGGCGGGACGGGATCTGCGCGCCCTGATCGACAACATCCTCGACCTCTCCCGCATCGAGGCGCGCAAGACCAACTTCAATCTCGACCTGGTCGACCTGCCGGCGCTGATCGAGGAGCTGGCGACGATGATGACGCCCCAGTTCGACGCCAAGGAGTTGCCGTTGCGGGTGGAGATCAATGGCGACGCGCCGCGCCAGATCTACAGCGACGGCGACAAGGTGCGCCAGGTGCTCAAGAACTTCCTCTCCAACGCGGTCAAGTTCACCCGCCATGGCGAGGTCCGGCTGGTGCTGCGCGGCGCCCATGAGACCAAGGCCTGCGACTGCGCGGTGCGCATCGAGGTGATCGACACCGGCATCGGCATCCCCCATGCCAAGCATCAACGGATCTTCGAGGCCTTTCGCCAGGCCGACGGCTCCACCAGCCGACGCTACGGCGGCACCGGCCTGGGGCTCGCCATCAGCCGCCAACTGGCGCGGCTGCTGGGGGGCGAGATCGAACTTGTCAGCCGCGAGGGGCAGGGCTCCACCTTCGCCCTGCTGCTGCCTCGGGAGTTCGATCGTGAGCGGGTGGACGAGGAGCAGATCTTCGAGGAGGGGAGCGGCGAACCGGAGGAGCAACAGCGGGTGCCGGACGAGAAGGGGAGGTTTCAGGGGGTCAACCTGCTGCTCGTCGACGACGACGTCCAGAGCCTGCTCGCCCTGACGCCGCTGCTGGAGTCCTGGGGGGTCGCCGTCCACGCCGCTGGCGACGGTGATGAGGCGCTGGAGATCTTCGACGACGAAGAGCGGATCGACCTGGTGTTGATCGACATCATGATGCCGGATCTCGACGGCTGTGATACGATCACCAGGATAACGGAAAGGGCGCCGGGTATTCCGACCATCGCCATGGCCCTCTCCGAAACGGCGTCGCGGCAATGCGAGGTGCTCGGAAAACTGGGCGACGCAGTAATCCGCAAGCCGGTTGACCCCGATGAATTGCTGGAGAAACTACAACAATACACTGTGAAATGAAGAGATATACCGGATTCAAGCTACTGATCGTCGACGATCACCGACACAATCTTTATACCCTGCGCACCCTCATCGAGCGCTTCATGGATGTGGAGATCCTGGAGGCCGGTTCCGGCCAGGAGGCGCTGGATATCGCCTTCCACGAACAGCGTATCGATCTGGTCATCCTCGACGTACAGATGCCGGAGATGGATGGCTTCCAGACCGCCTCCATTCTCAAGGTGCGCAAGAAGACCCGGGATATCCCCATCATCTTTCTTACCGCAGCCTTCAAGACCGAAGAGTTCCAGCAGAAGGGCTACGAGGTGGGCGCGGTGGACTACCTGCTCAAGCCCATCGACGACAACCAGCTGATCAACAAGATCAGCACCTACTTTCGCCTCATCGAAAAGGAGCGTCAGCTCAACAAGGTGCTGGAACAGAAGGTGGCCGAGCGCACCGCCGAACTGGCCCAGGCCAAGCAATACATGGAGAACATCATCAACTACATGGGCGAGGCGCTGCTGATCCTCAATCCGGAGGGCGAGATCACCTCGGCCAACCCCGCCGCCTGCGCCATGCTCGGCTATCCCGCCGAGGAGCTGGCGGGCATGACCATCGGCGATGTTTTCGAGGAGGGGGAGGAGGAGCAGGCCGGCGCCTTCTTCGGCACCTGGCTGGAGGCCCTCATCCGCGTCGGCGCCCTGAAGAATATCGAGGCCTGCTTCATTGCCAGGGATGGTCGTCGGGTGCCGATCCTCTTTTCCCGTACCGCCCTTACCGACGAACAGGGCGAAATCAGCGATATCATCTGTATCGCCAAGAACATGACCGGCTATGTCCGTCAGGATGAGGCCGAAGCGCAGCAGACCCGCCATGACGGGGAGAGGTTGCAGGAGTAAACCCATGAGCGAACCCAACGAACCCCAAAGCCCCGAAAACGAGAACCCGGAAAACGAAAACCCGGAAAACGAAGATACCGTGCTCACCGCCAACGCCCTCAAGGCCATGGCCCACCCCCTGCGCTGGAAGATCCTCTGCTCGCTCGGCGACACCGAACTCTCGGTCGGCGAGATCGTCGAGCGCACCGGTACCTCCCAGAGCAACATATCCCAGCACCTGGAGCAGTTGCGCAACAAGAATATCGTCGTCTCCCGCAAGGAGGCCAACCGCATCTACTACCGTATTCGCAACGCCCAGCTGCTGACCCTCATCGGTACCATGCGCACCGTGCTCTGCCCCGCCAATCTCGACGACCGCTACCCCAGGGATGGCGATTGAGTGATGAGTGATGAGTGATGAGTGATGAGTGATAAGAGTGGGGTGCTTGGGCGATTTCCGAGAGAATGGGGAATGTCGGGATTCACCGGGTATTACCCAATATCACCAAAACCGCTCCCCCTCCCCTCGGGCTGTCTATTACCCACACTGAACACAGAGCCAGGAAGGCGGTATCGTGATCGCCCATGAGACTCTTTGGACAAACCTTTACGGCGAACACGCTGACGCGGATTCGCGAGGCCGTAGCGGGCGAGGACGATCTCACCCGCAGCGCCTTGTCGCGTCGTGTGTGCGACTGGCTGGATTGGTATGGGCCGCAAGGCAAGCCGCAAGAGGTCAGTGCGCGCAAGGCGTTGGGGGAGCTGGAGCGGCGCGGTCTGATCGTGCTGCCGCCGCCGCGAGTAATGCCGCCGCAACTGCGAGACGATCCCGCGCCTTTGCCTTGGGAAGGCGTGACGTACGCCGGCGAACTCAAGGCGCTGGGCGAGGTGACGTTGGTGGCGGTGGACGATGCGGAGACGGTTTCGATCTGGAATCGCATGCTCAGTACCTACCATCCCCTGGGCCCCGGTCCGCTGTGCGGGGCGCAGCGGCGTTATCTGATTCACACCCGAATGGGCTATGTGGGCGCCATCGCCTTCAGCGCCGCGGCCTGGCACCTGGAGGCGCGGGATGACTGGATCGGCTGGTGCGCCCACGTCCGTCGCGCCAATCTGCAACGGGTGGTGGCGAACAGCCGCTTTCTGCTGCTGCCCACCGTCGACGTCCCCAACCTGGGCTCCCATGTGCTGAAGCTCGCCGCCGCTCGCGTCCAGGCGGATTGGCCCCGGCTGTATGGCTACGCCCCGGTGTTGCTGGAGACCTTCGTGGATGAAAGTCGCTTCTTGGGCACCGTCTACAAGGCGGCGAACTGGCGACGCCTGGGCGAAACCGCGGGACGCGGTCGCCAAGATCGGGGAGCGGGGGAAAAAAAGGCGGTGTACGTCTTGTCGCTGCGCGCGGATTGGCGTACTGTTCTCTGTCAACGCCCGAAGCCCGTATTGCGCCGGCCCGAACCGGCGCGGGAGCCCGCGGGTTCCTGGGCGGAACAAGAGTTCGGCGGCGTGGATTTTCCCGACGGGCGGCTTCGCCCGCGCCTGATCCGCTTGGCCGAGGCCTTTTTCGAACAACCGCTGGCCAACATTCCTGACGCCCTCCAGGGCGACGCGGGACAAATCAAGGCCGCCTATCGATTTTTCGCGAATCCTCAAGTGGACCTGCAAACCCTTCTCCATCCCCATCTCGAACAGACCGTCGGACGCATCGCCGAACAGTCGGTGGTGTTGGCGGTGCAGGATACGACCAGCCTCAACTATGACGCCCATCCCGCCACCCGCCACCTCGGCCCCATCAATACCCGCGCCGATGGCGCGCAGGGATTGAAGTTGCACGATACCCTGGCCTTCACGCCCGAGGGCGTGCCCCTGGGGCTGATCGATATCCAGGTCTGGGCGCGGGATCCCCAAAAAGCCGGCCAGGCCGCCAAGCGCAAGCAGCTTCCCATCGAAGAGAAAGAGAGCCAGCGCTGGCTTTCGAGCTTTCGGCGTACCGCCGAGGTCCAAAAGCTCTGTCCCGAGACCCGCCTGGTCAACGTTGCCGATCGCGAGGCGGATCTCTTTGAGCTGTTCCAGGAAGCGACCGCGGATCCAGACGGCCCGGATCTGCTGGTCCGCGCCAGCCGCACCACCCAGCGCCAGGTGCAGGACGATGATGACGAATTGCAGCCGCTGTGGGAGCATTTGCCCGGCCTGCCCGTCGCCGGCAACTTCTCCCTCAAGATCCCCAGTCGCGGCGGGCGCAAGGCGCGTACCGCCGAGCTGGAATTGCGCTTCGCGCCGGTCCAACTGAAACCGCCCAAACGCCTCAAGGGCGCTGCCCCGGTAGGGCTGTGGGCGGTCTACGCCGTCGAACCCGAGCCGCCCGAAGGTCACGAACCGGTGGAGTGGCTGCTGTTGACCACCGTCGCCACCCCGGATTTCGACGCCGCCTTCGAACGTCTCCAATGGTACAGCGCGCGTTGGAACATCGAGGTCTATCATCGTACCCTCAAAAGCGGTTGTCGTATCGAAGATCGCCGTCTCGCCGACGCCGATCGCCTGGAGGCCTGTTTGGCGCTGGATCTGGTGACCGCCTGGCGCGTTTTTCATCTCACCAAGCTCGGGCGCGAAGCGCCGGAGATGCCCTGCACCGTGTTTTTCGAAGAGGCCGAATGGCAGGCCCTCTACTGCTATACCGACCGAACCCAGGCGCCGCCCGATGAGACGCCGCCTTTGGGTGAGGCTATGCGCCGCCTGGCCAAGCTCGGCGGCTTCATCGGACGCAAGGGCGACGGCGATCCCGGCCCGACCGCCCTGTGGCGCGGGCTCGACAAACTCCATTTCATCACCGAGACATTCCGCATCTTCCACCCCGCAGTGCCCAACGGCCCCTAGCGCGCTGTCTCCAGTATGGGTAATAGACAGCCCAAAGGGAGAGGGAGAAAAGGCGGGATACTTTCACAATCTCGCCGCGTGGGAACCTCCCCCCGGCGCTCCGCAATGGCATTCACATAAAACAAAAACTCAATGGTAATTCATGAATTTAACGTAAAATCAGTTAATTGCATGTGGAGCATGGATGCCAAATTCAAACTTGACTATAGACCAGCCGCCTGGCAGTATAGAAGGAGAATAAACCGACCAGAAAAAGCCAACGCCACTATGAACGCCAAAGTTACCAAACCGCTCACCCTTTCAGGTCGCTATTTCTCAAAAAAGGACCTGACCCATATACAGGAAACCCTCCAGGCCTTCCCGAACATCGGTCTGACGGAGATCGCCGCCACCTTGTGCGAGCACCTGCGATGGA
>JAABSM010000150.1 GCA_011390365.1 Gammaproteobacteria bacterium
AAAGGTCAGCTCGTCCCGCGCCGTCCGACACTGGCGGGCCAGGGCCTCGGCCCACCAGCCGCCGGACTCCCTCGCCGCCTCTTCCGCCAGCGTTTGGCCGGCCTCGGGGTCGGTCTCGGGCGGCGGCCGTTGCGCCCGCCCCAGCTCGTCGGCGATCGCCTCGGCGGCGTGCGTCAGCCGCTCCAGCAGTCGCCGCGTCGCGCTCAGCGGGTCGGGTCGCGCGCCCTGGTCGGCCGCGCAGGCCGCCTCCAGGATCGTGCGAAAGCGGATCACGCTGGCGGGCGCGGGGTCGCCCGCGGCCTCGCTCAGCACACCGAGGGTGTCGCCCAGCCCGTGCAGGCAGCGCGGCCCGTGAATCGGTTGATCGAGCAACCCGAGCAGGCCGGGGCGCAGGGTCAGCAGGTGCCCCGCCAGGTTGCCGCTGTCCACCGTCGAGATGTAGATCGGATGCAGCGGGCGCAGGGTGCGGGTGTCGTACCAGTTGAAAAAGTGGCCGCGGTGGCGCTCCAGCCCGGCCATGGTCGCCAGGGTGTTGGCGGTGCGCTCCAACAGTTGCCCGCCGGGGATGTAGCCGAAGTCGTGGGCGGCGAGGTTGGCCAGCAGCGCCAGCCCCATGTTGGTGGGCGAGGTGCGATGGGCCAGGGTGGCGATGCGGTACTCCTGGTAGTTGTCCGGCGGCAACCAGTGGTCCGCGGGGCCGACGAAGGTCTCGAAGAAGGCCCAGGTCTTGCGCGCGATGCGACCGAGAAAGTCGTGCTCTTCCGGCGTCAGCCCGGCCTCGCGCCGCGCCGGCGGCAGGCCGACCCGCCAGGCGAGCAGGGGCGAGGCGAGCCACAGCAGCAGGATCGGCCCGGCGACGAACAGCGTGGTCGGTGAGACGAGGGCCAGATAGACCGCCGCGGCGACGGCCAGCAGCGGGGCGAAGGCCATATCGCGCAAGGCGTCGGCGAGACCGGCCCCGCCTTGGGCCTGGCCGGAGGGGCTCCACTCCAGCAGCCGGCGGTGGCTGACCAGCAGCCGCCACAGGGTGCGCAGGGCGGCGTCCAGGCTGTAATAGGCCTCGTGGGGCAGGGTCGCCAGGGCGAAGCCGGTCTGCCACAGGCGCTGGCCGACGGCGTGGGCGGCGGCGGCGAGGTGCTGGCCCGGCCCCATGTCGTCGGGCTTGCTCAGCAGCTCCAGCAGCGCCGCCAGCAGCGGCGGGATCAGCAGCACGCCGAGTGCCGCCAGCGTCCACAGCGCGGCGGCCGGGGTGGTCCAGCCGAACAGCAGCAGCAGGGTCAGCGCCGCCGGGGTCAGGCTGCGGCGCAGGTTGTCGAAGAGCTTCCAGCGCGAGAGGCCCGAAATGGGGTTGCGGCGATAGCGGCCATCGGCCGCGGGGGCCCAGGGCGGCAGCCAGCCGGCGAGCTGCCAGTCGCCGCGAATCCAGCGATGGCGGCGATTGACGTCATCGCCGTAGCGGGCCGGGTGCTCCTCGTATAGCTGCACGTCACTGAGCAGCCCGGCGCGGGCGTAACAGCCCTCCAGCAGGTCGTGACTGAGGATGCGGTTTTCCGGGAAGCGCCCGCCCAGGGCCTGCTCGAAGGCCTCCAGGTCGTAGATCCCCTTGCCGATGAACGAGCCCTCGCCGAAGACGTCCTGGTAGACATCGGAGACGGTGCGGGTATAGGGGTCGATGCCCGGCTCGCCGCCGTTGAGGCGGGCATAGGGGGTCTGACCGCCGCCGCCGAGGCTCGGGCTGACCCGCGGTTGCAGGATGCCATAGCCGTCGGTCACCCGTCCCAGGGCGGTGTCGTAGAACGGGCGGTTGAGGGGGTGGGCCATGGCGCCGACGAGCTGGCGCGCGGCGTCCCGGGGCAGTTGGGTGTCGGTATCCAGGGTGATGACGTAACGCACCCCGGCCAGGGCGTCGAGGGCGCCCGCCAGCCGCGCGAAGCCGTCCCGCCGGCCCTCGCGCAGCAGCGCGTTGAGCTCCGCCAGCTTGCCGCGCTTACGTTCGTAGCCCATCCACTTGCGGTCGTGGGGGTTCCAGCGGCGCGGGCGGTGAAACAGAAAGAAGAGATCATCGGCGTCCGCCGCGTAGCGGGCGTTGAGGGCCGCGATCCCCTGCTCGGCGCGGCGCACCAGGGGCGCGTCCGCGGGCAGGGTCTCGGCGTCCGCGTCGGACAGATCGGTGAGCAGGCCGAAGTGAAGGTTGGCGTCGCGATTGGCCAGAAAACGCACCTCCAGGGACTCGATCAGGCGGTCGATGCCGCCCCGGCTGGTGAGGAGCGTGGGCACCACCACCAGGGTGCGGGCGGCGGCGGGGATGCCCTTGGCGAAGTCCATGCGCGGCAGCGGATGGGGCGTGGCGCACAGGGTCGCCAGCCAGTTCACCAGCGCCACCGCGAGCTGGCTGGCCGCCAACAGGATGGGGATCGCCAGCAAGGCGAGGGCCCAGCGCGGCGACCCCTGGCTCCAGGCCCCGAGCCATCCTGCCGCCGCCAGTGGCAGGGTGATCAGCAGTATCGCCCCCAGGTAGAGGGAGAGCGGCCTGCGGCTCGCCTGACGGCGTATCCGCTCGGCGGGGGAGAGGCGCGCCCGGGTGAGCCTCTCCAGCGTCTCCCGCCCCGGGGCGATGAGGTAATAGCCCACATGGGCGCGGCGGTGGGACTCCCCCATCCGAATCCGCGCCTCGTGGGCCAGCTCGATGGCGCGGCTCGCCACCTCGAGCTCGCACTGGCCGCTGGCGCGGGCCACCTCCTCGATCACATGGCGGTAACGGTCGCGGCTGGCGAAATCCATCCCGGCGTAGGCCGCGCCGGGGTCGCCGCGCAGGGCCTCCTCCACCAGGCTCAGGCGCTCGACGAATTCGCGCCAATCCTGGGTGCCGAGGGCGCGCAGGCTGCCGATGGCGTTGGCGATGGAGACCTGATCCGCCGCCTGCTGCTGGCTGTCGGCGCGCACCAGCTGTTCGATGCTCAGCCCCGACTCGGCCAGCCGCTGCTCCATCCAGGTCAGCGGCAGGGCCAGCGCCGGGCCCTGCCCTTGCAGGCGGCGCGCCAGCTCGGAGACGAACTGGGGGCTGGCGGGCGGGTCGGAGCGGGCCATGTCGGCGATCACCAGGATCAGCCCCTTGGGTTCCGTGCGGGCGGCCTCGGTCAGCCGATCCGCCCAGCCCGCCGCCAGGTCCAGATCCGCCCTTCCAGTGGTCAAACGCGCCGCCACCCGGCTCAGGTTCTCGATCAGCGCCAGTCGCAGCATGATGGGGATGGCCCACAGCTCGCCCAGACGCAGCGGCACGACCCGCTGATAGGCGGCGACGAAGCGGTCGAGCCCCTCCGGATCGGCCCGCCCGTCACCGTGGGCGATGATCTCCAGGGCCAGGTCGTAGACCCGCGGCAGCCCCGCCGAGCCGCCCTCGGCCAGCGCCGGCAGCTCCGCGCTGTAGCCCTTGGGCAGATGGCGGCGGGCGGTGCGCACCTGCTCCTCGATGAGGTGGAGATTGTCGAGCAGCCACTCGCCGGCCGGGGCGATGCGGTGCTTGGCCGCCACCGCCGCCGTCATCCGGCGACAGGTCTCGATCAGCACCGCCTCGTTGGTCGCCAGGCGCCCCAGCAATCGATCCGGCGCGCCCCCGCTCGCCAGCCGATGGGCCGCGGCCAGCCGCCCCCCGTGCCGCTCCATCTGGTCGGTATTGAACAGCTCCGCCCGCAACGGCGGCTCCGCCTCGCCGACGCCCGTCGCCCCGCCGCGCCAGCCTACGAACCGAGCGATCCGCGCCCAGCTCCCCGAGAGACTCCCCCGGTCCCGCCGCCACCAGGCCCCCACCTATCGCCCCCGGGGCTCTAAGCGCAGCCGCGAAGGGCGCTTCGGCAAGGCAATCCGCGGCCGTGGCGAGCACCGGCGACAAGCGCCGGGCGCCCGCGAAACCGCCGGCGATCTCGAATCGGAAATCCTGGTCAAGTGGGGAACCTCATGGGTAGCGAACGTTCGGTGGAACTTTCATACCCTCTGAGGCTAACGCCAGACCGCCGCCGCCGTCTGTACGCCAGCGAACTTACACACTCGAAAAAGCAGATTGCAGGGAGCTTGCGCAGGGCATGAACACGGCGGCGGATTTTTCCTTTGACCTGCCCTCAGTGCGGGGCCGGGATGCGGATCACTGCCTTCTATTGTCGCGAGGCGGTGGACGCACGGGCCATCCTGGAACATACCCGTCATGAGCTTGCCGAATGATCGGCGAGCCCCCTACCCCGCCCCGAATCGCCTCCGCCAAGGGCCGCCAGCGTGGTACGAGGGTTCCGGTGAGGAGGCCATCGACGCCCAGGGTCACCTTCAGGGCGCCCTCCTCGCCTGCCGCCCGAGCCGGGGTACGAGGCTGGAACCTAGTGCAGCACCCGCTAAATAAGCAATAACACTATTTATATAAAAATCAATATTCTGTGCCCCGCATTATTCATGGTCACTCTTGATTAGCAAGATATCTCAGTTGTCTTGGATGCGCCGCACCCCGACTCGGACCGCGACGCGGTCAAGACGGCATTGTCGGGATAGAAATACGGCGTGCGCAACCTTAGGTTGTAGCTTGTCTGTTTCAGTGTTTCCACT
>JAABSM010000151.1 GCA_011390365.1 Gammaproteobacteria bacterium
CCTTTGCGAAAGGGGGGGACTGGTTCGGTGACGAAAACCAAGAAATCCGCCATCTTGAGGCCTTCCGGTCAGAGTCGGCTGTCCAATAATCATCGATCCACAAGGTACATCAATGGGTTACGCTATTACTAACACCTCAGTTTGGGAGGTCTGAATATTCTTGTTTATTCGCATCCATTCGTGGTTCAACTGGAGATTTCAGGTAGATGTCGCAGCCCCTGCTCAACGCCGACGGTCTGGTCACCGGCTACACCGCACCGGTGATCGGCCCCCTCTCTTTCTCCGTCGCCCCCGGCGAGGTGGTGGGCCTGTGGGGCGCGAATGGTTGCGGCAAGTCGACCCTGCTGCGCGCCATTGCCAACAAGGCGCGAGTCTTCGCGGGCGACCTTCAGCGCAAGCCCGGCCTGACCCTGGCGTGGCAGATGCAGCAACCGATCCGCCTCGACGAAATGCCCCTCAACGGCCACGACTACCTGCGCTACGCCAAGGCCGATCGGGAGACGCCGCCGGAACGACTGCGCCCCTGGCTGGATCGACGGATCGACGCCTTGAGCGGCGGCCAGTTTCAGCTTCTCGCCGTGTGGGCGATCCTCGGCGGTTGGGCCGATCTGGTGCTGCTGGATGAACCCACCAATAACCTCGACCCGCAAGGCGAGCAGATCCTCGCGGAGATCCTGAAAAACGAACAGGGCGAGCGCGCGGTGCTGTTGGTGAGTCATGAACACCGCTTTCTGGAGCAGGCCTGTGATCGGGTCATCGAGATCGCCTGATGATGACTTTCGACACGCTCTTTGCCGTGCCTTTCTTAAGCGGCCTGCTGATCGCGGCGGTGCTCTCCGCGGTCGGCGTGCTGCTGCGCCTGCGGGACGAATGGCTCGCCGCCCTCGGCTTCGCCCACCTCGCCGGCGCCAGCGCCTTGATCGGGCTGGCCATCCACCTGCCCGCGGTCCTCGGCGCGACCTGCGGCGCCGCCCTCGGCGCGCTGATCAAGACCCTGGGGCGCTTTCGCGGCAACTCCGTCTACGCGCTGATGATCCTCGCCGGCTGGTCGATCACCCTGCTGGTCGCCGCCAACACCGCGCTGGGCAGCGCCATCGGCCACGCCATGGTCGAGGGACAACTCTACTTCGCCGGCCTATCCCACCTCACCGCGGCGGCGCTGCTGGCGGTCGCCACCCTGGTCGGACTCTACTGGCTGATGCCGATCATCATCCGCAACCGCCTCTTCCCCGGCCACGATGCCGCCAACCGCCTCCCGGCATGGCGCTGGCGCCTTGCCTTCGATCTGCTGACCGCCACCAGCATGGCCGTCGCCACCGCCACCCTCGGTCTGATGGCCGCCTTTGCGCTGGTGTTCATCCCCCCTTGGCTCGCCTTCCGTTTGGCGAAAAGCTGGAAACAGGCGCTGATGATCAGCCTGATTCTCGGCACGGCGACCTACATCGGCGCATTCCTGCTGGCGCTGCGGCTGGATCAGCCGTTCGCGCCGGTGCTGGCGGCCCTGTTGCTGGTTATCGCAGGCGGCGTCCGGGGACATTGGAAGAGTCGCGAGGTTTGACCACTGCCGAGGCATGGCCGACGCGGCTGTACTAATGCAGCACCCGCCAAGTGACGATGAATAATGCGGGGCATAGGGTATTGTTTTTTATATCAATAGTGTTATTACTTATTTAGCGGGTGCTGCACTAGAAACTGACCTCGACCCCGAAGGCATAGGTCCTGCCTCGGGTAGGCAGGCCTTCTTCGGATGGAAAGCCGGAGGGGCTGGCGTATTCGGTGTCCAGCAGGTTGTAGAGCGTCGCGCTGAGGGTTAGGTCAGGGGTCCATTCATAGCGCAGCTTGGCGTTGGCCAGCCAGTAGTCGTCGAGGAGGTGGGTGTCGGGGGAGGTGAAGATTCTTTGCTCCGTTTCGCCACGATAGTAGGCGCTCAGGTTGAGGTTCCATTGTTCGTGGCGATAGTTGGCGATGAGCGAAAAGCTGGTTTTGGGGTAGCGGCGCGGCTCTTCATCGATCTTGTAGAGATAGCTGTAGGCGGCGCGCAGCCAGATCTTATCCGTCGGCTCGGCGGCGACCTCCCATTCCACGCCGGCGAAATCCATCTGGTCGTCGGAGTTGATAAACAGGTCATCCGCACTGGGGAGGTAAATCATGTCGGTATTGCGGCTGCGAAACCAGGTCAGGGTGCTGTGGGCAAGGCCGAAATCCTGGAGCCAGGCGGCCTCCAGGGTCTTGACCTGCTCCGGTTGCAGGTCCGGATTGCCGACGAAGATGTCGGTATGGTCGCGAAGGGCGGGGGCGCGAAAGGCCTCGCCATAGATGAGCTTGAAGGCGCTGCCTTCGTGGGTGTCGTAGAGCAGCGCCACACGCGGGCTCAGGTGACCGCCGAAATAGTCGTAGTGGTCATAGCGCAGGCCGACGGTGGTGGTCCAGGCGTCGTTGATCTCATATTGGTCCTGGAGATAGACGCTGAAGATGCCCCTTGAGTCACTGGGGGTGAGTGGGGTTTTCTCGCCGGCGGCGCCGACGAAGCGGATCGGCTCTTCGATGGGACCGAACAGGTTGATGCGCTCACCATCGCCTGACGCGTAGTTGAAGCGATCGGCCTCCTTGACGTTTTCCGGTCTTCGCCATTCGATGCCGGCGAATAGCTCGTGCCCCGGGGCGAGCCGATAACGCCCCTCCAACCCGAGGCCCCACTCCCGCTCCTCGGTTTCGATGGTGGCCAGCAGCGCCGCGGTGGCGCCGTCGAGATTGATCTCCGGCGGCAGGGCACGGATCTCATCGGCGGTTTGCAGCTTGTACTGCTCCTCTCCCTGTTGCCGGCGGTAGTTGGCATACAGGCTGAGTGCGTAGCGCGGCTGGTCGAGGAGTTGGTATTCGGCGCGCAGGCTGTTGTCCTCGAACCAGCTATCGGCTCCCAGACGCCCAGAGGCCATGTAGAAATCGTCCTGTCCGCGCAGGGCGTGGCGGAAGGAGAGACTCAAGCGGTCATAACAGAGCTTGGCGGAGAAGTCTCCGCCATGGCGCGGATCGCGAATCGCTACCCGGTCGGATTGGTGAATTGCGCCGTAGTCCTGGCCATCGTCTTCGAACCAACGCGCCGACAGGGCGACCGCCCAGTCGTCTCCGGATCGGGACAGATTGGCATAGGCCTGGCGACCGCGATGCTCGGAGATCTCGCCATAGACCCGATTCTCCTGATCGGTGGTGACGATGTTCACCACGCCGGAAAAGGCGTTGGCACCATAGAGCGCGGAACCGGGGCCGCGAATCACCTCGACCCGCTCAACATTGTGGATGGGGATGCGCCGATAGACCGACATGGCGCCGCCGCTGCGGTCGTTGTTGAGTCGATGGCCATCGATCAGAAACAGGATATTGTCGGAGGATTGGCCGGCGGTGCGCCCGCGCGCGCCGATCCCCTGGCCTTCACTGAAGACGGTTGAGCGAAATGACATGAAGCCGGGGACGAAATTCAGCAACTCTTCAACCGAATCCACCCCCATCAGCTGGATCTCGCCGCGTGTGAATACGGTCACCGAGGATGGCGTATCGATAAGCCGCTGGGGATGCTTGGAGGCGACCTCGACCTTGACGGCCAGCAGGTCCTCCAGGGACATTTTGAACAGATCGTCGTCAGCGACAGCGTCGCCCCCGGGGCAAGCCCCGTGAGCGAAGGGTGCTACGGTCGTCAGCAATAGCAGTATTGCGGGGAGGTGGGGATGTTTCATCGTTCTCTTGTCAGCCTGATGGGTTATCTTGATTGTATCGGTTAGCGCCCTTGGCCAGACCTCGCTGAACTCGCACCGCCCTGCCAACGTTTTCATCACATCTCTCACGCGGACATAGAGATCATGGCAGAGGATTTCAGCGTGTGCTCCGAGCCTTCGTGGGCGATTTCCGCGGTTGCTGCAATGCCGGGAAAAGTTATGCGCGGCTCTACCGCCACTTCAGCCCGATAAAGTAGCACGTTTTCGCCCGGGTGCAGCCATTAGAAAAACACCTGAATTCAATCGACTGCACGGCCCGTTACCGCACTTCACAGGCCCGCCTGCCGGGCGAACTCAGCCATCGGGGAAGCCAATTGAAACTTCGATGCGGCGTCCCGCCACCCCAACGACAGCGATCACCGGCGAGGACTGAAGGCCTGAACGCCAGCACCCGACCACAAACCTCTTGCCATCGATATCGATAACGATTATCGTTCTTCTATCGTTTTTCGGGAGCCATCGAACGTGACGAGCAAAAACCCAACCCCGGATTCAGCTACGACCCCGCCCCGGCTGATCCCCAGCGTGGTGTTGCTGGGTGACGCGGGCGAAGTGATCATCGCCCACAACGGTGAGCACTATCGCCTGCGCATCACCCGCCAGGGCAAGCTGATCCTGACCAAATAGCACCCCTTACCACCGGGCCAGCCAGCCCTCTGAAGATCTTGAAAACAGAGGCAAGGCAAATGAACAGAACCCTTTTATCCGTCGCCATTGCAACCACCATCGGCTGGCAAGGCGCCGCCATCGCCGCCCCCGGCGTGACCATTGGCGGCCTG
>JAABSM010000152.1 GCA_011390365.1 Gammaproteobacteria bacterium
ACCCGTTTTGAAGGTTCGCCCCTTCACAAAGTTCCCGCGACCACTCTTCAAGTGGTTGCGATATGGTTGCGAAAGGCGGGAGGGTTGCGGCTTGTGTGGTCGTAACCCTTTGATTTTATGGAGCCGGCAACAGGAGTCGAACCCGCGACCTACTGATTACAAATCAGTTGCTCTACCAGCTGAGCTATGCCGGCCAAGGAGGCGGTATTCTAGGGGATCGCCTTGGGGGATGCAATCGGATTGATGCTTTTCTATTTCGCTTCGCAACGGGCGGTGCGCAGTTTGAGGGAGGGGTAGAGGGATTGCAGTTCGAGCCAGGCGCTGGTGTCGGGCGAGATCTGGTTGCCGATGGGGAAGTGGATGGCGTAGCCGGGCCTTTCGTTTTGTTGTCTTTTCAGCTCTACCGGCAGCCCGAGGCGGGCGATTCGTGTCATGTAATGCTGGGCGTTCTGGCGGTTGTTGAAAAGACCGAGAGAGATGGCGTTTTCCAGGTCGCCGCGGTCAACCAGCCAGGTGTCGGTGAAGCCCTGGTTGGCAAGGATGGAGACAATTTCGTTGGCCTGTCCGCGGGTGGGTTGGGGGGGGATGAGAACCCAAAAGGAGGCGCCGTCGCCAGGATCCTTGGTGAGGTGCGCCGAGATGTTGCGCATCTGCATCTGCTCGACGATGCGATAGCCGGTCAGTTCGTCAGCGATGCTTTCGAGGATGCCGCAACGGTATGCCCTCGGTGGCGGGGCGAGGTCGACCGAGAAGTTGGTGGCTATGCCGTCACCGCTCCCTTGCGGCGGGTTGAGCGGTGGGAGGTAGATGGCCTGTTCAGTGGCGTCGGCCGGTTTCTCCCGAGGCGGTCTGGAGGGTGCGGAACGTCCGGCGGCGGGCTCTGAATGCGCCGACAGGGCAGGGTTGGGCTCGATTGGCGACTGATCGTTGAAGCTGGCGATCTGGTCCAGGGGAATGTGAGCGGATGTCGGCGGTTGGTCGGGGGCTGTTGCGGGGACCAGGGGTTCCTGTTCGACGACCATGGTGTGCTCGGGCGGCATCTCCCGTTGCGTGTTTTGTGTGTCATCGCCGGGCAGTTGCTCGTGACGCGGGGGCGATGGGGTGCTTGGGGCTGGATCGGTCGGGACGGGTGCCGCGGCTGTCGCACCGTCGATTTCGGACAACAGGAGCAGGTTGCCGTTGCCGACGACGCGATTTCCTTCGGCTTGGGGCAAGGGGAGCGGGTTGGGTTGCTGTTGTCCCCAGATGAACAATCCCGCGTTGAGCAGGAGCAGGATGAGAAACAGCCAATTCATGAGGGTCTCTTCCGTGGTCGTCCGCGGCTGGCCGGTGTGCGGGCCATTGCCAAGGGATGTAAAAGTCGTAGATCCAGAATATTAACACAGGCTGTTCGTGATCGAGAGATCGAATTGAAGGTAGATGACTCGTGGGGTATGGCGGGGGCAATGACGGGTTGCCCTTGAAAAGGGGGAATGCCGCCCAATTTGAGGCTGTGGGCTGCGTTTTCGCACCGCTCAGTGAGCCGCCCCGCGGCCGGTGGTGCGTTAGAAGTAGTTTATAACATTCTAATATGGAACAGTTTTTAGAACCATTTTCTTGCGAAACTCGCCCCGTTAGGTATGCTATAGGGCCAGCGTCGGACTGTATCGATGGTTGTGCAAGACGAAGCCTTGTTGCGGGGCCGGCGGTTTCAATTCCGTTCCTGTTTGAAAGAAGACTAGGAGATTACTGAATGAGCATAGATATCAAGCGCAGGCTTTTCCTGAAGGGTTCGGTGGCGGCAAGTGCGGTTGGCGCGGCCATTGGCGCCGGCATGTTGACCCCCGGCCAGGTGCTGGCTGCGTGGCCGAAGGAGGCCTTCGACAACAAGGATATGGCGGGCTCGATGGAGACCCTGCTGGGGATGTCCAGCGCCGAAGAGAGCGGCGAGATCGAGGTCAAGGCCCCGGAGATCGCGGAAAACGGCGCGGTGGTGCCGGTGACCATCTCCGCGGACATGGATGGGGTGGAGTCCATCGCCATCTATGCCCCGAACAATCCGTCACCCCTGATCGCCAATTTCGTGATGGGCGCGGGCGCCATGGGCTACTGCCAGACCCGTATCAAGATGGGTAAGACCGGTGATGTGGTCGGGGTCGTGAAGGCCGGCGGCAAGTTGTACAAGGCCGCGAAAGAGGTCAAGGTCACCATCGGCGGCTGCGGCGGCTGATCGGCGATTTCGCACTCCCAACCCATAACCGAAAGATTGAGAATCAGGAGTTTTACTCATGGCTAAAAGCATCAAGATTCGTGCGAAAGAGAAGGATGGAGTGGTCGAGCTGAAGGCGCTGATGACCCATCCCATGCAGCCCTCCGGTCAGAAGGACAAGAAGACCGGCGAGCCGATCCCCCCTCACTTCATCCAGGAAGTGACCTGCACCGTCGCCGACCGTACCGTGTTGACTGCTCAGTGGAGCGGCGGTGTCTCCAAGAACCCGTATATTGCCAGCATGTTCAAGGGCAAGAAGGGTGAAAAGATCACCCTCTCGTGGGTCGATAACAAGGGTGAGAGCGACTCCCAGGAAGCGGAAATCAAGTAGGCTTCCGTTCACCCCCCGGCCTCTCGCCCATCGCGGGCGGGCGGCCCGGAATGGCGGCCGCGAAAGATCGCGCGCCGCCATTTTTTATGCCCGCGACATGGCGGGCGATGACGGATCGCCTCATGCGTAGCGGGAGGGGGCCCCGTCGGGACGGCCGCGGAAACGCCGATAGCTCCATTGATATTGCTCGGGGCATTGCCTTACGCACGTCTCCACTCCCGCGTTGAGGGCGGTTGCGGAGACGAGGGGGTCGCTATCGTGGATCCCTTGCGGGGCGGTGACGGTGTGAATGCGATAGCCAGGGCTGCGTTTCAGCCGCTCCACATAGACATAAAGCATGGGCGCACCGGTTTTCGCCGCCAGCCGCCCAATCAGTACCATGGTGTGAGCGGGAACCCCGAAGAATGGGGCGAATACGCCTGCCTCCTTACCGCCTGCCTTGGGTTCCTGATCCGGCAGGATCGCCGCCATTTCCCCGTTCTTGAGCGCCTTGAAGAGGGCTTTGACCCCTCTGGCGTCGGTGGCGACCATTTTTCCGCCAATGGCGGATCGGCCGCGCAGGATCAGTGCTTCGAACTCCGGCTTGCGGGGCGGGCGGTAGAGCACGGTCACCGGCGCGGCCCTGGCCAGCAGATGGGCTCCGATCTCCCAATTGCCCAGGTGTGGAGCGGCCAGGATCAGCCCCTTGCCTTGGGCGAGCAGGTCTCGCATTGCCGCGATCGCCTCTTCACGTCCCTCGATACGCTCGAACCATTTGTCCGGATCGCCCAGCCATACCGAAGGCATCTCCACGAAGGTCTTGGCGGTCTCCGCCAGGCTGCGGCGGACCAATCTCTCCTTCTCCGTTTTCGCCATCTCCGGAAAGCAGATGTCGATGTTGATGCGCGCGTCATGCAGGTTGCGGTTGGGGATGCGGTAGAGCCAAAAGCCGATGAATTCGCCGAGGCCGCGACAGAGGGGCAGGGGCAGCAGGGCGAAAAGGCGCGCCAGGGAGAGAAGCAGGTGGTTCTTCATGGGCTGGACGAAATGCTGGGGAGGACTGGTTATCTAAGGTTTGTTGCGCTAAGTCAAGGTTTTACGTGCCGGGCTCTCGGATCGCCGAGCCCAGCTCGGCGATCCATGAGGGGAGCTCTGGGTGGTCGAGTAATCTTGCCACTTCAGCCACCCCCGATCCAGGCGATCTGTTGAAAATCTGCGTGCATCTGCGTGAATTCGTCGTCGATGGAATTATAGCCTGAAAAGTGTCTCGCGGGGATGCCGGCGAGCTAGTGCAGCACCCGCTAGATAAGTAATAACACTATTTATATAAAAACTAACATCATATGCCATGCATTATTCATAGTCACTTGGCGGGTGTTGCACTAGCGCAGACTGTAGGCCATGCCGAACTCGATGCGCAGCGGGCAGCCCAGCTCTTTGGGCGGGGAGGGCAGGGGCAGCGCCTCGTCCAGCGCCTTGTCGGCGGAGGTGGTGAGGATCTTGTGGGCGCCGCCGCTGTCGCGATTCAGCAGCGCGCCTTGGCAGTCGACCTGGATAGCGAGGCGCACCTCGCCCTGGATGCCGCGCCGCCGGGCAATGCGGGGGTAGAATTTGTGGGGCTCGACATGGGCGACCACGCTGGCGATATAGCGTTGGCGTAGCAGGTCCACATCCACGCTCGGCGTCGTTGCGGTTGCCGGCGGGGGCAAGGGTTGCGGCTCGGGCGCTGCTGCTGGCTTGGGTTCTGGCTTGGGTTCTGGCTTGGGTTCTGGCTTGGGTTCTGGCTTGGGTTCTGGCTTGGGTTCTGGCTTGGGTTCTGGTTTGGGTTCTGGTTTGGGTTCTGGCTTGGGTTCTGGCTTGGGTTCTGGCTTGGGTTCTGGCTTGGGTTCTG
>JAABSM010000153.1 GCA_011390365.1 Gammaproteobacteria bacterium
GCCCTGGAGGAGCTCAAGCCATGAGAGAGCCGGTCAAACTCACCACCCCGCGCTATTGGGAACCGGAAGAGGCGCTGGCGGTGTGGGAACTGCTCAACGAACTCGCGAATACCCTCTGGGACGAGCACCAACTGTCGTTCATGCAACTGCTTTGTGAGCAGCAAACTCCCGACTCTGTTCATCATGACCTCGATGACCCGCGCAAGTGGTCTCAGCTCGATCTGTTCGACCCGGATGACGACTTGCCTTTCTGAGAACCACTGTCACATTGACTGCGACTAAAAGGGGAGCCTACCGGCTCCCCTTTTTCATGCGCGGGGGATTTTCCTGTTCTCACTCTGTTTCACCTTCCAGGCCGATCTCACCGGTGGCTCAATGCGCGAGATTGAGAGCGAGCGGCTGTGGATTAAACTGGGAAATTGGCGGTGGTGCTTTTTGAGAAACAACAGTGAGGGGTTCGAGCCAGATCTTGCGCAGCCGTTCGCGGATCCCCTCTTGGTAAAGGTCGGCCAGGGGGATGCGATGGGAGCGGGGATCGGGAAACGGCACATAGGCCCCGCCGGATTGGCTGAATTCGCTGTAGAGTTCCAGCGCCGTGCCCACGTCCAGGGTGATGACGAAGGGCGGGCGGCCCTCCTCCTTGGGCAGGGCGCGGGCGTAGGCGACGGCCTGCCCTTGGGCGCGCAGCATGGCGTTGTCCCACATGCCGGAGCCCAGCGTCTTGCCGGTGGACTTGGCCTCAAGGATGAACGCCCCGCGCCGGTAGCAGTCGATAAAGCCCCGGTTGGTGGCGCCGTCGGGGTTGTGGAAGTTCACCAGGCGCTCGAAGACATAGGCGTTTTCGGCGTTGTCTTCAGTGGCGGGATCGGGGCGCGGCAGCTCAAGGAGGTCGCACAGCTCAGCCACGAAGAGTTGATGGTTGGCGCGCTCGGAGCCGGTGGCGTTTTGCCAGCGCTGGATGAAGGCTTCTACGTCGGGCATGCGTCGGCGGGCATTGGGGCGGACCGCCCTGCCCTATTCCGGGATCTTTTTGACCTTGCCGATGCCGGAGATGGGGACGACCTTGGCGGCGGGTTCTTCGTCGGTAAAATAGGGGCGCTCCTGGGACAGGCCGGCGGCTTCGCCGAGTTCCTTTTCGCGGGCGGCGATGAGGCTGAAGGCCATCTTGATATCCGTCAGGGTGCCGTCGGAGAGGGGGTGACGCATGCCCGGGGGCGGGGTGGTCTCCTTGACGATGTTGCCGAGTAGCTTGCGCATGACCATCATGACCTGTCGCTCTTTGCTGCCGTCGCTCATTGAATTCTCCGGGTGATGTGGTGGCTGGGCCGATTCCCGCCGATTCGCTTTAATGTACGGGTGAAGGGTCGGGAATTCACCCATGGGGGGATTGGGGGTGGGGCTCCCGGTTAGTATGGCCGGGCCAAAGCCTTCATAAGGCCTCACACAGAGCCACGTTGTGGATGGTCTGGTAGTGCTGATCGCCCTTGTCCACCTCCACGCCGAAGAGCTTGCGCAGCTGAGAGTTGGCCAGGAAGGGGACGAAGCGCCCGGGTATCGAGGCGGCGGTACGGGAGAGCCAGTTCATTCCGGCTTGCTAGAGCACCGCCACCGGGTAGGAGCCAAGCACCTTGTAGAGGCTCGCCTCGTGACGCAGCGCCCCCAACGACTTGGCGACGCGGGGATCATCCTGGTGGCCTTCGATATCGACGAAGAAGACATAATCCCAATTGCCGCGCCGGGAGGGGCGGGACTCGATGCGAGTCATGCTGATGTCGTGCTCCGCCAGCGGCGCGAGGAGCGCATTCAACCCACCCGCCACGTTGCGAGTTGAAAGCAATAACGTCGTCTTGTTCGCGCCGCTGAGCAGCGCCTTCTGCTTGCCGATGACCAGAAAGCGGGTGGTGTTGTCCGGTTCGTCTTCGATGTTGCTTGCCTGAATCGGCAGTTCGTAGAGCTCCGCCGCCATCTCGCCGGCGATGGCGGCGCTGCCCGGTTTCTCCCGCGCCAGACGGGCCGCCTCGGCGTTACTGCCCACCGCCACCTGCTCTGCGTGGTAGAGATTGCGATCCAGCCACAGCCGGCACTGGGCCAGAGATTGCTGATGGGAGAAGACCCTGGTGATCCGTTTCAGATCGGTTTCGAGAGTCATCAGGTGATGATGGATGCGCAGGCTCACCTCGCCGCAGATCAGCAGCGGCGAGGTGAGGAAACGATCGAGGGTGTGGCTGACCACCCCCTCGGTGGAGTTCTCCACCGGTACCACGCCGTACTGACAATCGCCGGACTCCACCTCGCGGAAGACATCCGCGATGGAGGCGAAGGCGACGGTGGAGACGGAGTGACCGAAGTGCTTGAGCGCGGCGGCCTGGGTGAAGGTGCCTTCGGGGCCGAGAAAGGCGACCTGCATCGGCTGTTCCAGGGCGAGACAGGCGGACATGATTTCGCGAAACAGCCGCGCCATCTCCTCGCCACCCAGAGGACCGGTGTTGCGCTCCTTGATTCGGCGCAGCACATCCGCCTCCCGCTCGGGGCGATAGAAGAAGGCATCGGGATCTGCGGTCAGCTTGATGCGGGCCACCTCCTGGGCGGCCTCGGCGCGCTGGTTGATCAACGCCTGGATCTGTTCGTCAATGCGGTCGATGCGATCGCGAATCGACCCTAGTTCGTCATTATCGGACATTAAGACTACCCTTTCGCCGTTTTGTTAACCGCAGATTTCACAGATTGGCGCAGATTATCTTACAGCTTCACACGTTCACGCTTATCGCCATCATCGCGGCAAAGGAATCTGCGTTAATCGGCGAAATCCGCGGTTAAAATATGTCTTCGCTTTAGTCTCCGCACCCCAGACACCGCACCGACAACACCCCGTCGATCCCCTTGATGCGGTCGAGGGTCGCCTGATCTGGCGCCTTCTCCACGTCGATCAGGGTCACCGCCACCCCGCCCCGGGATTTATTCAGCATGTCGATGATGTTCAGTCCGCCCTCGGCCAGGTCGGTGGAGATCTGACCCAGCATGTTAGGCACGTTGTTGTTGATCACCGCGATGCGCACCCCATCGCTGCGGGGCAGGTTGATCTCGGGGAAGTTGACCGAGTTGGTAATGTTACCGTTTTCCAGGTACTCCCGCACCTGATCGGCGACCATCACCGCGCAGTTCTCTTCCGCCTCGCGAGTGGAGGCGCCGAGATGAGGCAGGGTAATACAGCGTGGGTGATCCTTGAGCAGGTTGGAGGGGAAGTCGCAGACATAGGCGTAGAGGTGGTCCTCATCCAGCGCCGCCACCGCCGCCTCGTCATCGATGATGCCGTTGCGGGCGAAGTTGAGCAGCACCCCGCCCTTCTTCATCAGCTTCAGCCGGTCGGCGTTGATCATGTCGCGGGTGGCGTCAATGAGCGGCACATGGAAAGTGATGAAGTCGGACTTGCTGACCAGCTCATCGATACTGATCGCCTGCTGCACGCCGGACTCCAGCTTCCAGGCGCTTTGCACGGTGATGGTTGGATCATAGCCGATGACGTTCATGCCCAGCGCCCGCGCCGCGTTGGCGACCCGTACGCCGATCGCCCCCAAGCCCACCACGCCGAGGGTGTGGCCCGGCAGCTCGAAGCCGACGAAGTGCTTCTTGCCCGCCTCCACCGCCTTGCCGATGCTGGCGTCATCCCCTTCGAGGCCGCGGGCGAAGTTCCAGGCCTGACCAATATTGCGCGCCGCCATCAACATGCCGGCGATCACCAACTCCTTCACCGCGTTGGAGTTGGCCCCCGGCGCATTGAACACCGCGATGCCCTTCTCCGTCATCTTCTCCACCGGGATGTTGTTGACCCCCGCCCCTGCCCTGCCGACCGCCTTCACCGTCTCCGGCATTTCCATGTCGTGCATCTTGAAGGAACGCACCAGGATCGCATCCGGGTGGCTCATCTCGGACGCCACCTCGTAGTGATCACGGGGCAACCGGTCGAGGCCGGCGACGGATATATTGTTCAGGGTTTGGATCTTGTACATGCTCTCTCCGGTTTTTTTGATCTTTGTTAATGGCTCTGTCTGCGTTAAGTGTTGGCGGATTTTCTGAATGGTGCCGTCATTCCGGCCATGGAAGGCCGGAATCTGCCGTGGCAGGGATGCCCTCCCTGGCTCTGGGTCCTGGCCTTCCGTGGCCAGGACGACGGAGGATTTAAGTTCAGTGGGTTATCCTACACCAACACCTAACGCACACAGCGCCTTGTTAATAGTGTTACCAATACCTCTGGTCGTTCAACGCGCTCACTCTCCCTCCGAGTCCGTGAAAACAGCAGTTAAGAGTTTCTTGACCTCCGCCGCTTGGGCTGATGTGCATTGTTCGAATTTCATTTCTTGGATTTACCTTTTTCCAGGGAGGATCGAGGAGCGGT
>JAABSM010000154.1 GCA_011390365.1 Gammaproteobacteria bacterium
GGGGATGAGCACGTTGGGGCCGAATAAACCTGGCCCTGAATCGGATGTGAAATTCTACGGCAAGCATGAGCAACATCCGTTGCTCATCTCGCTTGCAAGGACGCTGCGCGCCAGGCACTATGCAATTCGCACCGAACGAGGAAGGACAACTCGTGGTTCGCCTGCGGCTCACACGCGTTGTCCTTCCGCGGTAGGCCCCATGGCGTGATTGGCGGGTCAAGCCGCGCGCTACCAATCTTGTTAAGTAAGCGCCGCGCCATGCTCCCGCCCTTGATGCGCCTCACTCCGTGGCCGCCGGAAGTCGCCGGGCTCGTATGGGATGTGCCGAATCAGGAGCCTTGCAGTTTGATCGACGGCGCATCCTTACCATGCAGCACCCAAAATGGTCGGCGTGCCCGCGAAATGAGGTGCATCATCCCCGGAGAGGGCCAGGATGGTTTACCAATTCCTCGATCTTGTCTGGGGGCGTTTTACGATAACCTCTTACGGTGTAATGAAGGGTACGCTCAGAGGGCATGGGGGTTGGGACCAGCATTCCGTCTAGCCAGAATATCCCGTCCATCCCGTCTGTTCGTGACCGGGGCGGGCGGATTTCGCCGATCCGTCTCGCGGCGATCGACAAGCCCGCCGCGGGTCGGGCCCTGGAAATGCTTCGACGGCAAATCAATCTGTGATACTGTAATGCCGCGTCTCACGCAATACAAAGAATAGCCGTTAGGAGGTTTTGCATGAAAGTCAGTGAGATAATGACCAGTTCCCCGCGTACCGTCACGCCGGAGACCAATCTGATCGACGTGGTCTCGATGATGTGCCTGTTTCGCTACAGCGGCATGCCGGTGGTGGAGAATGACGAGATGATCGGGTTTATCGCCGAGAAGGATGTATTGCATCGGCTGTTTCCGAGTCTGGAGGAGATCGCCGACGGCATGGCGGGCATCGATTATGACGAGATGATGGCGAAGTACAGGGATGTGGTGAATCTGCAGGTGAAGGACCTGATGAGCACCGGGGTGATTACGGTATCGCCGGACATGCACATCCTGCGCGCCGCCACGGTCATGGTGCGTCATCGTTTTCGCCGTATTCCGGTTGCTGATGGCAAGAACCTGGTGGGCATGCTCTCGCTCGGGGATGTACACAAGGCGATATTTCAAAAAACCGTTTCTCAGGGCATGGTTCGCTAGCACAGCCGCTGTACGGGGCGGGTCGGGGTCCCCCATCAACCGCTTCGCGACCCGTTTCCGGGGCTCTCGCCCGGGCGGGAAGCGATCACGGCCTCTTGATCGCGGGCGCGTGAACGCGTCTTTTCATCTGAACCAAGAATGAAGTTTCCAGTGGTATGGCAGTAAACGACGCGCCCCTTGCGGTCGACCTCGACGGTACGCTGATTCGCGGCGACCTGTTGCTGGAGTCGCTGTTGGCGCTCCTCAAGCGTAATCCCCTCTATCTTTTCCTCATCCCGGCGTGGCTGTTGCGGGGCAAGGCGGCCTTCAAGCGCGCCATCGCCGAGCGGGTGACGGTGGATCCGGCGTTGCTGCCCTATGACCAAGCGTTGCTGGCGTGGCTGAAGGAGCAGAGGCAGGCGGGGCGCAGGCTGGTGCTGGCGACCGCCTCGGATCGGCTGATGGTCGAACCCCTGTTCGAGCATGTGGGGATCTTTGATGAGCTGATCGCTAGCGATGGGGAGAACAATCTGGCCGGTCCCGGCAAGGCGAAGGCGTTGATCGAGCGCTTTGGCGAGAAGGGCTTCAGCTACGCCGGCGATGGCGAGGTGGACCTGCCGGTGTGGCGGGCGGCGGCGAGCGGGGTGGTCGTCTCGCCATCCCCGGCGCTGCGGGAGAGGGCGCGGGAAGCAACCGAGATCGAGGCCCTCTTCGGCGATCGGGAGGTCAGTGTTGCGCGAAGCTTCGTGAAGGCGATTCGCCCCCACCAATGGCTCAAGAACCTGCTTATCTTCGCGCCGCTGCTCAGTTCCCACAGTTTCGATTCCGACAGCCTGCTGCTGGCGCTGATGGCCTTCGTGGTCTTCAGTCTGACCGCCTCCAGCGTCTACCTGCTCAACGACATGCTCGATCTGGCCGCCGATCGCAGCCACCCGAAGAAGTGCCGCCGCCCCTTCGCCAGCGGCGACCTCTCGCTGCGCGTCGGTATCCTGGGCGCGCCGCTGTTGCTGGCGGTCGCCTTCGTCATCGCCTGGTGGCTGCCGCTCAAGTTTCTGCTGGTGCTGGGCGGCTACTATCTGTTGACCCTCAGCTACTCGCTGTGGCTCAAGCAGCGCGAGGTGGTGGATGTGCTGCTGCTGTCCTCCCTCTACACCATCCGCATCATCGCCGGCGGCGTGGCGATCGGGGTAACCCTCTCCTTCTGGCTGCTGGCCTTCTCGATGTTCCTGTTCCTGAGTCTCGCCCTGGTCAAGCGCTACTCCGAGCTGTGGGGGCTGGTGGACCGGGGCAAGAGCCAGATCGTGGGGCGCGGCTACCGCGCCGGGGATCTGGATACCCTCTCCCAGCTCGGCGGCGCGGCGGGCTACATGGCGGTGTTGGTGCTGGCGCTGTATATCAACAGCGACATGGTGGTGGAGCTGTATGGCGAGCCGCGGGTGATCTGGTTTCTCTGTCCGCTGGTGCTCTACCTGGTGAGCCGCATCTGGCTGCTGGCGCGACGCGGCGAGGTGGACGAGGATCCGGTGGTGTTCGTGGCGCGCGATCCCCATAGCCGGGTGATCGCGGTGGTCGGGGCGATCCTGTTCTGGCTGGCGCTGTGACTTTTCGTCTGCTGCACACCTCGGACTGGCATCTTGGCGCGGCCCTCTATGGTCGCTCCCGTCATGAGGAGCACGGGGCGTTTCTCGACTGGTTGCTGGAGCGTCTGGAGGAGCGGTCGGTCGATCTGCTGATCATCGCCGGCGACGTGTTCGACAACACCACCCCAAGCCATGAATCCCAGGCCCTCTACTACGATTTTCTGGTGCAAGCGGCCCGGCCCGGGCGCACCATCCTGGTGACGGGGGGCAATCACGATTCTCCCTCCTTTCTGGAGGCCCCGCGCGGGCTGCTGGAGCATCTTCGCGTCTATGTCATCGGCGCGAAAGGGGAGACGCCGGAGGATGATGTGATGCTGGTGCGCGATGCCCAGGGCGAGCCCCGGGCGGTGGTGTGCGCCGTGCCCTATCTGCGCGAGCGGGATCTGGGGCGCATGGCGGAGGGCGAGGATCTCTCCGCCCACCGCAACCGCATCGGCGACGGTATCGCGGCCCACTACGCATCCCTCTGGGAGAGGGCGGAGGCGATCCGCCGCCAACAGGAGGCCGCCTTGCCGATCATCGCCACCGGCCATCTCTATGTCGCTGGCGGCGGGGTGGGGGAGGGGCGGGAAGGGACGGAGCGTTTTATCGGCGCCCTGGGACAGGTCCCCGCCGAGCTCTTTCCGCCTGAACTCGACTATCTGGCGCTGGGCCATCTGCATCGCCCGCAGGGCGTGGCCGGCCGGGAGCACTGGCGCTACAGTGGTTCGCCGCTGCCGATGACCTTCGCCGCCGCCGCCGACAAGGGTATAACCCTGGTGGAGTGGCGCGCAGGGACGAAGAAGCCCGCCATCGAACCGATTGAGGTCCCCCGTTTTCGCAAACTGGCCCGGGTCAGTGGCGATCTGGGGCAACTGCAAGCCGGGCTGGAGGCGCTGAAGACCGAAGGCAAGGCCTGCTGGGTAGAGGTGGTCTATACCGGCGGCGAGGGTGTCGGCAACCTCAAGGCGTCGGTCGAGGGCTGGGTCGAGGGCAGTCCGCTGGAGGTGCTGCGCATCGAGGATCGCCGCGCCCGGGATCACGTCCTCGCCCGCCAGTCTCTCTCCGAGACCCTGGCCGACCTCGACCCGCTGGAGGTCTTTCGGCGTCGCCTGGAGCGGCTGGATTGTGATCCCGGATCCCGGGAAACCCTGGAACGGACCTACCGCCAGGCCCTGAGCGAGTTGGCGGAGGCGGATGGCCAGCCCAAACGGAGATAGCCGGAAAACAGCGGCTCCATGCCAGCCCGCGTCCAATGTCATTAACTCAAGCGCCATGCCAGGTTCCCGCCCTTGATGCGCCTTACTCCGGGGCCGCCCGGAAATCGCCGGGCCGGCATGGGATGTGCCGAATAAAAAGCCTTGTCGCTCGGTCGACGGCACATCCTATGCAGAACCAAAAACGCTCGGCGCACCCACGAAATGAGGCGCATCGCTCCCGGAGAATGCCATGGTGGCTTAAGTTAATGACATTG
>JAABSM010000155.1 GCA_011390365.1 Gammaproteobacteria bacterium
CGGATTCGATCGGCGATAAGGATGCCGCGACTGGCTGACATCGTCGTGGTTGCCGGCCCTCCATCAAGGCATATCATGGGATTTGTTGCACTGTGAAAAGAGAACATAATCCTCACCCCTCACCCCGAAACCTCCGGCAACCGCCAGGCATAAAAAGCGGCAAAAAGTGAGACCAGGGCAAGCAGCCCGATGACGCCGATGGGGCCGAGCCACATCGCGGCGACGCCAATGACGCCGCCGGCGAGCATGACGATGCCGGTGACGGTGTTGCTGACCGCGACCATCGCCGCGCGGTCGCCTTGGCCGGCCATGTCCACCAGATAGACCTTGCGCCCCAGGCGCACGCCGCCGTGGGAGATGATCAGGGTGAGGTAGAGCAGGCCCATCAGCCAGGGGGTGGCGAGCCAGTCGTCGCCGAAGCTGGAGGCGATCCACAACGTCACGCCAAGAAGGCCGGCAAGGCCAGCGCCCAGGGCCATGACCAGCCGGCTGGAGCGGTCGGCGAGACGCCCCCAGATCGGTGCGCTGATGCTGTCCGCCAATCCCACCGCGATCACCAGCAGACCCAGACCGGCCAAGCCCTGGCTGTGTTGCTGGATCAGCAGCACGTAAAAGGGCGGGGCGAGGGCGATGCCGAGGAGCAGCAGGCGGGCGGTAACGAAGCGGCGAAAGTTGGCGTCGGTCTTGAGCAGCGCCAGGTTCTCCAGCGCAGCCTGCAACGCATTGCCGCCCCCCTCGGTGGCCCCGGGTTGCTCCTTGAGGGCGGCGAAGGCGAGGATCGCCGGCAGCCAGATCGCCGCCGCCAGCAGTAGCAGGCCGCTAAGCAGGATCGGCCCGGCGTCGCGACCCAGGGTCTCGATGCCAATGCCGATGAACAGGGTAAAGACTCCGGCGATACCGGAGGCGAGGCCCATCAGTCGCCCGCGGCGGCTCTTGGAGACGGTCTTGCCCAGTACATCCTTGGCGGAGACCGAACACACCCCGCGCGCCAGGCTGAAGACCACCAGCGCCGCCAGCAAGGCCCAACCCGCCGCCGCGCCCGTCAGACTCATGCCGGCGATACCCATCGCCAGCAGCGCCAGCGCCGACAGCAAGCCGCCGATCACCCATACCCACTTGCGAATCGCCAGTTTGCGGATATAGGCCGCCACCGCCAATTGGGGCAGCAGCACCCCCGCCTCGCGAATCGGCACCAGAAAGCCGACGAAGCCGGCGGGTACGCCGAGCATGCCGAACAGCCAGGGCAGCACCAGTTTGGCCGAGGCGATCTCGTCCGAGACCTTGTTGAAGAGATTGGCGGCGAGATAGGCGAAGAAGTTGTGGGGCTGATCGTTACAGGCGCGATCGGGAATATCCTTGCAGACCCGCGCATCCTCGTCACCGGTGACCAGATCGTAGAGGCTCTCCAGGCGATTCTTGTGGTACATGTAAGGCTTCCTTGATGCCCAGTGGGTGCGTTGTTTTGAGGTTGTCGAGGCTACTCGGCGTCGAGCTTGGCGAGCGCGGCGGCAATGGTCTCTTCCAGTTGGCGGATGGATTTTTCCATCACCGCGGCCACCTCCGGCGCCATCATCCTGCCCATCATCTCAAAGTTCATGCGCGAGATCACGACGCTGCCGTCGCTCTTGCCGTAGACGGAGAGGCCGCAGGGCATCATGGCGGAGACATAGCGAGTTTCGTCCTTGGCGAGCAGCGGCATGGCGTTCTTGCCGCTGGTCAGCTTGAAGACAACGAGCCCGCCGGGCACTTCCACCCCTTTTCTGGAAAGACGGGTTCCCAGATCGATCTCGGCCATCAAGCGCCAGCCGTCCTCCTTGAGTTGCTGGCGCAGCGTATCGACGGTAGTCTGGTAGTCTTTCTGGATGATCTTTTCGACGACGATCGCCTCCCGCCCTTCGGTTTCCGCCGCATGCGCGACGGTGGTGGCGGTGATGGTGGTTACGAATAGCAGGGAGGCGATCAGGGCAGGGTATTTCATAATGTTCTCCAGTGTGGTTTTGTTGTTAAGGCCAGAGAGTTTCGGGGAAACGGGAGGAGGCTTCATTGATGATTTTCAATCCCACAGCTTCCATCGTCCGACGGATGGCCTTATTTGTCATTGAGAGTGTTGACTTCGTCCATGCGCGGAAATGCGCGGACCAGAAACGGAGAAGAGTCGATGACCCTGCCAGCCGCTCCAAGCCTGTTCATCTCCCATGGCGCGCCCGACATCCTGCTTGGCGACAGCCCGGCGAAGCGGGCGATCCGCGAGTTGGGATCTTTGCTGACGGACGCCAAAGGCGTGGTAGTGGTCTCCGCCCACTGGATCGCCAGCCCGATTCGGGTGACCGCCGGGGCCGCGCCCGAAACCCTCCATGACTTCGGCGGATCCGCCCCCGAACTTCGCCGGCTAAGCTACCCCGCGCCGGGCAGTGAGACCTTGTCGAATCGGGTTCTGGAGCTGCTCGACGCCGCCGCGATCGAGGTCGCCGCCGATCCGCGACGGGGCTGGGATCACGGCGTTTGGATCCCGCTCATGCTCGCCCTTCCCGAGGCAAATGCGCCGGTAGTCCAGGTCTCGCTACCCAACGGAAGCCTGGCGGAGGTCGTCGCCCTCGGCAAGGCCCTGGCGCCGCTGCGGCGCGAAGGGATAGCGGTAATCGGCTCGGGCGGTTCGGTGCATAACCTGCGCGCCCTCAGCCGCGACGAGGGTGCTTCCCCGGAAGCCTGGGCGGCATCGTTTGATGAGTGGCTGCGAGATGCCATCGAAGGCAATCGCTTCGCCGAATTGAGCGATCCCGCCCGCTTGCCCGACACCTTCCTGCAAGCCCATCCCAGCCCGGAACACTTCGCGCCAATCCTCCTTGCCTGGGCGGCTGGAGATCCTGCCCAACCCGGACGGCGGCTGCACCAGAGCTTCACGCTCGGCAATCTCGGCCTGAGCATGTATCGCTTTGGCGAGCCGGCGGGGTAGCCGTTGGTATAGCCGCGCCAAAAGTATTGCGCCCCCGAATCTCCAAAATTCTCATGGCCACTATTTACAATCCTGGCAAGTATGCCTCAAACTTACGTTCGCTCACATTTAATAGAAATCGATGGAGGCCGACCATGTTCAAACGAGTGATTCCCTTTTCATTGCTCCTTTGCAGCCTGACGCTGCAAGCCGAGGTGCAAACCCAGGATGTCGTCTACAAGATCGACGATGAGGAGTTTACCGCCTATCTCGCCTACGACGACGCGATCAAGGAGCCCCACCCGGGCGTGCTGGTCTTCCCGCAGTGGTGGGGGCTGTCCGACTACGAGAAGGGCCGCGCCCGCATGCTGGCGGAGATGGGCTACGTGGCCCTGGCGGTGGACATGTACGGGACCGGCAAGCTGACCGACGAGCCGGAGCAGGCCAAGACCTGGATGCAGGCGGTGACCGCGGACAAGGAGTGGTGGCGTGAGCGCGCCCTCAAGGCGATGGAGATCCTGCGCGACCAGAAGCAGGTCGCCGCTGACGACGTGGCGGCTATCGGCTACTGTTTCGGCGGCGGCACCGTGCTGCAAGCCGCCTACGCCGGCGCGGATCTCGACGGCGTGGTCAGTTTCCACGGCTCCCTGCCCGCCGCCGACGAGGAGGAGGCCAATCGCATCGTCACGCCCCTGCTGGTGCTGAACGGCGGCGACGACCCCTTCGTCAGTGATGAGGTGCAACTGGAGTTCCAGCAGAAGCTGGAGCAGAACCCGGCCCTGGACTGGCAGATCATCACCTACGGCGGCGCGCGCCACAGCTTCACCGACCCGGGCGCGGACAAACGCGGCATCCCCGCGCTCAAATATGACGCCAAGGCGGACCAGCGCTCCTGGCGCGCGATGCGGCACTTCCTGCAAGACGTCTTCGCGGATTGATCCATCGGGCGGTTTCCAGAAAAGGCCATATCGCATGGCCGGGGGCGCGCCCGCTGGTGGAAGGATACACTTCCTCGCTGGATGGTTTTGCAGAAGCATATTGTAGGCCGGATGCGCTACGCTTATCCGGCCTACATTCCTATTCAGCATGACAGCGCAATAGGGAGAATAGACAGGATTAACAAGATTTTTCAGGATTTACAGGATGCTCAGTTCGCGAACAATGTCCTGGCGTAACGAGCTGATGCCGCCATGTTCCAGGATGGGCATACATCAACTCTACGCCTAAGCCGGACAGACCCCCTAGCCGGCACTACAATCACATCATGTCAATCCTTAAAATCCTGTTAA
>JAABSM010000156.1 GCA_011390365.1 Gammaproteobacteria bacterium
CCCTCGTGAGGGCTGGAAGCCCTCACTCCCAGGACCACGGAGTGTCAACTAGAGTATGAAGGATGCCGATTTCTGCTATGATTTCCCTTACCGTTAATTTGACGCAGGTCGCCATAGCGCCACATCACCCTTGATTCACCATGGGTGCGACGGTGAAAATCCATGGTCTGGCGACCCGCTCGAACCAGACCCGAGACGAAACCAGTTCAGGGATCATAAAAACATGTTCACCTTCCCCGCGATCATCATGACGATCCCTTTCGGGCTGGTACTTCTCTATTGGCTGATGGTCATTCTCGGCGCGTTGGATCTCGACTTCTTCGACTTCGGCGGCGGCGATAGCGGCGTCGCGGGAGACGAGGGCGGCGTCGTCGGCGGCTTTCTCGCCTCCACCGGTCTCACCGGCGTCCCCTCTGCCGTCGCCCTCAGCCTGCCGATCCTGTGGGGCTGGCTCTTCGCCACCCTGGGTTCGGAGCTGCTGCGCCAGTTCGTCACCGAAGGGGTGTGGTACATCGTCGGCGGTCTGCTGCTGCTGATTGTCAGTCTCATCTTCGCGGTGTTGGTCAGCGCCCTGTTGATCCGTCCGCTGCGTCGCTTTTTTCCTTCCAACGAGGGGCTGAGCCGCGTTGCGCTGATCGGCAAGCTGTGCCAGATTCGCACCATGCAGGTCACTGAAAAGTACGGCCAGGCGGAGTTCGACGATGGCGGCGCGGGCCTGCTGATTCAGGTGCGCGCCCGCGAGGGCAATGGCCTGAAGCGGGGCGACAAGGCGTTGATCGTGGAGTATGACGATCAGCGCGAGGCCTTTCTGATCCGCGCCTATGACGCCATCGCGGCGCAACTGCTGGACGAAACAGCACTTTAAAGAAACCTGTAACTGCATCTTTCGAGAGGATAAGAGATATGTCATTCCTTACCGGCACCCTGTTTACCTTCGCCATCGGCGTTCTGATCTTTTTGGTCGGCGTCGTGCTGCTGGTCTTCAAGTTCCTGAAAAAGGTCGAGCAGGGGCATGCGCTGATCGTCAACAAGATGCGCGACAAGCTGTCGGTGAGCTTTACCGGCATGGTGGTGATCCCGCTGGTGCACAAGGCGGAGGTCATGGACATCTCCCTCAAGACCATCGAGATCGACCGCCGCGGCCACGAGGGACTGATCTGCAAGGACAACATTCGCGCCGACATCAAGGTGACTTTCTTCGTGCGCGTCAACAAGACGGTGGAGGATGTGCTCAAGGTCGCCCAGGCCATCGGCTGCGAGCGGGCCTCGGACCGGGCGATTCTGGAAGAGCTGTTCAACGCCAAATTCTCCGAAGCGCTCAAGACCGTCGGCAAGCAGCTGGAGTTCGAGCAGCTGTATCAAGAGCGGGACAACTTCCGCGATCGCATCATTCAGGTCATCGGCCAGGACCTTAACGGCTATGTGCTGGAAGACGCCGCCATCGACTACCTGGAACAGACGCCGATGCGCTCCCTGGATCCGGACAATATTCTGGATTCCCAAGGCATTCGCAAGATCACCATGCTCACCGCCGAGCAGCATGTGCTGACCAATAACTACGATCGCGACGAAGAGATGCGCATCAAGAAGAAGGATGTGGAGGCGCGCGAGGCGATCCTGGAGCTGGAGCGTCAACAGTCGGACGCGGAGGCCAAGCAACAGCGGGAAGTCGAAAATGTTCGCGCCAGGGAGGCCTCGGAGACCGCCAAGGTGGCGGCGGAAGAGCGGCAGAAGGCGGAGGCTGCACGCTTGCAGATGGAGGAGCAGGTCGCGGTTCAGGAGGAGAACAAGCAGCGTGAGATCGAGGTGGCCGCCAAGAATCGCGAGCGGGCGGTGGCGATTGAGACCGAGCGGGTTGAGCGGGCTCGCCAACTGGAGGCGATCGAGCGGGAGCGCGAGGTTGAATTGCAACGCATCGCCAAGGAGAAGGCGCTGGAGGTGGAGCGCAAGGAGATTCAGGAGGTGATCCGCCAGAGAGTGGCGGTGGAGAAGACCGTCGCCGAAGAGGAGGAGCGGATCAAGGAGCTGCGGGTCGTCTCCGAGGCGGACCGCAACCGCCAGGCCAAGGTCATCGAGGCGGAGGGCGAGGCCCAGCAGCTGCTGGTGCAGGATATCAAATCGGCGGAGGCCCAGGAGATCGCGGCCCAGCACAAGGCCAAGGAGCAAATCACCCTGGCAGAGGCCGAGCGCGAGGCGGCGGAGAAGAAGGCCCAGGCCCTGATTCGACTCGCCGAGGCGGCCCAGGCGGAGGCGGCCGCCGAAGGTCTGGCCGCGGCCAGGGTCAAGGAGGCCAATGCTATCGCGATCGAGAAAGAGGGGCTGGCCGAGGCGCGGGTCATGCTGGAGAAGCAGCAGGCGGAGGCCAAGGGCCTGGAAGAGAAGGGCATGGCCGACGTGCGGATCAAGGCCGGTCTGGCGGAGGTCTACGAGCAACAGGGCCACTCGGAGGCCGAGGCGATCAAGGAACGCATGCTGGCCGAGGCCGCTGGTCTCACCGAAAAGTACGCCGCGATGCAGAGCATGGGCGAAGCCGGGCGCGAATTCGAAGAGCTGCGCCTCAAGCTGGAGCTGTTCCAGGCGGTGGAGATGGCCCGCATCGGCGCCGGCCAGGCGGTCGCCGAGGCCCAGACCTCGGTGCTCGGCGAGGCGATGCGCAGCGCGGATATCGACATCGTCGGCGGCGAGAGCAGCTTCTTCGACAAGATGATCAACGCCGTCTCCCTGGGCAAATCCATCGACAAGCTGGCCGAAGGCGACACCGTACGCACCCTCTTCGGCGGCTATCTTGATGGCGAACAGGACCTGATGCAGGACATGAAGGAGGTGCTCTCCGGGGTCTCCAGCGACGACCTCAGCAACCTCTCCCTCTCAGCCTTCCTCGCCAAGGTGATGCGGGAGAAGGGGCAGGGGGATAATCCCAAGATGCAGAAACTGATGGATGCGGCGAAGTCGTTGGAGAACAAGGGGGGGTAGCTTCGCACCGTTTTGCCGTGAGGGGTTCGGTGCCGGCATTCCAAGCATGGGGCAATGCTGACGCGATCGCTTCGGATAACATGCGCTATGGTTGATGTGGACTATGACTCGCCCTGGAAGGAGATCCTGACTGGCTATTTTCCGGACTTTCTATCCTTCTTCTTCCCGCCGATCCATGGCGATATCGATTGGAACCGGCAACCGGAGTTTCTTGATCAGGAACTACAGAAGATCCTCAAGGAGGCGGAGACTGGGCGGCGCAGCGTCGATAAACTGGTCAAGGTGCATTTAAGGCAGGGGGACGAGCGATGGGTACTGATTCATGTAGAGGTGCAGGCGGGTCGTAAGACCGATTTCGAGGAGCGGCTTTATACCTATCAGACTCGCATCTTTGATCGGTACAGAAAACCCTGTGCGACCATTGCCATCCTGACCGATGGCGACAATGGCTGGCGCCCCGACTGCTATCAACGGGAACTATGGGGCTGTCGGGTCCGTCTCGACTTCCCGGTGGTTAAGCTACTCGACTTTGGTGACCGAAGTAGAGAGCTGAAGAGCAGCCAGAATCCGTTTGCTATCGTCGTGCAGGCCCATTTGGGCATACTTGCCAGTCGTACCGACGCTCAGGCTCGCCTTCAGCACAAGATCGCCCTCACCCGCGCATTATACGAACACGGTTGGTCCAAACAACGGATCATCGATCTGTACCGTTTTATCGACTGGGCCATCGCGCTACCTGATTATCTCACGGCGGAATATGACCAAGCCATTGAGCAAATGGAGCAGGAAAAGCAGATGCAATATGTAACGACTATAGAAAGAAATGGGATTGCCAAGGGGCTGGAGCAAGGCTTGCAGCAGGGAGGTTATCGCCTGTTGCACCGGCAGCTTGTTCGACGCTTTGGTCCCCTGCCCACCCCAATTGAAGAGCGCTTGAAACAGGCTGACCCAGAGCAATTGGAAAGTTGGGGAGAGGCGCTTTTGGACGCAAAATCACTGCAAGAACTATTCGGGGCGGATTAGTGCCGTGGTTCATGTGACCGCTCCTGCACGATATTGGATCCGGAGGCCGTGCCATGGCAAGCACATTTAACGAAGATGCGTTGGCGCCGATAGAGTCATCAAATACAGTGAATACCCCATGAGCGAAAAATCCCAACAAAAACGCCCCGCCGTCGAGGAAGGC
>JAABSM010000157.1 GCA_011390365.1 Gammaproteobacteria bacterium
CCCCCAAGAAATCCTGTCAATCCTGAGAAATCCTGTCAATCCTGTCTATCAGACCCGCAACAGCCAACGGCAGAACCTACGCAAAAACCCCAGAAAACGCCAAATCACCACCCCAAAAAAATCCTGTCAATCCTGAGAAATCCTGTTCATCCTGTCTATCAGACCCGCAACAGCCAACGGCGGAACCTACGCAAAAACCCCAGGAAACACCAAATCAACACCCCCAAGAAATCCTGTCAATCCTGAGAAATCCTGTTAATCCTGTCTATTAACATCCCTCACTTAACCCGCATCCCCGGCTGAGCCCCTGAATCGGGATTGAGGATATACAGCTCCCCGCCCCCAGGCCCGGCCGCCAGCACCATGCCTTCGGAGACGCCAAAGCGCATCTTGCGCGGGGCGAGGTTGGCGACCATCACCGTCAGGCGGCCTTCGAGGTCCTCGGGTTTGTAGGCGGCCTTGATGCCGGCGAAGACGTTGCGGGTTTCGCTGCCAATATCCAAGGTAAGCTGGACCAGCTTATCGGCCCCCTCTACCGGGCCGGCCTTGACGATGCGGGCGACTCGCAGGTCGATCTTGGTGAAGTCTTCGATGCCGATGGTCTCCATGATCGGCTCAATGACGGTGTTGGCCTCCGCCTCGTGCTGTTGCTTTTCCGGGTGGCGCGCCTGTGAATGACTGTCGCCGGCGGCCTCCATGTTGACCGCGTTGTCCGCCAGCAGCGCCTCGATCTGTTTGGGGTCGATGCGGGTGGTGAGGTGCTTGTACTTGTTGATCTGGTGACCGGCGGGCAGCAATGTCTCGGCGTCGGACCACTTGAAGGGTTCGACGTTAAGGAACTTGGCCACGCCCTGCGCCAGCTCGGGCATGATGGGTTGCAGGTAGATGGTGAGGAGTCGGAAGCAGTTGATCAGCACCGAGCAGACCTGCTGAAGTTCCGCGTCCTTGCCCTCCTGCTTGGCCATCTCCCAGGGCTTCTTGCCGTCGGTGTAGAGGTTCACCTCGTCGGCCAGGGCCATGATCTTGCGCAGCGCCTTGCCATACTCCCGGGCCTCGTAGAGTTCGGCGATCTCCGCCGCGCCCTGCTGGACCTGTTCGACGATCGCCTCGCCGCCCACCTCGGCCAGTTGCTTGTCGAAGCGCTTGGCGATGAAGCCGGCGGAGCGGCTGGCGATGTTGACGTATTTACCAATCAAATCAGCATTGACCCGCGCCACGAAGTCTTCCAGGCTGAGGTCGATATCCTCGATACCGCCACCGAGCTTGGCGGCGAAGTAGTAGCGCAGGTACTCCGGCTTGAGGTGCTTCAAATAGCTGGACGCGGTGATGAAGGTGCCCCGGGATTTGGACATCTTCTGGCCGTTCACGGTCAGAAAGCCGTGGGCGAAGACGGCGCTGGGGGTGCGGTAGCCGGCGCTCTTCAGCTCGGCGGGCCAGAACAGGGCGTGGAAGTAGAGGATGTCCTTGCCGATGAAGTGATACAGCTCGGTGCCCGCCTCGGCGGCCTTCTCTTTGTCCCAGAAACTGTCGAAGTCGATGCCCTCGCGGTCGCACAGGTTCCTGAAGCTGCCCATGTAGCCAATCGGCGCATCCAACCAAACGTAGAAGTACTTGCCCGGTGCGTCGGGGATCTCGAAGCCGAAGTAAGGGGCGTCGCGGGAGATGTCCCAGTCGGTCAGCCCCGACTCCAGCCACTCCCGCAGCTTGTTTCCCGACTCCGCCTGCACCCGCGGCGGCTGGATCCAGCCGCTTAGAAAATCGGCGCACTTGTCGAGCTGAAAGAAGTAGTGCACCGACTCGCGCCGCTCCGGCGCCGCCCCGGAGACCGCCGAGAAGGGCTCGATCAGATCGGTGGGCTGGTAGGTGGTGCCGCAGGCCTCGCAGGAGTCGCCGTACTGATCCTTGGCGTGGCACTTGGGGCACTCGCCCTTGATGAAGCGATCGGGCAGGAACATCTCCTTTTGCGGATCGTAGTACTGCTCGATGGAGCGCGCCTCGATCAGGCCGCCGTCGCGCAGCTTGCGGTAGATATCCTCCGCGTAGTGGCGGGTCTCCGGCGAGTTGGTGCTGTAGTAGTTGTCGAAGTCGACCAGGAAGCCGTCGAAGTCCGCCTTGTGCTCGTGCCACACCCGATCGATCAGCTGTTCCGGGGTCATCCCCTCCTTCTCGGCGCGCAACATGATGGGCGTGCCATGGGTATCGTCGGCGCAGCAGTAGTAGCACTGGTGGCCTTGCATTTTCTGAAAGCGCACCCAAATGTCGGTCTGAATGTATTCCACCAGATGGCCGATGTGTATCGGCCCGTTGGCATACGGCAGGGCGCTGGTGACCAGGATCTTACGTTGTTGCATGGGATACCGTCCGGCTAGATTGGGTTGCTTGAAGATAGGGCGATGTAAACCTTCCATTATCACACAAGCGACTCCATTTCGGGAGGGGGCCGCGCCCCTTGGAACCCCGCGACAACGACGGCAAGCCGGTTTCTGGACGCCGCGCCGGTCGTGTAGAATGCGCCGGCTAGATTCCACCCGCTCGTGAGCAGTAATTCTTAAGGCCCGGGAAGCACCAATGAAGCCCCGGCCCACTCTGGAGACAACCATGTCAGAAGTGACCCGCGAACAGATCGAAGAGGCCATCAAGGGCTATACCGAACCCCATCTCAACAAGGACCTGGTCAGCGCCAAGGCGGTGAAGGATATCGCCATCGACGGCGACAAGGTCAGCGTCAGGATCGAGCTGGGCTTCCCCTGCAACGGCTTCATCGGTGAACTCAAGAGCGCCGTCGAGGCAGCGGTCCAGGGCGTCGACGGCGTCGCCTCCGCCACCGCCGACATCTCCTGGAAAGTCGTCGCCCACTCGGTGCAGAAGGCCCTCAAGCCCATCGACAACGTCAAGAACATCATCGCCGTCGCCTCCGGCAAGGGCGGCGTCGGCAAATCCACCACCGCGGTCAACCTCGCCCTCGCCCTCGCCGCCGAAGGGGCCACCGTGGGCGTCCTCGACGCCGACATCTACGGCCCCTCCCAGCCGCGCATGCTCGGCGTCTCCGGCCAGCCCGAATCCAAGGACGGCACCACCCTGGAGCCGATGACCAACTACGGCCTGCAAGCCATGTCCATCGGCTTCCTGATCGACGAAGAGACCCCCATGATCTGGCGCGGCCCGATGGTCACCCAGGCCCTGGAGCAGCTCCTCAACGACACCAACTGGGCCGAGCTCGACTACCTGGTCATCGACCTCCCCCCCGGCACCGGCGACACCCAGCTCACCCTCGCCCAGAAGGTCCCGGTCTCCGGCGCGGTCATCGTCACCACCCCCCAGGACATCGCCCTGCTCGACGCCCGCAAAGGCTTCAAGATGTTCGAAAAGGTGGAGGTCCCGGTACTCGGCATCGTCGAGAACATGAGCACCCACATCTGCTCCAACTGCGGTCACGAAGAGCACATCTTCGGCCAGGGCGGCGGCGAAAGCATGGCCGCCCAATACAACGTCGACTTCCTCGGCGCCCTGCCGCTGGACATCCGCATCCGTGAAGAGACCGACGGCGGCAAACCCACCGTGGTCGCCGAACCCGACGCCCGTATCTCACAAATCTACCGCGAGATCGCCCGCAAAACCGCCGCCAAGCTCTCCCAACAAGCCAAGAGCTACGCCGCCAAGTTCCCCAGCATCGTGATTCAGAACAACTGATAGCCCGCCGCTGAGGCTGAAAAGCCAGCGCCCGGTCGGTTTGGCCGGGGCTGGCTTTTTTCGTTTGCGGGGGAAAAGAATGGACAGGATTAACAGGATTTCTCAGGATTAACGGGATTTTTTGCCGCACGATAAAGGCGCGCTCAACTACCCTCGCATCCCCTCGTTCTCCCGCTCCGCGTGGGAATGCATGCGGCGACGCCCCGCGTCGCCAACGGAGCCAGAAAAGTCATCCCCTGTTCAGTAGAACACCATAAAGTCGAGCCACTCAGCAACGATGGGCAAAGGCGCTCCGCCAATAGCTGGCCAGGGCTACAATCTATCAGCGCCGCGCCCATCAAACAGGCGGCTGATGGGCACGACGCTGGCGATTCGGTGAAATTGTTCGGTTTTGCGGGAGCGCCTTTGCCCATCCTACGCCCACGCCGGTC
>JAABSM010000158.1 GCA_011390365.1 Gammaproteobacteria bacterium
GGCACGCCGACCTGACGGGCGAGCAGGATGTGCTCACGGGTCTGGGGCATGGGGCCGTCGGCGGCGGAGCAGACCAGGATCGCGCCATCCATCTGCGCCGCGCCGGTGATCATGTTCTTGACGTAGTCGGCATGTCCCGGGCAGTCGACGTGGGCGTAGTGACGGTTCTCGGACTCGTACTCCACGTGGGCGGTGGCGATGGTGATGCCGCGCTCGCGCTCTTCCGGGGCGTTGTCGATCTGATCGTAGGCGCGCGCTTCACCGCCGTACTTCTTGCCCTGCACCACGGTGATCGCGGCGGTCAGAGTGGTCTTGCCGTGGTCGACGTGACCGATGGTACCGACGTTGACGTGCGGTTTCTTGCGTTCGAATTTTGCCTTGGACACGGTATTCTACCCCTATCGCTCAGTTAGTGTTTCTTGACAATCGCATCGGCGAGACTCGCCGGCACTTCCGCATACTTGCTGAATTCCATACTATATGTCGCCCGCCCCTGGGTGGCGGAGCGCAGGTCAGTGGCATAGCCGAACATGGAGGAGAGCGGTACCTCCGCCTTGATCTGCTTGCCGGACGGACAATCGTCCATCCCCTGCACCATGCCGCGACGGGAACTGAGATCCCCCATCACGTCGCCCATGTACTCCTCCGGCGTCACCACCTCGACCTTCATCATCGGTTCAAGCAGCACCGGCTTGGCCTTGGCCGCACCTTCCCGGAAGCAAATGGAGCCGGCGATCTTGAAGGCCATCTCCGACGAATCGACGTCGTGGTAGGAGCCATCGAAGAGGGTGACCTTGACATCCACCATCGGATAGCCGCCTAGGACGCCGTTGGCGAGCGACTCCTGGACACCCTTGTCCACCGCGGGAATATAGTCCTTGGGTACTACCCCGCCGACAACGGCGTTGACGAAGGCGTAACCCGCCCCCTCTTGCTGGGGCTCGATGCGCAGGTAGACGTGACCGTACTGGCCGCGGCCACCGGACTGACGCACGAACTTGCCTTCCTGCTCGACGCTGGCGCGTATCGTCTCGCGGTAGGCAACCTGGGGGTTACCCACGTTGGCCGCGACCCCGAACTCCCGCTTCATACGGTCGACGATGATTTCCAGATGGAGCTCGCCCATGCCGGAGATGATGATCTGCCCCGACTCTTCGTCGGTGCGTACCCGAAACGACGGGTCTTCCTGGGCCAGCTTGCCCAGGGCAACGCCCATCTTTTCCTGGTCCGCCTTGGTTCTGGGCTCCACCGCCACCGAGATCACCGGCTCGGGGAACTCCATGCGCTCCAGGGTGATCGGGTGGTTGATGTCGCACAGGGTCTCACCGGTGGTAACCTGCTTGAGGCCTACGCCCGCGGCGATGTCGCCGGCGTGTACCTCGCTGATCTCTTCGCGGTGGTTCGCGTGCATCTGCAAGATGCGACCGATGCGCTCCTTCTTGCCCTTGATCGGATTAAATACCGCATCGCCGCTCTTGAGCACCCCGGAGTATACACGAAAAAAGGCAAGGGTACCTACATAGGGGTCGCCGGCGATCTTGAACGCCAGCGCCGCGAACGGCTCGTCGTCGGAGGCCTTGCGGCTCTGTTCCGTACCGTCCGCGAGTTCCCCGCGAATCGCCGGCACCTCCGTCGGCGACGGCATGTAGTCAACCACGGCATCAAGCATCGCCTGAACGCCCTTGTTCTTGAAGGCGGAGCCGCACAGCATGGGAGTGATCTCGCTATTGAGCGTGCGCGCCCGCAATCCCCGCTTGATCTCCTCTTCGCTGAGCTCGCCCTCTTCGAGATAGCGCTCCATCAGGTCGTCGTCCGCCTCGGCGGCGGCCTCGACCATCTTCATGCGCCACTCTTCGGCGGTCTTCTGAAGATTCTGTGGGATTTCCTGTTCTGTGAAGGTCGTACCGTAGTTCTCCTCATCCCAGATGATTGACTTCATCTTGACGAGATCCACGATACCCTTGAAGTGTTCTTCGGCGCCGATGGGGATCTGAACCGGCACCGGATGCGCGCCCAGTCGCTTGGCAAGCTGCGCGACGACGCGAAAGAAGTCCGCGCCCATGCGGTCCATCTTGTTGACGAACGCAATGCGCGGGACGTGATATTTGTCCGCCTGACGCCAGACGGTTTCGGACTGCGGTTCGACGCCGCCGACGGCGCAGAACACCGCGCATGCGCCATCCAGCACCCGCAGCGAACGCTCCACTTCGATGGTGAAGTCGACGTGTCCCGGGGTATCGATGATGTTGATCCGGTGTTCCTTGAACTGCCGGGCCATTCCGCTCCAGAAGCAGGTGGTTGCGGCGGAGGTAATGGTGATACCCCGCTCCTGCTCCTGCTCCATCCAGTCCATGGTCGCGGCGCCATCATGCACTTCACCGATCTTGTGAGAGATGCCGGTGTAGAACAAGATGCGTTCGGTAGTCGTAGTTTTCCCTGCATCAATATGGGCCATGATGCCGAGATTACGATACCGTTCTATGGGAGTGCTGCGTGCCACTGTCCTGGATTATCCGAAAATGTTAAAGAGCGTTGAATTGTCGGGATGCGGCTAGCGCATCACCAACGGTAATGGGCGAAGGCCTTGTTCGCTTCCGCCATGCGATGGGTGTCTTCCCGCTTCTTCACCGCGCTGCCGCGGGATTCGGCGGCATCCATCAGCTCGCCGGCGAGACGCTGCGCCATCGACTTCTCGGAGCGCTTGCGCGCCGCGTCGATCAACCAGCGCATGGCCAGGGTGTTGCGACGAATCGGACGAACCTCGACCGGCACCTGGTAGGTGGCGCCGCCGACGCGGCGGGACTTCACCTCGACCGCCGGGCGGACATTGTCCAAGGCGCGTTCCAGCACTTCCAAGGGCTCGCCCTTGCCGCGCTCGGTTACGGTATCCAGCGCGCCATAGAGGATCTTCTCGGCGACCGACTTCTTACCGGACTCCATCACCATATTGATGAACTTGGCCAGCAGATGACTTCCGTACTTGGGATCCGGAAGGATTTCACGCTTGGCTGCAACTCTTCTTCTTGGCATGACAATTCCCGCTCAAAAAAATCTTGTTAGGCTTTCGGACGCTTGGCGCCGTACTTGGAACGACCCTGACGACGCTTTTCGACACCCGAGGTATCAAGGCTGCCGCGCACCGTGTGGTAACGAACACCGGGCAAGTCCTTGACACGACCGCCGCGAATCAGCACCACCGAGTGCTCCTGAAGGTTGTGCCCTTCACCGCCGATGTAGCTGGTCACTTCATAACCGTTGGTCAGGCGCACACGGGCCACCTTGCGCAGCGCCGAGTTGGGCTTCTTCGGGGTAGTGGTGTAGACGCGGGTGCAAACCCCGCGCTTCTGCGGACACGCCTCAAGCGCCGGCACATTGCTCTTTTCTATCTTGCGCTTGCGCGGTCTCCGCACCAACTGATTGATCGTTGCCATCTGATCCGTCTCCAGGGACGTTGCCTTAATTCAAAACAGTAAAAGCAACCCGCCTTCGCTTACCCTCGGGAAGCGAGTGTAAAGTCGGGTTGCGGAAGATTCATTCGCATCGCCGCCGGCTGTGGCGCGATGGACGACCGCCGGGCCGCCAAATCAAGAGCCGGTAATTCTATGTCGGCAGTTATAACCTGTCAAGGGGTGAAACAGGGAATTCGTTGAAAAGATCAGCAAGTAGGGCTTATGGTAGCTCCTAGCTCCTAGCTCCCAGCCACTTCTACCAAACCAGTCGCGTCAACCCAATCCCCGCCAAAGCATGGGTACGCAGTTTCAACTTGGGGCCGTAGCTTCGTTCCAGGGTCTGACGATAGGCGGCAAGTTGCTGCTCCGCCTCTACCAGCTTCTCCCGCACGACGGGAAGTCCTCGCAGCTCTTCGCGGCTTGCTTCCGCCAACTTCTGACTGTCGAAGCCAGGTAGCGCCTTGAGGGGGAGGTATTTGAACTCCAGCAGATGATCGAGCAGGGTGTATTGGCGCATGTCCGG
>JAABSM010000159.1 GCA_011390365.1 Gammaproteobacteria bacterium
GGTGATCCAGATCGCCCCCATCGAACAGAAGAGGCGAGCGAATGGCGTCGGTTGGACCAAGGGCCGCAACGTCGCCCTGAAGCGTCTCCTCGGCGAAGGTCAGCCCCTAGAATCCCTCACCCCCGCCGATCGCAAGGTGTGCGACTGCATTAAAGAGGAGGAGGACGACTGGGTCTACTATGCACCTCGCCTCGAAGTGGATGCGGATTGCGCCATCTTTCACTTGATCGGCCATCCGCTAGTGCTCTGGAATGGCAGCCCGGTAGAGTTGATCAAGGCTGAGCCCCGGGTCATGGTGACCCGCGTAAAGGGCGGTATGCGCATCGCCCTGGAACCCGCCAATTGGAGTAACTTGCCCTACAAGGTGCGGGAGGAGGGTGACAAGGTCTATCTCTACCCCTACAGCGAAGAGCATCGCAAGGTTGGGGCGTTGCTGGACAAAAAGGGTGTCAAGGTTCCCAAACAGGCGGAGTCCCGGGTGCTGGAGACCATCGCCGCCATCGCGCCGCTGATCACCGTTCACTCCGAAGTCGGCGGGGATATGGAGGTGGATATGGAGCGGGTCGATGCCGACGGCAGGCTCCACTTGCAGCTTGCGCCTCAGGGCGAGGGGCTCGGCATTCAGTGCCGCGTCAAACCCCTGGGGGATGGCGGTCCCTCGGCCTATCCCGGCGAGGGGGCGGACTCCATCTTCGGCGAGATCGACGGCAAACGGGTCCATGCGCGGCGGGACCTGGCCGCGGAGCGCAAACTGACCGACCAGCTGTTGAGCGCCTGCCCGGCGTTGGATCCGGAGGAGTGGAACTGGCATCTGGACGACCCGGAGGCGGCGCTAGAGACCCTCGAAGCCCTGCAAGAGATGGACGATCAGGTGCTGCTGGAGTGGCCCCAGGGCAAGGCGATTCGGCTGGCCCGGCGGCGGGAACTCGGGGCCATGCAATTGCGGGTCGGCGCGCAGCAGGACTGGTTCGCCCTTTCCGGCGAACTGGCGCTGGACGATGGCCAGGTGCTGGAGATGGCGCGTCTGCTGGAGTTGCTGGAGGGCTCGCCGGGGCGATTCGTGCGCCTCGGCGACTCCCAGTATCTCAGCCTCAGCCGGGAGCTGCACAAGCGCCTGGAACGACTGCGCGGCCTGCAACACAAGGGGCGCATCCATCCCCTGGCCAGCGGCCTGCTCGACGAGGCCGCCGAGGGGCTGGAGGTCATCAGCGACAGCGCCTGGAAAAAGCGCCTCAAGCGCCTGCGCGAAGCCAACCAACTGCAACCGGAAGTTCCATCCACCCTGCAAGCCCGCTTGCGCGACTATCAGGTGGACGGTTTTCAATGGCTGGCGCGACTCGCCCACTGGGACGCCGGGGCCTGCCTCGCCGACGACATGGGGCTGGGCAAGACGGTACAGACATTGGCGATGCTGTTGCATCGCGCCCCCGACGGCCCGGCGCTGGTGCTGGCGCCGACCTCGGTCTGCGCCAACTGGCTGGAGGAGGCCGCCCGCTTCGCCCCGACCCTCAATGCGCGACTGTTCGGCGGCGGTGATCGTCAGGCGATGCTGGAAGAGGCCGGCCCCCTATCCCTGATCATCTGCAGCTACGGCCTGCTGCAAAGCGAGGGCGAGGCATTGGCCGCGGTCAAGTGGCGCACCATCGTCGCCGACGAGGCCCAGGCCTTCAAGAACCCCCAGACCAAACGCTCCAAGGCGATCATGGCCCTCTCCGGCGAGTTTCGCATGATCACCACCGGCACCCCCATCGAGAACCACCTCGGCGAACTCTGGAACCTCTTCCGTTTCATCAATCCGGGCCTGCTCGGGAGTCGCGAGCAGTTCAACCAGCGTTTCGCCTACCCCATCGAACAGCGCGACGACAAGGCCGCCCGCGACCAGCTCAAGCGGCTGATTCGCCCCTTCATCTTGCGCCGCATCAAGAGCGACGTGCTCGAAGAGCTGCCGGAAAAGACCGAAATCACCCACCATGTAGAGCTCAGCGACGAAGAGCGGGTCTTCTACGAGGCGCTGCGCCGTACCGCCCTGGATCGCATCGCCGAAAGCGGCGACGACTCCCCTCAGGATGTCCGCTTCCGTATCCTCGCCGAGATCACCCGCCTGCGGCGCGCCTGCTGCAACCCGAAACTGGTCGTCCCCGACAGCGGCGTCGCCAGCGCCAAGTTGCAGGCCTTTACCGAAATCGTCGAGGAACTGCTCGAAAACGGCCACAAGGCGCTGGTCTTCAGCCAATTCGTCGACCACCTCAAACTGGTCAGGGAGTGGCTTGATGACCGCAACATCCGTTACCAATACCTCGACGGATCGACGCCGGCGAAACGGAGACAGCAAGGGGTCAAGGCCTTTCAGGCCGGCCAGGGCGAACTCTTCCTCATCAGCCTCAAGGCCGGCGGCGCGGGCCTCAACCTCACCGCCGCCGACTACGTCATCCACCTCGACCCCTGGTGGAACCCCGCCGTCGAGGACCAAGCCTCCGACCGCGCCCACCGCATCGGCCAGCAACGCCCGGTCACCATCTACCGCCTGGTGACCCGAGACACCATCGAAGAACGCATCATCGCCCTCCACCACCAGAAACGGGACCTCGCCGACAGCCTCCTCTCCGGCGCCGATACCGGCGCGCGCATGGGTGTGGAGGAGATGATGGCGTTGCTGCGGGAGGGGTGAGCTTGAATGGGCGTTCTGCTCGACTAGCCGGTCGGGAGTTGCACTCCCGACCGCAACGTTTGACGGTGTGGAGATCGTCGACCTAAAACGAAGGCAGCGTCAAGCCAAACGATCCGGTCGTAGCCGCCCGCACCGGCTCACGCCGCCCCACCAACCGATCCAGGCCAGGGAATGGATATTCCTATCACCTTGTGCTAGTTTCTATACAAGAAATCACCACTAACCACCAAACGAGCCACCAGGTATGATCAACTGGCACAGGCTATTTGGCCTGACCTTGGCCGATTACTTCACCGGTACTTGCTATTCTGTGGACCTGGAAGTGGATGTGGCGCGTAAACGCCAGCTACTGGATGTGGTGATCATTCGTGGTGAAGGGCCTTTGCCACCCGAGCCATGCGATGGGCTGGATGGGCTTCGCAAATATAACCTGCTGACCTACAAGTCAGGCGGCGAAAGCCTGACTTCATGGTCCATCGAGGAGCTGATTGGCCATTATGTCAACTACCGCAAGGCGTTTGCCATGGATGCCCGGCCAGAGGATTGTGGCCTCTATGCGGTATCCACCCGTCGTCCACGGGACCTGCTGAGCAATGCTGATGCCCAGGAACATCAACCTGGGATTTTTGGCCTAAGGATCCTCAACCGCGAGATCACTCTGATTCTGCCCAGGGAGGTTGAGCCGGAACCACGTAATGCGCTCTGGGAACTGTTCAGCTTCGAGGCTGCACGCGTCATCCTGGGTGCGCAAAACTACCACTGGCGTCAGCCTGACCGCGTCTCTATCCTGAACGAGATCTATCATCATTACCAATCAACTGGTATCGCCATGCCCTATACCTTTGAAGACTTTCGCCGCGATGTCGCACGCGAGGTATTACCGGAACTATCACCCGAAGAGCGCCTGCGCGGATTGCTCCCTGAGGAACGCCTGCGAGGACTAGCTCCAGAGGAACGCCTGCGCGACCTTGATGAAGTGGGCCTTGCCCGGCTTAGGGAGCTTTTGGATAAACGCCAAGGGCCTATCGATCCCGACGACGACAATTCCCACTAGCTCTATCGGGCGCGGCCGTAGATTGGGCTTAGGGACGAAGCCCGCCCTACGCGGCACGGGAGAAGCCAAAGGCGCTGGGGTGCCTATCGTCACCCCAACCTACGACTTGATTAGCAAGATATCTCAGTTGTCTTGGATGCGCCGCACCCCGACTCGGACCGCGACGCGGTCAAGACGGCATTCCCATGCGGCGCATGGGAACG
>JAABSM010000015.1 GCA_011390365.1 Gammaproteobacteria bacterium
GTTCGATCAGTTCGAAGAGCTGTTTATCTATCACGACCTTGATACCCGTCGCCGCTTCGCTCGCCAGTTGCGCGCCCTGATCGACGAGCGCATCGACCTCAAACTGCTGTTCGTCATTCGCCAGGAGTACCTCGCCCAGCTCACCGAGCTTGAAAACGAGGTTCCCTCCCTGTTCGAAAACCGCCTGTGGCTGCGGCGAATGTCGGGCGAGGACGGCGCGCGGGCGGTGGAGGCGGCCTGTGCGGTGTGCGGGGTGACGATCGAAGAAGGGCTGGCGGCGACGGTGGTCAAGCGCCTGACCGGCGAAGGGGGCGTCGAGCTGCCCTATCTCCAGGTGGTCATGGACCGTCTCTACCGCAAGGCGCTGGAGAGCGGCGCCGAGACGCCGCGCATCACCACCGCGGCCTATGAGGGCGAGGGGCGCATCGAGGATATCCTGGCCCGTTTTCTGGAGGAGGAGGTGGCGCGTCTGCCAGATCCCGACCAGGGGCGGCAACTGCTCAAGGCGCTGGTCACCGGCGAGGGGACCAAGAAGGTGGTTACCCGGGCCGATCTGGCACAGGACGCTCTCCATTACGGGGAAGCGATCGCCCCCCGCGAGATGGAGGAGCTGTTGCGGCGTCTGATTGAGAGCCGGATCCTGCGCGAGGACCCGCAGCGCGAGACCCTGGAGCTGCGTCACGATACCCTCGCCGCCACCGTTTTCGCCTGGATGAGCGGACTGGAGCGGGAATTGCTCGAATTGAGGCAATCGCTGCGCAATCGCCACAAGGAGTACATCGCCCGCAAGGAGTCTTCCGACGCCCTGCTCGACGAGGGCTTTCTGCTCTACCTGGAACCCTACCGCGGGCGGCTGCGTCCAGAGCCGGAGATCCGCGACTTCATCCATCGCAGCCGCCACGAGGTCCATCACCGCTCCCGTCGCAAACGCCGCGTCACCATCGGCCTGCTGGCGGCCTCCTTTGCGGTATTGCTCGGCTTCAGCCTGTGGAATCTGGCGGAGCGGGCCAAGGTGGCAATGCTCGCTGAGGGCTTGCAGATTCGCAAGCTGGAGCGTCAGGCGGATGAGGTGATGGCGGAGCGTCCGGTGCTCGCCTCGCTGCTCTCCCTGCACCTGCTGCGCATGACCGAAACGGGTGATCTCGCGGCGCGGGCACGGGCGGAGGGACGCCTGCGGGAACTGCTGGCGGGCCTGGACGGACGCGGGATTGGCCGTCTGCCGGGCGGGGTAGGTGAGATTCGCGTGAGCGACGATGGCCGGCGGATCGCCGCCCTGGATCAGAAAAAAGGATTATGGCTGTGGACCCTGGACGCCCAGGGGATGTCCCAGGATGGGCCGCGCAAGCTGGAGCAGGGCGGCAAGGCCAGTGCCCTGGTGCACGACGGTAAGGTAACTGCCCTGGCGCTGGAGGGCGAGGGGCGGCGAATCGCCTTCGCGGACGGGAATCATCGCATCTGGCTTGGCGAGTTCGACGACACGGGGACGCCCTCCAGGGTGGCGCGGGTCGGGGGGCACTCCACCACCATTCACGATCTGCGTTTCTCCCCCGATGGCGAGTGGCTGGTCAGCGCGGGCGGCGACAAACGGGCGCGACTGTGGTCCCTCGCCAGTTCCGATGGGGATCAGGCGAATACCCCCGTGGATCTGCCCCTGGCCAACGCCATGGTCAGCCACCTCGCCTTCAGCGGCGATGGCCGATGGCTGGCCAGCGGCGGCGTGGACGGCGCGGTGCGGGTGTGGTCCTGGCCTCGGGCGCTTGAGGGCGAAACGGCGGACGAGACCTGGTATTTCCCGGCAGGCATCACCCGTCTCCTATTCTCCGAGTCGGGCGACTCGCTGGCGGCGCTGGATGGTCGCGGCGATGTTCGCTGGTGGCGAGAGAAAGGCCAGCAGAGCTTCGGTAGCCCCAGGGTCGCGCCTGGCCATCTCCCCCTTCCTGCGGGAGAACGTCGCAAAAGCCCCTCTCCCCTTGGGGAGAGGGGTTGGGGTGAGGGGGAAATGTCTGAAAGTGCCGAGAGGTTTAAATCATCCACTAGCCGGCTTCCAGCTATAGCGGCATCCTCCTCGGAGGGTGGCAGAGGGGAGGGGGCGCTTCATTCGAGTTGGGTAGAGGCGCGAAATATCTCTGTGCTGAGGGGTTTGCGCGATATCGCCCTGGACCCAGCTGGGCGCAGATTGGCAACGGTAAACAGCGAAGGGGCAATCGCCCTCCACGGGGCAAGCGATGATGGAGGAGCGGCGTCGTTTCGCCCCCTGGAATCGGACGCGCCCGTCACCCAAATACGCTTCGCCGGCGAGTGGCTGATCGGCGTCGATGAGGCGCGGCGGATTCAGGGCTGGTGGTTGGATGACGGCGGAAATTCGATCGAGGCGATCGAGCTGCGGGGACACGAGGCGGCCATTACCGCCCTGGCGATCGCGGCGCGACGACTGGTCAGCGGGGATGAGCAGGGCGTGCTGCGTCTCTCCGGCATCCAGGTACCGGACCCGTTCAAGGACGGGAACCCGGATCTCGACTCGAACATGACGGGCGAGGGGATCACCGCGCTGGCGCTTGATGGCGATTCGCTCTACGCCGGGGGCGCGCGAGGCGCGATTGGGAGCTGGATCATGGACGCCAGTCATCAACCGACCCGCGGGGTCATCGGCAGCCAGAACCGGGCGGCGGAATTCCTGGCCGTCTCCCCCCACGGTCTGATCAGCGCTGGCGGCGGGGAAGGGGCGCGGCTGTGGCCGCTGGCGGAGGGGCGCGCATTCGCGCGCACCCCTTCCGCGATTCCCCTGGAGACAAAAAAGGGTCAGCGCCTGCACCTTGGCCCGAGGGGCAAGTGGCTGGCGGGGATCGATGAGCTGGGTCGCATCCAGCTCTGGCGGGTGGCGGAAGCGGGCGCGGGTATCGAGCAGCGCACCCCGATCCTGGAGGATGTGCGGGTGCGCCATGCCCGCTTCAGCCCCGACGGCGGACGCCTGGCCCTGTTCGGCTGGGATCGGCGGATCCTGCTGCTGGATCTGGGGCGGCTCGACGGCGCGGTGGAAGGCCGAACCCTGGCGGGACATGCCAGCCTGGTCAACCGGGTCCGTTTCAGCCGCAACGGTCGCTGGCTGGCGGCGGCGGATCTGCACAACCGTTGGCGGCTGTGGGACCTGGAACCGGCGCGAGGCGGTATCGGCGAAGGGCGGGAGATCGAGCCGGACGACGCCCCTTTCGATATTACGCTGGACGGGGAGGTTGTGCCATCGGAAGGGGCGGGCCAAGAGGACGAAACCTTCGTCGCACCCGACGGCGATTGGCAGCTTCAACGGGATGAAGAAGGCGCATTGCAGCTGGTCGATCTGCGTAATCAGAATGAGCCCGCCAATCGAAACCCGCACCGTCTACCCCCGGCGTGCAGCCGACAGCTACAGGGGGCCTTCGACGGCGAGGGCGGTCTGGTGACCCTGAGCGACGCCGCCATCCTGCGCCGCTGGGATCTGAATCAACCGCGACCCTGGGATATCCCCCGCGTGCTGCCTGGCATTCCACCGAACGGCGCGCTGGCCCATGACCCCAGAGGCTGGCTGCTGAGCGGCGAAGCAGGTCGGGTGCGTTCCATCCCCTTGCCTCAGGCGATCGAGGGTTGCCGCGTCGAGGATCACAAGCTGGAGTTCGTCAGTGACCATCCCCCGCTGCGGATCCAGCCCCTCGCCGACACCGGACGTTTCGTGTTGATCGGCGCGGACGGGCGCGGTCGTTTCATCCGTCTGAATGAAACGGGCGGATTGAAGACGGAAAAGACCTTCATGCTCGATCTGGAGGCGGGCAAGGCGGGGCATGGCGAAGATATCCCGCTCGCCCTCTCCGGCTTGATGGGCGGCATGGGCATGGCGCCGACCCGGGAGAGCCTGACCCAGGCCGCCTGGAGCGGCGACGGCGAGTGGGCGGTCACCCTGGCCGCGTCCCGGCGCGTCGCCCTGTGGCGGCACAGGGAGAAGGGCTTCGAGCGCACCCGCGAGCTGACCTGGCCCAAGGGGCTGGACGCCGCCGGCGTCGCCATCAGCCCCACCGGGCGCTGGCTGGCCCTTGGCTTCCGTCAAGGCCAGGTAGGGCTGTATGATCTGCATGATCCGGGCGACCCGGTCATGACCCCCCTCGGCGCGCATCCATCATCGGTGCGCCAACTCCGCTTTGGTTTGGGCGAGGGCGACCTCTTCAGCGGCGACGACCAGGGCGCGATCCGGCGCTGGCTGGTCGGGCGCGAGCGACTGGCGCGCCAGACCTGCGACCTGGCGGGCGGGCACGTCCAATCAATGGCGTTGGCGGAGATCCTTGGAGAGGAGCAGGCGTCGATCTGCGACCTTGCCGCGAGGACAGGGCAATGAACGGGCTGCGCAGCCGGCTGGCGCGGGAGGCGCTGCGCATGACGCCCTATGTTCTTGTGCCGCTTTGTATCATCGCCGCTTTGTACTGGACCCTCGACCAACGTCGGCAAGGCGTCGAAGAGACCAGGGCCGGCCTGATCGAAAAGCTGCGCCGACAGGATCAACGCATCCACGAACTCCGCGGTCTGAAAGAGGCGCAAAGCCAACTGGCCCTGCGCGGCACCCTGATCCAGGCGCTGCGCAAGGATGGCGACGAGGCCAACACCCTGCTCCATCTGCTGGGAGAGATCGCAGCCGGGAATTTTCGGCTGGAACGGCTGGGCTACGGCCTCCTCGATCACGTTCGCGAATGGCCGCGGGGCAGGGAGAGGCGCTTGATTCTGGAACTGGAGGAGACCGGCGAGCAAGGGATCGAAGTGCTCGATCAGGGGTTGCGAGAGCAGCTTGGGCTTGAACCGGGTTCCCGGCAACCGTTGGCGGCAGGCCAAGTGCACGTGATCTACCCGTTGCGCCGGGATTCCGAATGACTATTCACCACAGAGAGCACAGAGAAGCTCGAACCATCATTCCCGGAAAACGCCGTGCCCTCTGTGTTCTCTGTGGTGTATTCTTGCGGGAAAGTCACAGGACCCCGATATGAGTGAAAACGAACCCGTAAAACCGGAAAAACCCAAGACATTCCTTGGTCGGTTGCTGCGCTGGCGTTATCCCCTGATCGCGTTATTGATCCTCGGTTTCGGCCTTTATTGGCTCACCAGCGACGTGAACCAGGCGCTGGAGCATCGCGAGCAGAACGTTGAACAACTCAAGATGGATTTGGCCAAAAAGCGCCAACTGGCGGAGACCTTGCCCGCCCAGCGCGAAGAATTCGCCAAGATCAAGGCCGAACTGGAACAACTCACCAACCAGTTACCCGAGGACCCGGATCTGGAGGCGATGACCGAGACCCTGATCCAGGCGGCGGCGGAGACGGGCGTCGAACTGGTCAGCATCGCCCCGCAACCGCCGAGGTTCTTCGACTTCTACGAACAGCAATCGGTGCGTCTGGTGCTCAATGGCGGTTATGTGCAGTTGAAAGAGTTGGTGGAACGCATGGCCGATGACCCGCGCATCTATCGCTGGGAGAGCTTGGTCATGGAGCCCCTCGACGAGGCCGGACTCGCCAGGCCGGGGCCGGACAATGAAACCTTTATCCTGCTGCTTAGCGGAGAACTGGTCACCTACGGGATTCTCGACGAGCAAGAGCAGGCGGCGTTGGCGGACGGCGATCGACCCAGCAGGGAGTCGCGGAAATGAACCTGTAAACACTGGATGAACGCGTATTTGCGCGGATATGGGAATACCCGAAAAACTTGTGTTGGGATTTACTGGCGATGTTTCCTGTATGCAGGATGTTTAGCGTAATACCCCAATGTCTTGCCGATACCCCTGTGGATCGCCGAGCTGCGCTCGGCCAAACCCGCTCAGGCGCTGTGTCGGAAAGCCGGGCGCAGCTCGGCGCTCCAACAAGAGGCTCGGTGTTGCCTGCGCAAACCGGTATTCTTCCCCAGACATTCAACAAAACCACCAAGACCACTCCCCCCTTTCGCAAAGGGGGGCTGGGGGGGATTTACTCTAAAAGATACGGCCAGTTGGGCTTTTGCGCCAACTTCGAAAAATCCCCCCTAACCCCCCTTTGCGAAAGGGGGGGGCGGATTCGGGGCGCTTTCTTGCTTTTGGTGCGAAGCGTCCAACTGTTGCGCCCTTTGCCTACCTGTAGGGTCACCCTCGGAAATCGCGCGAACCCACCCGCCAGATTAAAGAATCCCAGCCCTGCGTCAACAGGCTGTCGGTTAGTCCGCGCGCTCACACCACCCCCCGCGCCAGACGCCAAAATCAGCCGCTAAGCCAATTCCCAGGATGAAACAACGACTCACGCAACTCCTGAAAACAACCGGCCTGACGACCGCACAGGCCGACGAGCTAGCGCAATCCACCCTCTCTCCGCCCCCCGGAAGCTTCGACGTGTCGGAACTGGAGGGCGCGGATGACCCGCGCCTGGTGCTGCTGGCGGCCATTCGCGCGGTGGTCCGGTTGCGGGATCAACAGCAAATCCCGCGCCGGCTGCTGGCCTGGCTCGGCGAGCGGGAAGAGCAGCTTGCGCCCTATGACCGCGGACGCTACTGGCACCTGCGCGGCTATCTCGCCTGGCGCGGCGATGGCGAGGTGCACCGCGCCTATACCGCCCTCAATCGCGGCATTCGCCTGCTGGAAGGCGAGGGAAGCGCGCAGGCGAAGGGCTATCTGGCCCGGGTGCTGGACACCTTCGGGCAGCTGCTCCATCATCAGGGCATCATCAGCGCGGCGCAGCGGGATTTTCGCAAATCCCTGGAGTTGCGCGAGGCGAGCGGCGATGAGGCGGGCGCCGGTATTACCCTGGGTAACCTCGCCCGTCTGTCGATGGAGATCGGCGATTTCCGCTCAGCGGCGGATTACCTGCGCCGGGATCTGGCGATCGTCGAACGGCTCACGCCCCAATTGACCGGCCTGCGCAGCCAGCTCTCCTCCCACCTCGGCGTTTGCCTGCTGGAGGCCGGCGATCCCCAGGCAGCCCGCCGCGCCTTTGAATCCGCCGCATCCCTCGCCAGCAAAGACCCCGGCGCTCCCGGCGAGGCCTTCGCCCGCATCGGTCTCGCGCGAGCCGCGATGGCGGCGGACGACGCGGGGCTCGATGGCGCCGCCACGCACCTTGGTTGGCTGGAGGAGTACCTCGCATCGGCGCAAACCCCGCCAGGACTGCTCGCCGAACTTGAGGCCAATGTGCGGCTGCTGGCCGGTGATATCCACTGGGCGAGCGGCGAAACCGGGGCGGCGGCGGAGGCCTATCGCGGCGCCTTGGCGTGGTTCGACCGCTCCCATACCGCATCGCCCCTGGAGTACGCCCAACTGCTCAACAAACTGGCCCAGGTCGAGTTGCATGCCGGTCGTCGGCTGGAGGGCGCGCAACTGCTGCGGCAGGCCTTGCAGCGCCTCGACGCCACCGCCATGGACGCCTTGCGTACCGAGGTGGAGGGGCAACTGAAGGAGGTCTCCAAGGAGCTGTGGCTGCTCCATTGCAGTGGTCGCTTTCTGGGCCAGGGGCAGCTGGAACTGCTGCTGGAGCTGGCGGGGCAACAGGGCTTTCGCGGCGACCTGGAGAATATGGTGATCCTCTTCTCCGACATCCGCCGCTTTACCGCCATCTCCGAGCACCTCACCCCGTCCAGCCTGATCGAGGTGCTCAACGACTATCTCAGCCACATGACCCGCTGCATCGAGCGCTTTGGCGGCATCGTCGACAAGTTCATCGGCGACGCGGTCATGGCCCTGTTCCTGGAAAAAGAGAACGCGGAACCCGCCGCGGTGCGTGCAGCCCGTGCCGCGTTGATGATGCAGGACGAGCTGGAGCACTTCAATCGCTCCCTGCCCGAGGGACTGCCCCGTTTCCAGGTCGGCATCGGCCTGCACAGCGGTCAGGTCGTCGCCGGCATCATCGGCTCGCCCCAAAAACGCTCCTACACCGCCATCGGCGACTCGGTAAACACCGCCTCGCGTTTGGAGGGCATGACCAAGATACTGGGCGGCGGCATCCTGATCAGCCGGCAACTCGCCGATCAGATACCCGGGCAGTCGTTCATCAAGCGCCCAGTGGGACGGTTTCGCCCCAAGGGACGGGATGAAGCGGTGGATGTCTTTGAACTGATGCTGGAACGGGATGGCAGCCTGGCGGAGGGCGAACTGGAAAGTGAGGCGCAAGGCTGCGCCAGGGTGACGGAGCTGGTAGCCGCGCGCGGATTAGCCGAGGTCCGGGGCCAGCTGGCGGCCCTCGCCAGCGGTTGCCAAGATGCCGCCCGGGCCGCGGGTTATCGGTTTCTGTCGCGGGAGGTGGAGGCGTTGGAGGCGGCGGGTCTGCCTGATGACTGGAGCGGTGAAATCATCCTGAAAGACAAGTAACCGCTTTTTTCGGTTAGATCATCCTCTAAACCGCGAAAGAACACGGGTTTGCGCGGATATGGGAATGTCAAACAGCCCGTCACCTGATTTCATTGATTCACCTCGTAGGCGAAATCAGCCATCGAGTCAACCAATTGAAAAATCCGTGTTAATTGGCGGTAATCCGCGGTTCAAATCACGAACTCAGGATCATCGCGCCTTTCCGTCCGCCTGGTACCGCCGCAATGTCATTAACTTACGCGCCATGCCAGGTTCCCGCCGTTGATGCGCCTTACTCCGGGGCAGCGCAAAGATCGTCGGACCGGCATCGGATGTGACGAATAAAAAGCCTTGTCGCTCGGTCGACGGCACATCCTTCTATGCAGAACCAAAAACGGCCGGAGCGCCTACGAAATGTATAGTGGCGACCGCCCAGACAGGGTATCGAGCACCATGCCCAAGACGATAATCCCCGGCTCGACCTCCATTTCGACGGGTACCATCCGGTTGATGGTTTCGACCAGGCCCAAGCGCCTGGCGACATCGGCGACGATTGGCAGGTGGTTGACCTGCGCGACCGTGATCGGTTGCTTGTTTTTCTCACTTGCTGCTCCGAACGGATGGCTCAGCGGTGTTATAGCTTTAAACGATGGGTGTCTTGCCGGCCGGCCTGCTTCCCCATAGCGTACCGAATTTTGTGTTTTGTGTTCCGCTTTTTATCGCAGGGTGCGCGGGGAAACGTTGGGGGAATTGTGTATTCACGATAACGTGCGACGATCGGAAGCAAAAAAATAGGCTTCTGTCGTTAGCGTGCTTGCGGAATGTCCGCTGGGAGCATCGTTCATCTGACAAAAATCTCTCGCAGAGGCACGGAGCACGCAGGGAATTCCTTCTCCGTAATCTCCGTGCCTCCGTGAAAGGTCTTTTGAAAACCTGTCGCAGTTGTGTACTAATGCAGCACACGCTAAATAAGTAATAACTATATTTATATAAAAATCAATACTATATGTCACCATGCCCATTGTTCATGGTCACTTGGCGGGTGCTGCACTAGCCCTCCAGCAACCGCCGCACCGGCGCGAAGCTGCGCCGGTGGATCGGGGTAACGCCCAGTTCCGCCAGGGCCTTCATGTGCGCCGCGGTGGGGTAGCCCTTATGCCTTTCCAGGCCGTAACCCGGATAGCGCTCGCCCCACTCCGCCATCTCCCGGTCCCGGGCCACCTTGGCGATGATCGAGGCGGCGCCGATCACCGCCACGCTGCCGTCGCCGCCGACGATCGCCTCCGCCGGACAGGCGATCCTGGGACGGAACTTGCCATCGACCAGCACCCGATCCGGGGCGATCGACAAGCCCTCCACCGCCCGCGCCATCGCCAGCAGCGAGGCTTGCAGGATATTGATTCGGTCGATCTCCTCCGGCTCGGCACGCCCCAGCGCCCAGCACAGCGCCTTCTCCCGAATCTCTTCCGCCAGCCGTTCACGCCGCCTTTCGGTAAGTTTCTTGGAGTCCGCCAGGCCATCGATGGGCCGCGCCGGATCGAGGATCACCGCCGCCGCGACCACCGGCCCCGCCAGCGGTCCCCGACCCACCTCATCGACCCCCGCCAGCCGCTCCGAGTGCATTCCATTCGTCGTCATCGCCGCTCCCGCTAAATTTTATTTTATTGAAGATAACAATCGTTGATAACACAAAACTCGATAGTATGGCACACTCAACACCCCACCAACCGAACAGGAGTACAACAACATGAGAGTCATTCTTCTCGGCGGCCCCGGCGCCGGCAAAGGCACCCAGGCCAACTACATCAAGGAAAAATACCAGATCCCACAGATCTCCACCGGCGACATGCTGCGCGCCCACGTCAAGGCGGGCAGTGATTTGGGCAAGGCGGCGAAGAAGATCATGGACGAGGGCGGCCTGGTCTCGGACGACATCATCATGGGCATGGTCAAGGAGCGCATCCAGGAGGCGGACTGCAAGAACGGCTTCCTCTTCGACGGCTTCCCGCGCACCATACCCCAGGCCGAGGCCCTGCGCGAGGCCGGCGTGCCCATCGACGCGGTGGTGGAGATCGACGTCCCCGACGAAGAGATCATCAAGCGCATGTCCGGCCGTCGCGTGCATCTCGCCTCCGGCCGCACCTATCACGTCGTCTTCAATCCGCCCAAGGTGGAAGGCAAGGATGACGAAACCGGCGAAGAGCTGATCCAGCGTGAAGATGACCAGGAAGAGACGGTCAAGCAGCGCCTGAAGGTCTACCACGACCAGACCGAACCGCTGGTCGCCTTCTACTCCGGCTGGGCCGAAAAGGGCGGCGAAGGCGCACTCAAGTACCACAAGATCGCCGGCGTCGGCGGCGTCGACGACATCAAGAACGCCATCTTCGCCGCGCTGGGCTGATTCTCGCCGTTGCTAAAACCACGGAGGCACAGAGATCAGAGCGTTGTTACTCTGTTGCCTCCTAGCCCTCTGGGATTTTTCCGTGTTTCCCCCGTTGTCGGGATAGAAATGCGACGTGCGCAACGTTAGGTTGTAGCTTGTCAGTTTCAGTGCTTCCACTTTTCGTGCCCATATATAGTCCTTATTTATCAAAGCCAGACCTCCCAAAACTCGCCCCAAAAGGCCCGATTTTCTGGACGCCTAAAAAGTCGTCTATGGCAGAGATCCACTCGGTCATTCTCCTTCGGATAGTATTCGCGCAGCGCATCGATCAGCCAGCGTCGCGCATTCCACACGGGCGCGGTGGCGAAGTCGAAGAGGTTCTTGCCTTCGTTGTCGATGGCCTGGGAGGAGCGGTAGTCGGCCAGGTGTTTGAAGGTATTCTCCGAGGCGTCCCAGCGGCTGAGGATGACGCGGGCGAAGGTTTCGAGATCGAACTCCTCCGGTGTCCAGCAAAGGCCGCTGGCGCGGTTGCTGGAGAGGTTCCACAGGACGATGCGCCTTAGCGTAAAACGATGGGTTGAGCCTGCCGAAGCCCGGTGAGGCAGCGCTTCATCCTGATTCTCTGGCTCCACTTCCATCATCTGCGCCCGCGATCAAAGACCTGGATCGGCGCGCGACCGAGGCGGGCTTTGCGGTGGGCGCCGACGTCGACAATGGTTTGACGCAAATCCCCTTTGCCTTGCTGAATCTCGAAGTGCACGATGCGTCCCTGTTCATCGCTGGTGACTTGGTTGGTCTGGCCGGGCGCCGGCATGCGGCGCTGGGTATTATCGGCGGGTCCCGCGGTTGATGATTGCGTTGACGTGACGGGATATCATGTCGCCGGCGAATCAACCATCATTCCCTGGATCATGGTATCCTGAGCGGAGAAGGCATGCCCGGTGCTCCCACGCGTCGATGGTCTCGTCCAACCGCGCGCAAGCTTTGCGGGTATGTCCAATTTTTTTGTTCAACCAGTTACATGGGTCGAGTTGTATGAACCTGTTGAGTGAAATGCGGGAGTGGAAGGCGCTCGCGGATCATTGGAAGGCGTGTGGTGATCTGGAGATGCGGGAGATGTTCGAGCAGGACCCGGAACGGGCGCGGCGTTTCTCCCTGGATGCGGTGGGGATCCATCTGGACTACTCCAAGAATCGGATTAGCGACGAGACGCTGACGAAGCTGTTCGCGCTGGCGCGGGGCGTCGGTCTGGAGCGCTGGATCGAGCGCATGTTCGTGGGGGAGAGGATCAACTTTACCGAGGGGCGGGCGGTGCTGCATATTGCCTTGCGCAACCGCTCGGGGCGGCCGATCCTGGTGGATGGCGCGGATGTGATGCCGGGGGTGGACCGGGTGCTGGCGAGGATGACTTCGTTCAGTGAGGCGGTGCGCCGTGGAGAGTGGCGGGGGCATTCCGGAGAACGCATCAGTGATGTGGTCAATATCGGCATCGGCGGCTCCAATCTGGGCCCCAAGATGGTCTGCCAGGCCCTCGGCGCCTACGCCTCCTCCGGTCCGCGGGTCCACTTCGTCTCCAACGTGGATGGTACCCATCTGGTCGAGACCCTGAAAAACTGCCACCCGGAATCGACCCTCTTTATCGTCGCCTCCAAGACCTTTACCACCCAGGAGACCCTGAGTAACGCCCATGCGGCGCGGCGCTGGTGCGTCGAGGCGCTGGGCGACGAGGCGGCGGTGGCGCGGCACTTCGTCGCCGTCTCCACCAATGCCCGGGAGGTCTCCGCGTTCGGCATCGATACCGATAACATGTTCGAGTTCTGGGATTGGGTCGGGGGGCGCTATTCGCTGTGGTCGGCGATCGGGCTGCCGATCGCGGTGGCGGTGGGGATGGAGCGCTTCATCGAGCTGCTGGAGGGGGCGCACGAGATGGACGAACACTTTCGTTCCGCGCCGCTGGAGCAGAACCTGCCGACGCTGCTCGGGCTGCTGGGGATCTGGTACGCCAATTTCGCCGGCGCCGCCAGCCACGCCATACTGCCCTATGACCAGTATCTGCGCAGTCTGCCCGCCTATCTGCAACAGGCGGACATGGAGAGCAACGGCAAGCGTATCGCCCGTGACGGCGAGCCGGTGGACTACACCACCGGCCCGATCATCTGGGGCGCGGCGGGCACGGATGGCCAGCACGCCTTCTATCAGTTGATCCACCAAGGCACCCAATTGATTCCCGCCGATTTCATCCTGCCGGCCCAGAGCCATAATCCCGTGGGCGATCAGCACCACAAGCTCGCCGCTAACTGCTTCGCCCAGAGCGAGGCGTTGATGCGCGGCAAGAACGAGGCGGAGGCCCGCGCCGAGCTGGGACAGGCGGGCCTCGAAGGCGACGCCCTGGAGCGGCTGTTGCCCCACAAGGTCTTCCCCGGCAACCGGCCCACCAACACCCTATTAATCGACAAACTCACCCCGCGTAGACTGGGGGCGCTGATCGCCCTCTATGAACACAAGATCTTCGTGCAGGGGGTGATCTGGAACATCAACTCCTTCGATCAGTGGGGGGTGGAGCTGGGCAAGCAGCTGGCGGGGGTGATTCTGCCGGAGTTGACGAACCCGGAGGCGAAGGCGACTCATGACGCCTCTACCACGCGACTGATCGAGCAGTACCGGGATCTGTCGGCGGGTTGAGAATTTAGACCGAATAATGCGAGGCTTGCGATGATGAACATCCTTTTGCGCTATGGACTGGCCGTTGTTCTGCTGTTGCTGGCATCCGCGCCCTGGACGGCGGAGCTGGAGGAGCTGGCAGGGGATGCCCAGGGGTTCGAGCGAGAACTGCTGAAAGAGACGGCGTCGGGACCGGTGGAGGCGCTGTTGCGTTCCGCCGAGGTGATGAGCGAGGCCAAGGATTGCGGTTCGGCGGTGAAGCTGCGCATGCAGGCGATGCGCATGGGCGGGGCCAGCGATGCCGCGGCCTGGCTGGGCCTCGCCGGCGATGCCGCCTGCGCCAAGGATTGGGAGACCGCCTCCCGCGCCGGCTGGCTGGCGTTGCGTTTCCCCATGGCGCAGAAGGAGCGCTTGCAGGTCTGGGCGAACCTGGGGCACGCCCTGGAGTCGCGCGGCAACTGGAACGAGGACTGGAAGCCGGCGGCGATGGAGGCCTTCGAGAAGATCCTGGCGGAGAAGGATGTGCCTTGGGTGCGCCAGCGTCTCGCCAAGCTGCGCGAGGCGGTGGACAGCGAGCGATTCCTGCGCGTGGAAGGGATCCGCATCGACGGCGAAGGGGCCTCGCCGGGGGTGTGCCTTCAGTTCAACGATCAGATGCCCGCCGCCGATGCCTTCCGTTATGCTGATTACATCCGTTTTCAGCCCGCCTTCGATGCGGTCTACAAGGTGGGCTGGAATGATGTCTGCGCCTATGGCGGGCAGTGGGACATGGAGTATCGGATCACCCTGCTGCAGGGGCTCAAGGGCGAGGGGCGGCAGCTGGAGCGGCACCTGGAGCGGGTCGCCGAGAGCGGCGCGCGCCCGCCGGCGCTGTGGTTCGACCGCAACGCCTATGTGCTGCAAAAGGATGGCGCCAGCGAGGCGCCCTTGCATGTCATCAATACCCCCAACGTCGAGTTGCGGCTGCTGCGCATCCACGAGCGCAATCTGCTCACCCCCTTCGTTCGCAACCACTTTCAACAACGCCTGACCCGCTACCAACTGGACCAGATCGTCGACGGCATTGGCGAAGAGGTGTGGCGGGGGACGATGGAGGCCAGCGGCGAGCCCAATCAGGCCCATCGCGCCTGGATCGAACTACCGAAGTCGGTCGGCGCTCAGCCCGGCCTCTACCTGCTTGCCGCCCGGGATGCCGAAGATGACACCGGCTGGAAGGAGTTCGCCACCCAGTGGCTGGTGGTCAACGATCTCGGCCTCACCGCCTATCACGGCGCGGAAGCACTGACCCTGTCGGTACGCCGGCTGAGCGACGCCGCCCCGGCGGCGGGGGTCGAGCTGGCGCTGATGGCGCGCAACAACGAGCCGTTGGCGCGCAGCGTGACCGATGCCCAAGGGCGCGCCCGTTTCTCCGCCGGCCTGCTCAAGGGCGAGGCGGGACGCGCCGCGGTGCAGGTTACCGCCTTTGGCGACGGGTTGGGCTTCGGCTTTCTCTCCCTCGATAAACCCGCCTTCGATCTGAGCGACCGCGGCGTCGACGGGCGCGCCGCGCCTGGCCCGCTGGATGCCTGGTTGCAGACCGAGCGGGGCGTCTATCGCCCCGGCGAGACCGCCTACCTGACCGCGCTGCTGCGCAATCGTCAGGGGCGCGCCGTCAGTGGACTGCCGCTGACCCTCAAGCTGCTCGATCCCAGCGGGGATCCCGCCCTCGAACGGGTGTTACAGCCGGACGAGGCGGGCGGCTATGTCACCGCGGTGTATTTGAGCGATGGCGCCCGCACCGGGCGCTGGGCGCTGACCCTGCACGCCGATCCCGAAGGGGCGGCGATCGGACGCACCGATTTTCTGGTCGAGCAGATCGTGCCGCCGCGCATGGAGGTGGAGCTCGCCGCCGATGGCGTATTGCGTCCCGGCGAGGCGGGCGAGGCGCGCGTCAACGCCCAGTATCTCTTCGGCGCGCCGGCGGCGGAGCGACCGGTGCGCGCCGAGCTGTTTCTGGAGGCGGATCCCGATCCCTTTCCGGAATATTCCGGCTACCGTTTCGGCATGGACGGCGAGCGTATCGACGCCGAGTGGCAGGAGCTGGCCAAGTCGCTAACGGATGGCCAGGGCAAGGCGCGACTGACGCCCAGGATCGCCGCGCCGCCTTCGCAGCGGGTGCCGTTACGGGCGCGGATTCGTGCCGAGGTGATGGACGTGGACGGTCGCGTAGTGGCCGCCGAGACGCGCATCCCGGTGCGTCATCTGCCCCTCTATATCGGTGTCAGGCCCGACTTTGACGGCGACCGCGCACCCGCCAGGCAACAGGTCGCGTTCGATGTGATCGGACTTGGCGAGGATGGCGCGGCACGGGCGAGAGCGGGGCTCAGATGGCGACTGGTCGCCGAGGAGTGGGAGTATCAGTGGTTTCGCAAGGGCGGCAGCTGGGCCTATGAACGGGTGCCGCGGGAGCGTCCCGCTGGCGAGGGGCGGATCGATCTCGCGGGCGACGCGCCGGCGAAGATCCGCGCCCAGGTCGAGCGGGGCGGTTATCGCCTTGAGGTCAGCGACGCCGCCAGCGATACCGCCGCGGTGATCCGCTTTCACGCCGGCCAGCAGATCGTCGCCGCCTACGATACCCCGGACGCGGTCAAGGTCACCCTGGATCGGGCCAGCTACCTGCCCGGCGATACCGCCAGATTGACCATCGAGGCCCCCTTCGACGGGCGCGCCGATCTGGTGCTGGCCGGCGAACGCATCCACTCGCTGGAGGCGGTCGCGCTGCCGGGCGGAAAGGGCGAGCTGGTGATCCCGGTGGGACATGACTGGGGGGCCGGGGCCTATGCCCTGATTACCGTCTATCGCCCCGGAGAAGGCGATCAGGAGGGGGCGGGGCGGGCCATCGGCGTCGCCTGGATCGGCGTCGAACCGCGCGCCCAGACCCTCTCTCTCGACTTCACCTTGCCGGAGTCGGTACGCCCGAGGCGTTCGGTGACCATTCCCGTTGCCGTTGCCGGCCTGGCCCCCGGCGAGTCGGCGCAGCTGACCCTGGCGGCGGTGGATGAAGGGGTGTTGCAACTGACTGACTTCGCATCCCCGGATCCGCTGGGATACTACTTCGGCAAGCGACGGTTAGGGGTCGATGTCCGGGACATCCATGGTCGCCTGATCGAACGCAGGGATCAGCGTCCCGACCACCTGCGCCAGGGCGCGGACACCTCGGGGCGTCGCGGCATGCCGCCCTCCAACGTGGAGATCGTCTCGCTGTTCAGCGGGCCGCTGACGGTTGGGGCGGATGGCAATGCGGAGATTACCCTGGAGCTGCCGGACTACAACGGCCGCTTGCGGCTGATGGCGATCGCCTGGACCCGGGACAAGATCGGCGCCAGCGCCGCCCCCCTGACGGTGCGGGATCCGGTGGTGGTGATGCCGACCCTGCCCCGATTCATGGCCTTGGGTGATCAGAGTGAGCTGACCCTGTTGCTGAACAACATGAACGGTCCGGCGGGGGGCTATGGGGTGACGGTGACGGGAGATGAGATCGTCACCGCCCGGCGTGATGAGCCGCTTCGCTTCGACCTTGCCGCGGGCGCCCGCCATGTCGCGCGGATCCCGTTAATCGCCGAGGGATTGGGCCAGGGCAAGGTTAAGGTCACCCTCGACGGGCCGGAGGGGTACCGCTACGACAGGACCCTGTCGGTAGGCGTTAGGGGCCGCTTTTTCCCCATCCACCAACGACACTATGAGATGCTGGCGCCGGGGGAGCGCTTCGAGATCGGCGCGGAGACGGTAGCGGGTCTCCACCGCGAGACCGCCTCCGTCACCCTGACCCTTTCACCCCAGCCGGCGTTGGATGTGCGCGGCCTGCTCAAGGACCTTCGTCACTACCCCTACGGCTGCCTGGAGCAGACCACCAGCCGCGGTTTCGCCATGCTCTACGCCAATGAACTGGCCGAGCGCTGGGGCGGTGAAGCGGTTGGCGAGCGGGATCCGCAACTGGAGTCGTCGATACGCCGCATTCTCGATATGCAGCGGGGCGATGGCGCTTTCGGCCTGTGGTCGGCCCGGGAGGCGGGCGAGGAGTGGCTCAGCGCCTACGCCATGGAGTTTCTGACCCGGGCGCGACAACGGGACCTGGAGGTGACCGATTACTTCTACGAGCGGGGGCTGGAGTACCTCGCCGATCTGGTCGGCGACAGCTACCGGGAAGAGCCGGGTGATCTCGCCGCCAAGGCCTACGCCCACTATGTGCTGGCGTTGGCGGGCCGGGCGCGACCGGAGGAGGCCCGCTATCTGCTGGACATGCGCCTGGAGCGTCTCCCCACGGTGATGGCCAACGCCCAGCTCGGCGCGGCGATGGCGCTGATGGGGGATCGGCAGCGGGCGCGCAAGGCCTTTCAGCGCGCCGTGATCGGCTTCGAACGTCGCTCCCTGTGGCGCGATTACGGTACCCCGCTCAGGGATCTGGCGGCGGTGCTGGCGTTGCTCTCCGAGCACGGCCAGGGGGTGGTGGAGGGCGACTTCCTGTGGCGGGACCTCACCCTCAAGGTGGCCGATGAGTCGTGGATCTCCACCCAGGAGAAGGCGTGGCTGCTGCTGGCGGCGCGGGGGCTCTCGTCCGCTCGGGAGATGACGCTGGCGGTGGATGGCGGCGAGCCCGTCACCCAAGCCGTGGCGATGACGGTGCGTCTGCAGGGGGGTGAGATCGACGCGGGAAAAGGCATCCTCAATCGCGGCGAGGAGGCGATCTGGCTGGTCAATGCGGTGGAGGGGACGCCGCTAAGCGCGCCAGTCCAAGAGGATATGGGTTTCACCATTCAGCGGGAGTGGTTCGATCTCGCTGGCCAGAAGGTCTCGCCGACGGCGATCCCCCAGGGTGAGCTGCTGATGGCGGTGATCAGCGGGCGGGTCGAGAGTCGGCGCGAACATCGGGCGCTGGTGGTGGATCTGCTGCCGGCGGGATTCGAGATCGAAAACCCGCGCCTTGCGGATGCCCTGGACCCGGCGGACTTCGGCTGGCTGCCGGAGCTGAGCGAGGCCCGCTATATCGATGCCCTGGACGATCGCTTCGTCGCCGCCCTGGATGTGCGTGATCCCAGCGACGCCAGCAAGCCGCGCCACTTCACCCTGGCCTATCTGCTGCGCGCGGTGACCCCGGGCGACTACTTCGCCTCGCCGGTGGAGATCGAGGATATGTATCTGCCAAGGTTTCGGGCCCGGGGGGAGGGACGTCCGCTGCGGGTCGTTGCGCCGCAATAGAACGGATCCTTGTGTTTGTGGGTCTGGCATATTCCCGGGTACGATTGATGGGTGTGTTCGCTCGCGAAAATCTCTCACTGGGCCACCCAGAATACCAGGAAATCCTTCTCCGTGATCTCCGTGTCCGCGGGAGAGATCCCATGAAAACCTTGGCTCGGATGTAGTAGGATGAGGGTCTTCGGGAGTCGCTGGCGTTGGTTCGCGGGGCTGAGCATCGCGATGCTGGCGGGCGTCGGCCTGGTGATCGCCCTCGCCGCGCTGGTCCCCGAGCTCGAACCCGCCTCCCCGGACTACTCAGTGGAGGTGCTGGATCGGCAAGGGGAGCTGTTGCGGCTCTATACCAACGCCGAGGGTCGCTGGCGCCTGCCCGTCGACTCCGCGCGGGTCGATCCCCGCTTTATCGACGAACTGCTAAGCTACGAGGACAAGCGCTTCCATGCCCACCCCGGCGTCGATGCGCTGGCGTTAATCCGAGCGATGGGCCAGTGGCTGATGCATGGCGAGCCGGTTTCCGGCGCCTCTACCATCACCATGCAGGCGGTGCGGCTGGTACACCCTCGTCCCCGTACCCTGCGCAGCAAGTTCATCGAGATGGTGCAGGCGCTGCGCCTGGAGCGGCGTCTGTCGAAAAAGGCGATTCTCGATCTCTATCTGACCCTGGCCCCCTATGGCGGCAATCTGGTCGGGCTGCGCGCCGCCACCCGCTTCTATTTCGACAAGGAGCCGGCGCGGCTCACCCCCTCGCAGCGCGCCTTGCTGATCGCGCTCCCCCAGTCGCCGGTGAAGCGGCGGCCGGATCTGTACCCCGAGGCGGCGCGACTGGCCCGGGATCATGTGCTGCGGCGGCTGCTGCGTCGCGGCAAGATCGCCGCCGAGGATGTGGCGCTGGCCAATCGCCAGCCCATCCCCGCGCGGCGCGGCGCGACGCCGCGTGTCGCCGCCCATCTCGCCGATCGCCTGCGCCGGAGTTGGCCCCATCGGCAGCGGATCGAGACCCTGATCGATGGCCCGCTGCAACGGGATCTGGAGCAGTTCGCTGGCCATTGGCAGGCCGCTCAGCCGGACGGGGTGACGCTGGCGGTGATGGTCGTCGATCATCGCTCCGGCGAGGTGGTGGGTTACCTGGGTTCCGGCGGCTTTCTTACCGCCGGCCAGCTCGATCTGGTCACCGCGGTACGCTCGCCGGGCTCCACCCTCAAACCCTTTGTCTACGGCCTGGGGTTCGAGCGCAACCTGATCCATCCCGAGACCCGCCTGCTCGACCGCCCCCAGTGGCTGGGCGAGTACGGTCCGCGTAACTTCGACTCCCGCTATCGCGGCGAGGTCAGCATTCGCGAGGCGCTGCTGCGTTCCCTCAATACACCGGCGGTGCAGGTGCTGGCGAAAGTCGGGCCGTTGCGGCTGGAACGGCGTTTCGAGCAGGTGGGGGTGACGCTGCGTGCGCCGCGCCAGTCGGAACCGGGGCTGCCGGCGGCGCTGGGCGGTGTCGGCATCACCCTGGAGGAGTTGATCCGGCTCTACGCCGCCCTCGGCCAGGGCGGACGGATGGCGCGGCTGCGTTTCGTCGCCGAGCAACCGGCGGCAACGCTGGGAAGGCTGCTGTCACCGACCGCGGCCTGGTATCTGGACGATATCCTGGTCGCCGCCGAGCCGCCCGAGGGGTTCCTGCGCAGGCGACCGATTCGCTTCAAGACCGGGACCTCCCATGGCTTTCGTGACGCCTGGAGTATCGGTTACGATTCCGGTTACGCGGTTGGCGTCTGGGTGGGGCGGCCGGATGGCGGATATAGCGCCGGCCTGATAGGCATGGATACGGCCGCGCCCATCCTGCATCGTCTGTTCCCGCTGTTGCCCGAGGTCCGTGGCGTGACGCCGCCGCCGGCGGATGCGTTGCTGGCGAGCCACGAGGAATTGCCTCTGCATTTGAAGTGGTTCGGGGGTGAGGTTGAGGGGGTTCACGCCGATCGACCAGAAATTCGCTTTCCGGTGGATGGAAGTATTGCGAGATTGGCCGATTTGGGAGACGATGGGCGTTTCCCCCTGATGGTCGAAGGGGGAAAGCCGCCGTTCCAGTGGCTCGTCGATGGTGAGCCGGTCGCGGACGGGCGCCTGTGGCGGCATGCCCAGTGGCTTCCTGAGGGTCCGGGCCTGGCGCGGGTGACGGTGATCGATGGCGTCGGGCGGGCGGATCGGGCGGAGATATGGGTGGAGTGACGACGAAAAGCCGGAACTGTGATCCCATTAACGAGCGTTGGCAGATTTCTTTGACAAATAGTGGCGATTTTGTGAATATCGCCCGGTGAATAGCATGATTAATCCACCGCTGCAGATGCAACGAGCCCCGCGCTTGAGCGGGGCGGCAACCCCGTGAGTTATGCAGGTAGATGACTAGACAGAGCGACAAGGGGCGAATGCCAAAACATGGCGGGAGGTCGATACACGGCCCGGCTCTGTCATTGCGCCTGGTGATTCCGTTCGTCTTTCTCTCCTTCGCCTCGGTCAGTTACTCCGTCGCCGAGTCGCCGACTACGGAGTACAAGGTCAAGGCGGCCATGATCTACAAGATCCTCAAGTTCGTGCGCTGGCCGGACGAGACCATGAAAGCCTCCTCCGGCGAGCGGGAACTGAATATTTGCATCCTCGGCGAGGATCCGTTCGGGGATGCGATCGACGCGGTGGAGGGGAGAAGCGTCAGTGATTACAAGATCTCCATTACCCGGCTCGAACGCGTCGAGGAGATTGATGATCAGTGTCACGCCCTCTTCGTCAGTCCCTCCATGGAGCGCTGGGCGACGGCAATCCACGAGGCGACCATGGGGTGGCCGGTGCTGACCATCGGCGACAGCGAGGAGTTCGCGGAGAGCGGTGGCCATATCGAGTTGGTCAAGGCCAGACAACGTATCGGCTTCGAGATCAACAAGACCCAGGCCGATAATTCCGGATTGCATATCTCGTCCCAGCTTTTGGCTATCGCCAAGGGCGTTTTCTGATACGGGCGCGCCCATGTTACGAAAGTTTTGCGATCTGAGTCTTGCGGAAAAGGTTCGTACGGCGATTCTGGTTGCCAGCAGCGCCGTCCTTCTTGTCGCATCTCTAGCCTACATGGGGATAGAGTGGGTCTCTTATCGGCAGTCCCTGGTCAGCCATATCTCGGTACTGGCAAAATTCATCGGCACCAACTCCACCGCGGCCATCGTTTTCGACGACAGCGAAACCGCCTCTCGTCTGCTCCTCTCCCTGCATTCGAAGGAAGACATACTCGAAGGGGAGCTGTTCGATCAGGACTGGGAGCCCCTCGCCAGCTATCGCCGGGATTCCGCGGAACCGCCGCACCGTGAATGGCCGCCTTCCTGGGTGACCGCCATCGGCGGCATCGCCGCCGAACAGTATCGGTTTTCCTCCTACGGGCTTGAACTGCTGGCGCCGGTGGTACTCGATCGGGAGGTGGTCGGGTATGTCTATATCCGCTCCACCCTGGACCCGTTGTTCGAACGGCTGGTGCAGTTCATCCAGTTCGTGGTGATCCTCTTCGCGCTGATCATGGGCGGCGTCTATCTCTACTCCAGGGTCATGCAGCGGCGTATCGCCGAGCCGATCGAGCGGCTGGAAAACGCCATGAGCGAGGTCTCGGCCAATCAGGACTACTCGCTGCGCCTGCAATCCGCCGGCGATGACGAGATCGGACGCATCATCGCCGGTTTCAACGAGATGCTGGGGCAGATCAAGCAGCGGGATGATCAGCTCGACCTCAATCGGCGGGAGTTGCAAAACAAGGTCGAAGAGCAGACCCACCACCTCAAGGAGGCGATGCTGGAGGCGGTGCGCAGCAAGGAGCAGGCGGAGGAGGCGAGTCGCGCCAAGAGCGAATTTCTCGCCACCATGAGCCATGAGATCCGCACCCCCATGAATGGCGTGCTCGGCATGGCCGAGCTGCTGATGAACACGCGACTCAGCGACAAACAGAAGAAGTTCGCCTTCAATATCTTTCAGTCGGGCAAGGTGCTGCTGGGGATTATCAATAACATCCTCGATTTTTCCCGTATCGAGGCGGGCAAGCTGGAGCTGGAGCAGATCGACTTCAACGTCGGCGAGGTCGTTCAGGAGGTGGTCGAGCTGCTGGCCGAGCCGGCCCACCGCAAGAAGCTGGAGCTGCTGGCGATCGTGCCGCCGGAATTCGTCTATGACGTCAAGGGGGATCCCGGGAGGCTGCGCCAGATCCTCATCAACCTGGTGGGTAACGCGATCAAGTTTACCAGCAAGGGCGAGGTGACGGTAAGGGTTTCCGAACCCTTGCGCCACGAGGGAGAGATTCGCGTAGGCTTCGAGGTCAGGGATACCGGCATCGGTATCTCCCGGAATGCGCAACAGCGTATCTTCGATGCCTTTACCCAGGCCGACGGCTCGATGGCCCGCAAACATGGCGGCACCGGCCTCGGTCTCGCCATCTCCCGACAACTGGTCGAGCTGATGGGGGGCTCCATCGAACTCGAGAGCGAGGAGCGCAAGGGCACCGTCTTTCGCTTTACCATCAATCTTCGCCAGGCGACCCAGGTGCGCAATGAACCGGCCAAGACCTGGCGGGGGTTGCAGGGGGTCAAGGCGCTGGTGCTGGACGACCAGCAGACGGGACGGGAGATGCTGCTCTCCTGCATGTCGGCCTGGGGCATGTCGGCGGTGGGCGCCCGGGACGGCCAGGAGGCGTTGCGGATCATGGCGGATGCGGCGGTCAGCGGCGATCCTTTCCGCCTGGCGGTGATTGATCACGAGATGCCGGGCATGGATGGGGTGGAGTTCGCCAGGCGCCTGCGTGAGCTGGAGAGTGGCTTGGTGCCGATGGTGATGTTGAGCAGCAGCACCTCAGACGTAGGGTTGCCCGAGGAGCTGCCCATCAAGCGCCAGATTTCGCGCCCCATTCGTCAATCCACTCTCTATAACACCCTGCTGGACCTGCTGTCGGAAGAAGAGGGCGGAGTAAGCGCCAGGATGGAGCAAGGAGAGTTTGGCGATCAGCCTGAGGTTAAGCCCCTGGGCGTGAAGATCCTGTTGGCGGAGGACAATCCGGTCAATCAGGAGGTCGCTCTGAGCATGCTCGACCTGCTCGAATGCTCGGTGCGGGTCGCCGAGAATGGCGCGGAGGCGCTGCGGGCCCACGATGAGGAGGCCTTCGACGCCATCCTCATGGATTGTCAGATGCCCGACATCGACGGTTTCGAGGCCACCGCCAGGATACGCAAGCGGGAGCAGGGCTGTGACGCCCATGTTCCGATCATCGCCCTAACCGCCAATGCCATGAAGGGGGATCGCGAGCACTGCATCTCGGTGGGCATGGACGACTATCTGAGCAAGCCGTTCGACCTCCGCCAGTTGCGGGAGGTGCTGGTACGCTGGGTCAGGGTTGCGGAGAGGAAAGCCGGGGATGGCGATGAGATCGCCAAGGTAGACACCGCTTGCGACTCCCGCGAAGAGACGCTCCTCAACGAAAAGATCCTCGGACAATTGGAGGCGTTGCGCAAGCCGGGACAGCCGAGCCTGTTGCAGCGGATGTGCGAGCTGTTCTTCGACACGACCCCCAAGCTGTTGGCGGATCTGCGAAAGAGCGGGGAGGACGGGGACGCCAAGGCGATGTCCGACGCCGCCCACGCCCTGAAATCGAGCAGCGCGAATCTGGGTGCGACGGCCTTTTCGGAGTTGGCCTCCGGTATCGAAAAAAAGGCCAGGACGGAAGGGGTCGCAGAGGATTGGGAGGGCCAGGTCGCGGGGATGGAGGCCTGTTTCGAAGCGACCGTCAAAGCCCTGCGGGTGAGATTGGAAGAGGGGTAGGGAAGAGGGGGTAGGGAAGAGGGGGTAGGGAAGAGGGGTAGGGAAGAGGGGTAGGGAAGAGGGGTAGGGCGGACGCGCGGCGGCACTAGTGCAGCACCCGCCAAGTGACTATGAATAATGCGGGGCATATAGTATTGATTTTTATATAAACAGTGTTATTGCTTATTTAGCGGGTGCTGCACTAGCGGCTACCCGGGAAAGGTCCCATGCCTTGATCGCCCAGGCGAGAAACTCCTCGGTCGAGCCGGGCGGGGCCTCAGGGGGATGTTGGCCGAGAAACGCCCAGGCGGTGAGCAGCGAGGGGAGGGGGGCCTGGTCATCGAGGGGGCGCGCCTGATCGCTCTTGCTCAGTTTGCGCCCCTTCCGGTCGAGGGCAAGGGGCAGGTGGACATACGCCGGGCGGGGCAGGCCGAGCCGGTTCTGGAGCAGGATCTGGCGGGGGGTCGAGGAGAGCAAATCCGCCCCCCGCACCACCTGGTTGATCCCCTGAAAGGCGTCGTCGACCACCACCGCGAGTTGATAGGCGAACAGGCCGTCGGCGCGGCGGATGACGAAATCGCCGATTTCCACCGCCAGATTCTGTTGATACCATCCGACCACTCGATCTTCGAAGCCGATCGCCTCATCCTCCACCCGCAAGCGAACCGCCGGCGGCTTGTCGGGATTGCCGATGCCGTTGCGACAGCGGCCCGCATAGATCGGCCCTTCCGCGCCGCGGCGGGCGCTTTGCGCGACCTCCTTGCGACTGCAAGCGCAGGGATAGGCCAGCCGTTTGTCGACGAGTTTTTCCAACGCCTCAAGATAGGCGGCCTGGCGTCGGCTCTGGTAGAGCACCGCACCGTCCCAGTGGAGCCCGGAGGCCTCCAGGGTGCGCAGGATCGCATCCGCCGCGCCCGGCTTTTCACGCGGCGGATCGATATCCTCGATTCTCAAAAGCCATTCGCCGCCGGCCTGGCGCGCCGTCAGCCAGCTCCCCAGCGCCGCGGTCAGGGAACCGAAGTGGAGCGGCCCGCTCGGCGACGGGGCGAAGCGTCCGCGAATCAGGGTCATTCCGACATCGCGCGCAGGGCGGCGATCTCCTGGTCCCAGATGGTGTCGTCGATGGTCTCCAGGATCAGGGGGATGTCATTGAAGCGGTCATCGCTCATGATGTAGCGAAAGGCCTCCCAGCCGATCTCGCCCATTCCCAGCGAGTGATGGCGGTCGACCCGAGAGCCCAGCGGTTTCTTGGCGTCGTTGAGGTGAACGCCCATCAAATAGCCCATGCCGACCTTGTCATCGAACGCTCGAAAGGTGGCTTCGCAGGCCGACCTGGTGCGCAGATCATAACCGGCGGCGAAGGCGTGACAGGTGTCGAAACAGACCCCGACCCGAGACCTGTCCTCCACCCCTTCGATGATCGCCGCCAAGTGCTCGAAGCGCCAACCAAGGTTGGAGCCTTGCCCGGCGGTGTTTTCGATCACCGCGCTCACGCTGTCGCAGGCCGCCAGTGCGATGTCGATGGATGCGGCTATCATCGACAGCGCGGTCGCCTCATCGATGCGATTCAAATGGCTTCCCGGATGGAAGTTGAGCCTGTCGAGCCCGAGTTGTTGGCAGCGCTGGAACTCGTCGACGAAGGCATCCCGGGACTTGGCGAGCTTTTCCGCCTCCGGATGACAGAGGTTGATCAGGTAACTGTCGTGGGGCAGGACATGCCGCGGCGAGATGCCAGCGCGATCCAGGTTTTCGCGGAAGGCGGCAATCGAGGCCTCGGTCAGCGGCTTGGCCTGCCACTGGCGCTGGTTCTTGGTGAAGAGGGCGAAGGCATTCGCGCCGATGCGCCGGGCGTTGAGTGGCGCGTTTTCGACGCCGCCAGCCGCGCTTACGTGGGCGCCGACATGTTTCATGACGACACGGGTTCGAGGCCTTCCGTGGGGAGGGACGCCAGGATCTCCTCAATGCGGTCATGCAGTCGATCCGCCTGCTCATGATCGGCGGCGCGCACCGCCTGACGAAAGTCGTGCAGGGTGCTCGAAAGCTGCTGGTTCTTGAGCAGATGGCCAGCGGCGCTGTAGAGGCGTATCGAGGCGTCATCCAGGTCAAGGGCGACCCGCAGTTGACGGGACTCCCGGTAGGCGTTGGCGAGCCGGCGAAAGTCTTCGATGATTTTTCGGGCGTCCAGGGTCAGCATTGGCGGTTCCTCGTTGTTCGTGATGGCATCCATATGGGCCAATTGGGAGCGATTTTCAATATTGTGAAGTCTGGCTGGAAATTTCTTCGCGAGCGGGCGAAAAAAGCTGGTTTTTTCGTCACGGTTGATCGATAATCCAACTACATGAAACGCCTGTTCAGGCAAGACATTCAGGGATGCTCAAGGCCCTGGATGCCGATCAGAGATATCGAAGACCAGAGATACTGAAGACCAGAGACACTGAAGAGAAGAATAGCGCTACACACGAAACGTCGGACCGGTCCGACATCCGACTCCTCCCGCGACCCCCGTCCTTGTCCGCTGCCCAAGCGATGATACTGACGAGGCCATTTGTCAGTTTGCTCGACAAGTTTGCAGGCACCCATGGATCTCGACCTCGATTGACCGCCCCTTCGCTGACGCCATCCTCTCTTTATCCGGATTCCCGAAGTCGACGTGCATCATTCAGCCGTCGGCCCCGGGATTGAGCCAAAGGTTGGCTCCAATCCATGGTCCGCTCGTGCCGGCGGATGATGGTACGTTTGACAAGGCACATGTTTTAGAGAGATTTGAATGATGAATATTTATGTGGGCAACCTCCCTTATACGATGACCGATGACGAGCTGCGGGAGGTGTTCGCCGAGCACGGTTCCGTCGATCGGGCCACCGTGATCAAGGACAAGTTTTCCGGTCAGTCCAAGGGCTTTGGGTTTGTCGAGATGGGTGACAATGGTGAAGCCAATCGCGCCATTGACGCCACCAATGGCGCTAACATCGGCGGACGTCAGTTGCGCGTCAACGAAGCGCGTCCCCGTACCGATCGTCCGCGTCGCTGATACGCCAGGCGGGGGAACCTGAAACGCCCCATGCCCCGGTTGCCCAGGCGCAACCGAGGCATGGGGCGCCTTCGCTGGCAGGGCTTGGCGGCCCTTTTCAGACCGCCGGCCGACAAGCAAAATAGTCGTTGATTTCCGAGCCGTGTGTCGTTAATATACCGCGCTCTGTTGATCGCGGGAGATAAACATGCGCCAACCACTGGTTGCCGGAAACTGGAAAATGAATGGCTCCGTTGAGGAGATCAAGGCCCTTCTCGACGGGATTCTCGCCGGCATGGGCGACGTCAAGCGGGCGGAGGTGGCGGTTTGCCCGCCGGCCATCTACATACCCCAGGTGCAGTCGATATTGCAGGGCGGCGCGGTGGCATGGGGCGGCCAGGATCTCTCGACGCATGAATCCGGCGCCTACACCGGCGAGATCGCTGGCCCGATGCTCAAGGAGTTCGGCTGCGCCTACGCCATCATCGGCCACTCGGAGCGTCGCAGCTATCACGCGGAAAGCGATGAGACGGTAGCGGATAAGTTCGAGGCGGCCCTCAAATACGGATTGAAGCCCATCTTCTGCATTGGTGAAACCCTGGAAGAGCGGGAGAGCGGCGTCACCGAACAGGTGGTGGCACGCCAGATCGACGCGGTGATCAACAAGCTTGGGGTCGACGCCTTGGCCAAGGGCGTCATCGCCTATGAACCAGTATGGGCGATCGGCACCGGCAAGACCGCCAGCCCTGAACAGGCGCAAGAGGTCCATGCCTTCATCCGCGGCCGTATCGCCAAGCAGAGTGGAGATGTCGCGCAAAAGGTGCGTATCCTCTACGGTGGCAGCATGAAGCCCGGCAACGCCGCGGAACTGCTCGCCAAAGAGGATATCGATGGCGGCCTGATCGGCGGCGCCGCCCTCAAGGCGGAGGACTTTCTTGGAATCTGCCGGGCCGCCAACTGAGCGACCTTCGCGGCGGCGACCCATCGAAACCCAAATTGAGTAGCGCATGCATACCGTTCTGATTGTGATACACGTTTTTCTTGCCGTGGGACTGGTCGGGTTAATCCTGATTCAGCATGGCAAGGGGGCCGACGCCGGCGCCGCCTTTGGTAGCGGCGCCTCGGCGACGGTATTCGGCTCCCAGGGTTCGGCCAACTTTCTGAGCCGAACCACCGCGGTGTTCGCGGCGGCGTTTTTCCTGACCAGTCTGGCGCTGGGCTGGTATGCCATGCAGGCGACGGCCCCCAAGGCGGGCCTGATGGGTGATATGGATAATACCCAGGTGGTCCCCGCGCTACCCGAGATGGAACTGCCGCCAGCCCCTGAGGTGGAGGAGCGGTCTGGGCAGCGGGAGGTCTCCGCGGAAGTTCCTGATGTCCCGGCGGCTCCGGTTCAAGACGAGGCGGCGACCACGCCGTCGGTCGGTGAAGAGCCGGTGACGGCAACGGAAGCAAATGTTTCGGATACGGCGCAAACGGTCGCAGCGGACGCGGCGATGCAGGAAGGTGACACGAGCGGCGCCGCTGGAGCGGGCGAGGCGGTAACGCCTCGGGTCGAAGCCGGCGAGGTTACGGACGGCGCGTCGGAAGTGACCGACGAGACGCAAAATTCGAACTGAGCCCGGGACGACAGGGTTAGGTAATACAAATCATGCCGAAGTGGTGAAATTGGTAGACACGCTATCTTGAGGGGGTAGTGGCGCAAGCCGTGCCGGTTCGAGTCCGGCCTTCGGCACCATCTTGGAACGGCGCATCCGGTTATCGGGTGCGCCGTTTTTATTTGTTTGGAGTGGTGTTCTAACTTATTGATCGATAAATAATAATGAGTATTGAATGGGGTTGACACAAGGTTCCGGTTTGCACTATCCTTGCCCTACTAAATGAAGTTGTCAGGGATACTACAGTCCCTGTCGGGAGGGCGACAAAAGAATGCTTGAAAACTATCTGCCCGTCCTGGTGTTTATCGGCGTCTCGATGGTAATCGGCGCGGTCATGGTGGCACTGGGGTTCGTGCTCGGCACGCAAAAGCCGGATGACGAGAAACTCTCCGCCTATGAATGCGGCTTCGAGGCCTTCGAGGACGCCCGCGGCAAGTTCGACGTGCGCTTCTATCTGGTCGCCATCCTGTTTATCATCTTCGATCTGGAGATCGCCTTCCTGTTTCCCTGGGCGGTGGTGCTCGAAGAGATCGGCATGGTCGGTTTCCTCGCCATGACCGTCTTTCTCGGTATCCTGGTGATCGGTTTCATCTATGAGTGGAAGAAAGGGGCCCTCGAATGGGAATAGAAGGCAAATTCGAGCAGGGCTTCATCACCACCAACGCCGACAAGCTCATCAACTGGGCGCGCACCGGCTCGATGTGGCCGATGACCTTCGGTCTGGCCTGCTGCGCGGTGGAGATGATGCAGGCCGGGGCATCCCGTTACGATCTGGACCGCTTTGGCATCATCTTTCGGCCCAGCCCCCGTCAGTCCGACGTGATGATTGTCGCCGGCACCCTTACCAACAAGATGGCCCCGGCCCTGCGCAAGGTCTACGACCAGATGGCGGAGCCGCGTTGGGTAATCTCCATGGGATCCTGCGCCAATGGCGGAGGCTACTACCACTACTCCTATTCGGTGGTGCGCGGTTGCGACCGCATCGTGCCGGTGGATGTCTACGTGCCCGGCTGTCCGCCCACGGCCGAGGCGTTGTTGTTCGGTATCCTCCAGTTGCAGGAGAAGATACGCCGAACCAGCACCATCGCCAGAACGTCCTGAACCCATTTTTAGCAGTGTAAGAGAGCGATTCCGGAATGACGCCGAATCAGCGACTGGAACAACTTGCCGCGCAATTGCGTGAACGCTTCGCCGCCGACGGCTGCGAGGTGGAAGAGGGCTATGCCGAGGTTACCCTGACCGCGCCCCGTGATGGCTGGAGCGAGATCGCGCCGGCGCTGCGGGACGAGGAGGCCTTCGCCTTCGATCAACTGGTCGATGTCTGCGGCGTCGATTACGCCGGATTCGGCAAGGGCGAATGGGCTACCGCCGAGGCCTCCTCCGCTGGCTTCGGGCGCGGCCAGGAACGGGACGGGGAGTTGGACCTCGACAGCGACAAACGATTCGCCGTTGTTTACCACTTCCTCTCCGTCGCCCACAACAATCGCTTGCGGGTCAGGGTCTACCTGGATCCCGAGCAGCCGATCGTCGACTCGGTGGTGTCACTCTGGAATGGTTGCGACTGGTTCGAACGGGAGGCGTTCGACATGTACGGCATCATGTTCAGCGGCCATCCCGACCTGCGCCGGATCCTGACCGATTATGGCTTTATCGGTCATCCGATGCGCAAGGATTTTCCGCTCTCTGGGCAGGTCGAGATGCGCTACGACGAAGCGACCCGTCGGGTCATCTACCAGCCGATCACCATCGAACAGCGACCGCAGGTACCGAAGGTGGTGCGCAACGAAGAGGGGCCATCCCGGGAAGCAGCCGATGCCTGAGATCCGTAACTATACCCTGAACTTCGGGCCGCAACATCCGGCCGCCCATGGCGTGCTGCGTCTGGTGCTGGAGATGGACGGCGAGACGGTGGAGCGCTCCGACCCCCACATCGGGCTGTTGCACCGGGGCACTGAGAAGCTTGCCGAGTACAAGCCCTATAATCACAGTATCCCTTACATGGACCGGCTCGACTACGTCTCCATGATGTGCAACGAGCACGCCTATGTCAGGGCGATCGAAAAGCTGCTGGGTGTCGAAGCGCCGATTCGCGCCCAGTATATTCGTACCATGTTCGATGAGATCACCCGTATCCTCAACCACCTGATGTGGTTGGGCGCCCATGGTCTGGATATCGGCGCGATGACGGTCTTTCTCTACGCCTTTCGCGAGCGGGAGGACCTGATGGATTGCTACGAGGCGGTCTCCGGGGCGCGCATGCATGCGGCCTACTATCGGGTCGGCGGCGTCTATCGCGACCTTCCCGATCAGATGCCCCGTTTTGAGAACAACGGTTTTCGCGACAAGGCGGATATCGATCGCCTCAATCGTAATCGCGAAGGCTCGCTGCTCGATTTCATCGAGGATTTCACCCAACGCTTTCCGGCGATGGTGGATGAATACGAGACCCTGCTCACCGACAACCGGATCTGGAAACAGCGTACCGTCGGTATCGGCGTGGTGTCGCCGGAGCGGGCGCTGCAACTGGGCTTCACCGGTCCGATGATTCGCGGCTCCGGCTTCGCCTGGGATCTGCGCAGGAAGCAGCCCTACGCCGCCTATGATCAGTTGGATTTCGACATCCCGGTCGGCCAGAACGGCGACTGCTACGACCGCTACCTGGTGCGGGTCGAAGAGATGCGTCAGTCCAATCGCATTATCAAGCAGTGCATCAAGTGGTTGCGGGAAAACGACGGTCCGGTGATGGTGGATGACCACAAGGTCGCGCCGCCCAGTCGTCAGGAGATGAAGGAGGGGATGGAGCACCTGATCCATCACTTCAAGCTCTTTACCGAAGGCTATTGCACCCCGGTCGGCGAGGTCTATAGCGCGGTGGAGGCCCCCAAGGGCGAGTTCGGTATCTATATCGTCTCCGACGGCTCCAACAAGCCCTACCGCCTGAAGATTCGCGCCCCTGGCTTCGCCCATCTCGCGGCCATGGACGAGATGGCCAAGGGGCACATGCTGGCCGACGTGGTGGCGATCATTGGCACCATGGATGTGGTATTCGGGGAGATCGATCGCTGATGGGTTTCAAGAGCCAACCTATGACCAATGTCGTGGAGACTCCTGATAAAGGCAGCCTCTTCACGCCCGAGATTCGCGCCCGCATCGACAAGTGGATCGTCAAGTATCCCGAAGGCTGGCAACAATCCGCGGTAATGCCCGCGTTGCGCATCGTCCAGGAGGAGAATGGCGGCTGGTTGACCACCGAGTTGATGGATGACGTGGCGGCCTATCTCGACATGCCCGCCATCGCCGTCTACGAGGTCGCCACCTTCTACTCGATGTACGAACTCAAGCCGGTGGGGCGTCACAAGATCTGTGTCTGCACCAACGTCTCTTGCATGATCAATGGCTCCGACGGCATTCGCGGCCATCTGGAGAAGAAGCTCGGCATCACCTTTGGTCAGGTCACCGAGGATGGCAAGTTCTCCATGAAAGAGGTGGAGTGCCTGGGGGCCTGCGGCGGCGCGCCGATGATGCAGATCGGCAAGGAATATTACGAGAACCTCACCCCGGATGAGGTCGATCGCATCCTGGACGGGTTGGAGTAGGCCATGGCGAACGAAGTCTGTCTGCGTTTCCTGGGCAAAGAGACCCCCTGGAAGCTGAAGAACTACCAGAGCTACGGCGGTTACGAGGTGCTCAAGAAAATCTTGAGCGAGAAGACCCCGCCGGCGCAAATCATCGAGGAGATGAAGACCTCCAACCTGCGCGGTCGCGGCGGTGCGGGCTTCCCCACCGGGGTCAAGTGGGGTTTCATCAACCGGGACGCCCCGGGCAAGAAGTACCTGGTCTGCAATTCGGACGAGGGCGAGCCAGGCACCTTCAAGGATCGGGACATCCTGCGCTACAACCCCCACCAACTGGTGGAGGGGATGATCATCGCCGCCTATGTCATTGGCGCGAATCTCGGCTACAACTATATCCGAGGCGAGTTCTGGAACGAATATCGCCGCTTTCAGGATGCCATCGACGAGGCCCGCGAGGCGGGTCTGCTCGGCGAGAACATCCTGGGTTCCGGGTTCGATTTCGAACTCCACTGCCACCTCGGCGCGGGGGCCTACGTCTGCGGTGAAGAGACGGCGCTGCTGGAGTCCATCGAGGGCAAGAAGGGCCAGCCCCGCTTCAAGCCGCCGTTTCCCGCCATGGTGGGTCTTTACGGCGAGCCGACGATTATCAATAACACAGAGTCCCTGGCCTCGGTGCCGGTGATCCTGGAGAAGGGCGGCGAGTGGTTCAAGAACCTGGGCGTCGAGAATAGCGGTGGTACCAAGCTCTTCTCTATCTCCGGCAACATTAATAACCCTGGCGTCTTCGAGGTCCCGATGGGGATCAAGTTCTCGGAACTGCTGGAGATGGCCGGCGGCATGAAGGATGGGCGTCCCTGCAAGGCGGTGATCCCCGGCGGCTCTTCGGCCCCGGTGATCCCTGGCGCGCGGATGCTGGATCTCACCATGGATTACGACTGCATCCAGAAGGCGGGTTCCATGCTCGGTTCCGGAGCGGTGATCGTGATGGATGACCGCCAATGCATGGTCAAGGTGCTGGAGCGCATGTCCTACTTCTACTATGAAGAGTCCTGCGGCCAGTGTACCCCCTGTCGCGAGGGTACCGGCTGGCTCTATCGCGTGGTCAGTCGTATCGAGAATGGAGAAGGCCGCATGGAAGACCTGGACCTGCTCGATGACATTACGCCGAAGATCTCGGGCCGCACTATTTGCGCCCTCGGTGACGCGGCGGCGGGACCAGTGCAGGGCATGTTGCGGCACTTTCGCGACGAGTTCGAATACCACATCACGCACAAGAAGTGCATGGTGTGACGTGAGCCGTCAGTTTACCGCGATAATCGAGAGTGACGGTGAATGGTTTGTGGGCTATTGTCCCGAGATTCCTGGGGCGAATGGCCAGGGGCGGACCCAAGAGGAGTGCAAGGCCAGTCTGGCGGAGGCGGTTTCTCTGATCTTGCGGGATCGCTTGGAGGATGGGATGCGAGGTGTACCGGCGGACGCGATTCGCGATACGGTGCAGGTTGCATGAGCGGGGGATAGGGAAGCGATCCCAACTGTTGCGCCACCTGCGCAAACATGGCTGTGTGTTGAAACGAGAGGGTAGCAGTCACTCATTGTGGCTGAATCCGGCGAATGGCAGGATGAAAGCGGTTCCTGGACATAAGGAATTACCAAACGGGTTGGTCGGCAAGATATGCCGGGGACTCGGGATTCAAAAGATTTGATCGAATAGCGGCGAGACTTTCAGATACAGAGTCATCGACGTGTCATCAGGTAGAGACGAGTAGCAGATGAGCGAACAACTGGTAACCATCGAGATCGACGGTCGCGAGGTCAAGGCCAAGGCCGGGGCCATGTTGATCGATGTGGCCGACGAGGCGGGCATCCATATCCCCCGTTTCTGCTACCACAAGAAACTCTCCGTCTCCGCCAACTGCCGCATGTGCCTGGTCGAGGTGGAGAAGGTGCCGCGCCCGTTGCCGGCCTGCGCCACCCCCGTCAATGACGGCATGAAGGTAAAGACCCAATCCCCGCTGGCGGTGACCGCGCAGCAGGGGACCATGGAGTTCCTGCTCATCAACCACCCCCTGGATTGCCCGATCTGCGATCAGGGCGGCGAGTGCGAGTTGCAGGATGTGGCCGTCGGCTATGGCTCCGATGTCTGCCGATACGTGGAAGGCAAACGGGTCGTCGCCGACAAGAATATCGGCCCGTTGGTGGCCACCGATCTGACCCGCTGTATTCAATGTACTCGTTGCGTGCGCTTCGGGGCGGAGATCGCCGGGGTGCGAGAGTTGGGCGCGACTGGACGCGGCGAGCATATGCAGATCGGTACCTATATCGAAAAGAGCGTGGATTCCGAGCTCTCCGGCAACATCATCGATGTCTGTCCGGTGGGTTCGCTCACCTCCAAGCCCTTTCGCTTCCGCGCCCGCGCCTGGGAGCTGGTGCAAAGGGACGCTGTCGCGCCCCACGACTCCATGGGCTCCAATGTCCATCTGCACCTGCGCAACGGCGAGATTATGCGGGTAGTTCCCAAGGAGAACGAGGCGGTCAACGAGTGCTGGCTCTCCGACCGGGATCGCTACAGTTATCAGGGCATATACAGTGAAGACCGTCTGACCAAGCCACTGGTCAAGAAGGACGGAGAGTGGCAAGAGGTCGATTGGAAGGAGGCCCTGGAGGCAGCCGCCAATGGTCTGAAGGCCGCCGCCGGCGGCGACGGCGATCAGCTCGCCGCGCTGGTCTCCCCCAATTCGACCCAGGAAGAGATCTGGCTGGCGAAGAAGCTCCTCCAGGGGATGGGCAGCGACAATATCGATTATCGCCTGCGTCAGGGCGACTTCCGTCCCGGTCAACCGGATCGTCCATGGCTGGGCATGGCCATCGCCGAGCTGGAAGAGCTGGATGCGGTGCTGATCATCGGCGCCAATCCCCGTCAGGATCAGCCACTGCTCGGTCACCGCCTGCGCAAGGCGGCGATGAAGGGCGCGACGATCACCTACATCAATCCGTTGCAGCTGGTTCTCAATTACCGATCCAGTCAGTGGGTGACCACGCCGGCCGGCATGCTGGAGGAGCTGGCGGCGGTGGGCAAGGGCCTCAATCTGCGCCGTGGCATCATCGCCCAGACCAAGGCGGAGGATCGCCACAAGGCGCTGGCCGCTTCCCTGAAGGAGGCTGGTAAGGCCGCCGTGCTGCTGGGTCCCATGGCGCTGGCCCATCCCGACGCCTCCATGATCTGGGGGCTGGCCGATGCGGTGGCCGAGTCCTCCGGCGCGACCCTGGGTCTGCTTCCGGAAGCGGCCAACAGCACTGGCGCGGGGATGATCTGCGAGGCCGAGAATAACGGCAAGGTTCGGGAGCTGCTGGAAAACCCGCGCAAGGGTTACCTGTTGTGCAACCTGGAGCCGAGCCTTGATCTTCACGATCCGGCCCTGGCGGGAAAGGCCTTCGACAAGGCGGAGTTCGTGGTCGCCCTGAGCGCCTTCCGCGGCGACTCCCTGGATGCCGCCGCCGATGTGCAATTGCCCTTGGCGACCTTTGGCGAGACCTCCGGTACCTTCGTCAATGCCGCCGGTGACTGGCAGAGCTTCGCCGGCGCGGCCAAACCGCTGGGCGAGGCGCGCCCGGGCTGGAAGATCCTGCGCGTGCTCGGCAATGTGCTGGAGATAAGCGGCTTCGACCAGGACGATTGCGGGCAGGTGCTAGCGGAGATCGAAGAGTCCCTCGCCGGGCGCAAGCCGGAGAACAAGGTCAAGGTGGACGTTAACGAAGAGCGATGGATGCCCGCCGAGGGCATGGCGCGGATCGGCGACGTGCCGATCTATGCCGCCGACCCACTGGTGCGGCGTGCCAGCGCCTTGCAGGAGACGGTACACCACGTCGAGGCCGCGGTGCGGATCAACGCCGAAACCGCCAAGGGCCTGGGACTGGAGGAGGGCGGACAGGCCTTGGTAAGCCAAGGCGATGGGCAAGCGACCCTGCCGGTAGTGATCGACGAAACGGTACCCGCCAATTGCGCACGCGTGCAATCGGCGCTTGCGGGTACCGAAAAACTGGGCGCGGCGTTTGGCGCCGTTACCCTCACCAAGGCCTGATGGGCCATACGATTAATGAACAAGGGCTGATCGGGACGAAGTGATCCGATGGAAACTATCCTGAACTTCTGGAACTGGTTGGGCGAGAATTTCATCCTCGCCCAGATCCTCATCAAGATCATGGCGATCACCCTGCCGTTGATGGGGCTCGTGGCCTATTTTACCTATGCCGAGCGCAAGATCATCGGTCACATGCAGGTGCGCATGGGGCCCAATCGGGTCGGTTTCTTCGGCTATCCGCTATGGGGGTTGGGCCAGCCCATCGCCGACGCGGTCAAGCTGATGTTCAAGGAGATCGTGATTCCGACCGGGGCGAACAAGTTTCTGTTTCTGCTGGCACCCATGCTCACCCTGGGGCCGGCGTTGGCGGCCTGGGCGGTCTTCCCTTTCGATGAAGGGCTGGTGCTGGCGGATATCAACGCCGGGCTTCTCTACATCATCGCCCTGACCTCGGTGGGCGTCTACGGCGTGATCATCGCCGGGTGGGCCTCCAACTCCAAGTACGCCTTCCTGGGGGCGATGCGCTCGGCGGCGCAGATCGTCTCTTACGAAATCGCCATGGGCTTCGCGCTGGTGGGGGTGCTGGTCGCCTCCGGCTCGCTGAATCTTGGCGATATCGTCATGGCCCAGCAAGGGGAGGGCGGCCTCTTCTCCTGGTTCTGGCTGCCGTTGCTGCCGCTATTCGTGATCTACTTCATCTCCGGCGTGGCCGAGACCAATCGCGCCCCCTTCGATGTTGCGGAGGGCGAATCGGAGATCGTCGCTGGCTTCCATGTCGAATACTCGGGGATGGCCTTCGCCGTCTTCTTCCTCGGCGAATACGCCAACATGATCCTGATCTCGGCCCTCACCGCCCTGATGTTCCTGGGCGGCTGGCTCTCCCCCTTCCCAGCGAGCTGGGTCGACGGGGTTTGGCTATTGGGCGACGGATTCCACTGGTTGGTTCTCAAGACCCTGATCTTCGGTTTCCTATATCTCTGGTTCCGCGCCACCTTTCCCCGCTATCGCTATGATCAGATCATGCGTCTGGGCTGGAAGGTCTTCATCCCGATTACCATCGTCTGGATCCTGGTGGTCGCCTTGATGGTGCTCGGCGATGTCCTGTGGTGGGCGTGAGGAGGACGAAACGATGCTGAAGACCATGCGTGACTACATCAAGAGCCTGTTTCTGCTTGAGCTTTTCAAGGGGATGAAGCTCACTGGCTACTACCTCTTCACCAAGGAGTTTACGGTACAGTACCCGGAAGAGCGGGCGCCGATGTCGCCCCGTTTTCGTGGTCTGCACGCCCAGCGTCGCTACGAAAACGGCGAAGAGCGCTGTATTGCCTGTAAACTCTGCGAAGCGGTCTGCCCGGCCCAGGCGATTACGATAGAGGCTGAGCCCAGGGAAGACGGGTCGCGGCGGACCACCCGCTACGACATCGACCTGTTCAAGTGCATCTTCTGCGGCTACTGTCAGGAATCCTGCCCGGTCGACGCCATCGTCGAGACCCGGGTCTACGAATATACCCGCGATCCTTCCAATCGCGTCATCGACAAGGAAGAGCTGCTTAAAATTGGCGACAAGTACGAGGCTCAGATCTCAGCGGATATCGCGGCACAAGCCAAGCATCGATAAGAACATATTGATAGGAGCTAGCAGCCATGCGTTACCGAGTGGTATTGCATCGATCGGAGGAGGGAGTGGCGGTGTCCGTACCCGGCTTGCCTGGTTGCTGGTCACAGGGGGACAATGACGACGAAGCCCTGGAGAATATTGCTATAGCCATTGAGGAATACATGGAGGCGGTGAACGAGTTGACGAAGGAAGGGGAAGTACGTTACGTCGAGGCCGCTTCCTGAACCGTGCCGAAAATACCCGGAATAAACCATCAGGATGCGATTCGGGCACTGGAAAAGACCGGATTTCGTGTGATTCGACAAGGTAAACACACGATCATGAGTAACGGTGAGAGAATATTGACGATTCCGCGACATAATCCGGTTAACGCAATAACCCTGGGTGGTATTGTCCGAGACGCGGGATTAACCGTCGAAGAGTTCAAACAACTGCTGTAAAGCGTGATATATCGATATGTCATTTGAAAAATTTCTATTCTACGCCTTCTCGGCGGTGCTGATCTTCGCCGCGGTGATGGTCATCACCCGGCGCAACCCGGTGCATTCCGCGCTCTATCTGGTGCTCGCCTTTTTCGCCAGCGCCGGCGTCTGGCTGCTCGCCGAAGCGGAGTTCCTCGCCATCGTGCTGGTGCTGGTCTACGTCGGCGCGGTGATGGTGCTGTTCCTGTTCGTGGTGATGATGCTCGACGTCGATCAGGCGGCGATGCGCGCCGGCTTCATCAAGATGTTGCCGGTGGGTATCCTGATCGGATTGCTGATCGCCGGCGAGATCTTCATGGTGGTCGGCCCCGGCACCTTTGGGCTGGATCAGGTCGCCGCCCCCGAGCGGCTGCCGGCGGACGCGCAGAACACCGCGGTCTTGGGCAGTCTCCTCTACACCGTCTACATGTATCCCTTCGAGGTGGCGGCGGTGTTGCTGCTGGTGGCGATCATCGCCGCTATCGGTCTGACCCATCGCCGCCGCGGCGATGCCACCAAGTACATCGACGTCGCCAAGCAGGTGAGCGTGCGCAAGGGTGAAGATCGGGTCAAGCTGGTCGACGTGCCCTCGGAAGAGAAGATGGAGTTGAAATGATTGCCCTGTCCGATTACCTGATCCTCGCCGCGATCCTCTTCTCCCTGAGCATCGTCGGGATCTTCATCAACCGCAAGAACGTCATCATCCTGCTGATGTGCATCGAACTGATGCTGCTGGCGGTCAACATCAACTTCATCGCCTTCTCCCACTTTCTGGGCGACGCGGTGGGGCAGGTGTTCGTGTTCTTCATTCTCACCGTGGCGGCGGCCGAAGCGGCCATCGGCCTGGCGATACTGGTGGTGCTGTTCCGCAACCGCCGTACCATCAACGTCGAAGAGCTGGACAGCCTGGCCGGCTGACGGACCGAAGTAGAAGCTGGAAAGCCTATGAAGACCATCTACCTCTTGATTGCACTCATGCCCCTTGCCGGGGCGATCATTGCCGGGTTCTTCGGCGGTCGCATCGGTCGTGCCGGGGCGCACTGGGTCACCAGCGCCGGCGTCGGCATCTCCGCCGCGCTGTCGCTGTATGTGCTGGCCGGTTTCGTCGGCGGCAACATCGAGCCTTTCAATGGCAGCGTCTACACCTGGATGGTGAGCGATGGCCTGACCATGGAGATCGGCTTCCTGGTCGATGAGCTGACGGCGATGATGATGGTGGTGGTCACCTTCGTCTCCTTCTGCGTGCATATCTACACCATCGGCTACATGGCCGACGACGCCCACAACTGGCCCAAGGAGAGCCTGGCCGGCAAGAATAGCTATCAGCGTTTCTTCAGCTACATCTCGCTGTTCACCTTCTCCATGCTGATGCTGGTGATGGCCAACAACTTCTTGCAGCTCTTCTTCGGCTGGGAGGCGGTGGGCCTCGTCTCTTATCTGCTGATCGGCTTCTGGTCGGTGCGTCCCACCGCCATCTTCGCCAACCTCAAGGCCTTTTTGGTCAACCGGGTGGGTGATTTCGGCTTTATCCTCGGCATCGCGGCGGTGGCGATGTACTTCAACAGCCTCGACTATGCCGAGGTCTTCGCCCAGGCCCCGGGTCTGGCCGACAAGCAGATAACCCTCTGGGGCGATCACTCCTGGTCGCTGATGACGGTGATCGGCATCCTGCTTTTCATCGGCGCGATGGGCAAGTCGGCCCAGGTCCCGCTGCATGTCTGGCTGCCCGACTCCATGGAGGGCCCGACCCCCATCTCGGCCCTGATCCACGCCGCGACCATGGTGACCGCGGGTGTCTTCATGGTGGCGCGCATGTCGCCGATCTACGAATTCACCGAGACGGCGCTCACCTTTATCCTGGTGATTGGCGCCACCACCGCCTTCTTCACCGGCTTGATCGGTCTGGTGCAAAACGACATCAAGCGGGTGGTCGCCTACTCGACCCTCTCCCAGCTCGGCTACATGATGGTGGCGCTGGGCGTCTCCGCCTACGCCGCCGGCGTCTTCCATCTGATGACCCACGCCTTCTTCAAGGCGCTGCTGTTCCTCGCCGCGGGCTCGGTGATCATCGGCATGCACCACGATCAGGATATCCGTAACATGGGCGGCATCAAGAAATACATGCCCATCACCTGGATCACCGCGCTTCTTGGCTCGCTGGCGCTGATCGGCTTCCCCGGCTTTTCGGGCTTCTTCTCCAAGGATGCGATCATCTCCGCGGTATCCCACTCGCAGATCGCCGGTTCCGGCTACGCCTATGTGCTGGTGGTGCTTGGGGTCTTCGTTACCGCCCTCTACAGCTTCCGGATGTACTTTCTGGTGTTCCATGGCGAGGGACCCCGCGACGAGCACGCCAAGGCGCATCTCCACGAGTCGCCCAAGGTGGTGACCATTCCGCTGATCCTGCTCGCCATCCCGTCGGTCTTCGTCGGTATGTTCACCGTCGGTCCCATGGTCTTCGGCGACTGGTTCAAGAATGCGATCTTCGTGTTGCCCGAGCATGATACCCTTGGCGCCATCGGCTATCAGGGGGTAGGCTGGTTCCTTGGTCACGGCTTCATGACCGCCCCCTTGTATCTTGCCCTGGGCGGACTTGGCGTTGCCTACTATATCTACATGAAGAAGCCGGAGATCGCCGACAAGGCCAAGGATATGGCCGGGCCGATCTACACTCTGCTCGACAAGAAGTACTGGGTGGACGAGATCTATCAGGCGGTCTTCGCCGGCGGTAGCCGCGGGCTCGGCAAGGTGTTCTGGTTCGTCGGCGATCGGGTGTTGATCGACGGCCTGGTGGTCAATGGCGCCGCCAAGTCCATCGGCTGGTTCGCCACCGTAGTCAGGCATCTCCAGTCCGGTCTCCTCTACCACTACGCCATCGCCATGTCGTTGGGGCTGCTGCTGCTCCTCACCTGGTTCGTGATTCTCTGAAGGTTAGGAATTATCCATGTTTGAATGGCCCCTTCTCAGCTTCGTCATCTGGTTGCCCATCGTCGGCGGCTTCATGGTGCTGGCCTCCGGCGACAAGGCCGCCGACGCCAGTCGCTGGACCGCCCTTGGCGTAAGCATACTCACCTTTCTGATGAGCCTCCCGCTGTGGTTCGCCTACGACGCCTCCACCGCGGAGATGCAGTTCGTGGAGCGGGTGGCGTGGATCCCCGCCTTCAACATCGAGTACTACCTGGGCGTGGACGGCATCTCCATGCCGCTGATCATCCTCACGACCTTCATCACCATCTTCGTGATCGTCGCCGGTTGGGAGGTCATTCAGCACAAGCCTTCCGTCTACATGGCCTCGTTCCTGATCATGGAAGGGATCATGGTGGGGGTCTTCTCGGCGCTGGACGCGATGCTCTTCTATGTCTTCTGGGAGGCGATGCTGATCCCGATGTTCCTTATCATCGGCATCTGGGGCGGACCGAATCGGGTCTACGCCACGATCAAGTTCTTCCTCTACACCTTCTTCGGTTCGGTGTTCATGCTGGTCGCGCTGGTCTACATGTTCCTCCAGAGCGGAAGTTTCGACATCCTCGGCTTCCACACCCTCAAGCTGGGGCTGACCGAGCAGATCCTGATCTTCCTCGCCTTTCTGCTCGCCTTCGCGGTCAAGGTGCCGATGTTCCCGGTCCACACTTGGCTGCCCGACGCCCACGTCGAGGCCCCCACCGGCGGCTCGGTGATCCTGGCGGCGATCATGCTCAAGATCGGCGGCTATGGGTTCCTGCGCTTCTCCCTGCCGATTACGCCGGATGCCAGCGCCCACCTCGACTGGCTGATCATCCTGCTGTCCCTGATCGCGGTGGTCTATATCGGCTTCGTCGCCCTGATTCAGCAGGACATGAAGAAGCTGATCGCCTACTCGTCGATCGCCCACATGGGCTTCGTGACCCTCGGCTTCTTCATCGTATTCTTGATCGCCAACAATCCCGACGCCAACGGCGGCGCGGCGCTGGGCGTGCAGGGGGGCATGGTGCAGATGATCTCCCACGGTTTCATTTCGGCCGCGATGTTCCTGTGTGTCGGCGTACTCTATGACCGGGTCCACAGCCGCGAGATCAGCGCCTACGGCGGCGTCATCAACACCATGCCGGTCTTCGGCGCCTTCATGGTCTTCTTCGCCATGGCCAACGCCGGCCTGCCCGGCACCTCCGGCTTCGTCGGCGAGTTCATGGTGATCCTGGCCAGCTTCCGCGCCGACTTCTGGTACGCCCTGCTGGCGGCGACCACCCTGATTATCGGCGCGGCCTACACCCTGTGGATGGTCAAGCGGGTGGTTTTTGGCCAGGTCGCCAACGACAACGTGGCGGCGCTCCAGGATATCAACAATCGCGAGCTGTTCATCCTCACCTCCCTCGCGTTGGCGGTATTGATCCTCGGTCTGTGGCCGGCGCCGCTGGTGGAGGTGATGGATGCATCGGTCCACAACCTCCTGCAGCACATCGCCATCACCAAGATTCCCTGAGACACCAGGTAATTCATTCAGGTATTCATCCATGACGTTCGATCCCATGCACCTGATCCCGGTCGCGCCGGAACTCTTCCTCCTCACCGCGGCCTGCGCGATTCTGGTAATCGACCTGTTCCTCAAAGACGAACAGCGCGAGGCCACCTACATCCTCGCCCAGATCGCCCTCATCGGCACCGCCTCGCTGGCGCTGCTGGTCGGCGGCGGCGAGCGCCAGGTAGTATTCAGCGGCAGCGTCATTCGCGACGGCATGACCGATCTGCTCAAGGCCTCCATCTGCGTCATCGCCTTCGGCGCGTTCCTCTACGCCAAGGAGTATCTCAAGGATCGCAACCTCTTCAAGGGCGAGTTCTACACCCTCGGCATGTTCGCGGTGATCGGCATGCTGATCATGGTCAGCGCCGGCGACTTCCTCACCGTCTACCTCGGCCTGGAACTGCTCTCCCTCTCCCTCTACGCCCTGGTCGCCTTCGATCGTGAATCGGGGCGCGGCTCGGAAGCGGCGATGAAGTACTTCGTGCTCGGGGCCATCGCCTCCGGCATGCTGCTCTACGGCATCTCCATGATCTACGGCGCCACCGGTTCCATCTCCTTCGCCGGCATCGCCGAGGCGATCGCCAACGACGCGGTCAACAACACTATCATGGTCTTCGGTACCGTCTTCGTGGTGATTGGTCTTGCTTTCAAGTTCGGCGCGGTCCCCTTCCACATGTGGGCGCCGGATGTCTACGACGGCGCCCCTACCGCCGTCACCATGATCATCGCCTCCGCCCCCAAGATCGCCGCCGTCGCCATGGCCATCCGCATCCTCGGCGAGGGTCTCGGCGGCATCAACGCCGACTGGCAGGGCATGCTGGTGATCCTGGCGGTGCTCTCCATGGCGCTGGGCAACGTGGTCGCCATCGCCCAGAGCAACATCAAGCGCATGCTCGCCTACTCGACCATCTCCCACGTCGGCTTCATCTTCCTGGGTCTGCTTGCCGGCAGCCAGAGCGGCTACGCCTCGGCGATGTTCTACGCCATCACCTATGCCCTCACCGCCCTGGGCGCCTTCGGCATCATCATCCTGCTCAGCCGCAAGGGCTTTGAGGCGGATCGTCTTGATGACTTCCGCGGCCTCAATCAGCGCAGCCCCTGGTTCGCCGCCATGATGCTGCTGCTGATGTTCTCCATGGCCGGCGTCCCCCCCACCGTCGGCTTTTTCGCCAAGCTCTTCGTCCTCGAAGCCGCCATCCGCGTCGACCTCACCTGGCTGGCGATCGTAGCCGTGTTCTTCTCCGTCATCGGCGCCTTCTACTACCTGCGCATCGTCAAGCTGATGTACTTCGACAAGCCCGCCGACTCCGCCCCCCTGCAAGCAGGCATGGACACCCAGATCGCCCTCTCCGTCAATGGGCTCGCCATGCTTGCATTGGGGATCTATCCGGCGGGGCTGATGGCCTGGTGTGTCGCCGCGGTGGCGTGAGCTGATATAACTGTGCCGGAATAGCGGAAACAATCTCATTGCGTTAGCGGCACGCCAGATTCCCGCCGTTGATGCGCCTGACTCCGGAGCAGGCCGGAAATCGTCGGACCGGCATGGGATGTGGCGAATAAAAAGCCTTGTCGCTCGGTCGACGGCACACCCTATGCAGAACCAAAAACGGCCGGAGCGCCTACGAAATGAGGCGCATCATTCCCGGAAAATGCCACAATGGCTTAAGTTAACGACATTGGGTACAGCCGTGCCGGAACTCTCACAAGAGCTCTCACGGAGACATCCTTCTACCATTCAAAATCCGGCAGATCGGTGTTATCCACCAAATCCCTCACCTTGCCGCCGAGATCCTTGGCTTGTTGTTCAATAGCGCTGGAAAATACCCTATATTCGCTAGATAAAGGATCCATGGATCTCAAACTCATTGGCAGGCTCGCGAACCTTGACGCCGGATCGGTGATTGAAACGTATTTCCTGATGACTTCGGTAAGGTAGAGTGTATGATAGCCGACAGGCAACTGTAAGGGCATGTTTAACCAATCGATGCACTCTCTTCCTATTGCGGGATCAACCTCTACCAATGCCTTCTCCAGGCACGATTCTAGCCGGTACAAGTTTGCTTGTTGCTCTTTTGTTGTGGGCTGGTATGACGCCATACCTCTAAGCACACGTAACTGGAACAAGATTATTGGCCAAAAATGCCTTTCACCCTTATATAAAACGCTGTCGTACTCATCTTCACCAAAAGCCCTCTCCTCCCTCCTTCGTTCATATGACTTGCGAATGTCGTAGGCCAGCGCAAGCAGCCCCTCGGCGGTTTCTTCATTATGGTTGCTATTTTCAACCAGATCATGGACTGTGCCGTACAGGCTCGTTAGGTCCCAATAATCTCCCCACAATGTGATTCCGCCATTATGTTCAGTTGTTGTTACTAATAACATCGATTTCTCCTGGTTTTCTGCTTGACGACTATGCTCACCGCCCAACAAAGCGGCGGGGTTGGAGCATAGCGGAAACCGCGCCGCTTTTGTTGGGTCCGAGTGCAGCGGTTTGTTATCTTCTCGTTACCAAGCTGTGCATCCTCTATCTTCAGGTGAGATTTGCACTCTACCGCGATCGCGGTGCTGGCGTTCGATCACCCGCGGGTCGATCTCTTAGCTTGCGGTCCGTTCCCTTAGAACTGGCGATCCGTCTCCTGGAGCATGCGCCATGCATCCTCAAAGGTCGCGGCGCCTGGCATCGCTGGAACCTCCTCAGGGTCTGGCTATTCGGGTGGTTCAGTATAAACGATGAGGGTTTCGTCGTCATTGGATTTAACAATGCGCTTTATTGAAAATAACAATGATGCGCGGGTTTCCCCCTGAAATTGGCCGGGTGGCGGGAGGTTGCTGCTTCGGCCTAAGGGGGGCTTCATCTAACGTGATGAATTCTCGACAATATTATTTCTCATCACTCGAGGGTCTCTTCAGTGCGGTAGTTTGCTGCGTATATTTTCGGCCTGACAAACCTCGCTCGCGCCGATTCTTTCCGAGAAGTTTGCTTGGGTGAAAATTATTTCAGTTTGGTTTAACTTGACCCGAACTGCATCGATAAATATTCTCAATAGTCATAAATATAAGAATATTTGCCGCTTCTGATATACGCGGTTCCATGCGCGAAACATTGTGAATGCCATAGCGGAGGATTCGGATGAGCGGGCCAGATTTTTCCTATCTTGAAAAGCGCCTGGGGGTTTCCCGACGCACCTTTCTGAAATTCTGCACCGGCGTCGCCGCCACCATGGGGCTGCCGACCAGCGCGGCCTATGCCATGGCCGAGGCGGTGGCGACCAAGCGCAAGAAGCCGGTGGTGATCTGGCTGCACGGCCAGGAGTGCACCGGTCCCTCCGAATCGCTGCTGCGTTCCGAGCATCCCACCCTCGATCGACTGATCCTGGAGATGATCTCGCTGGAGTACCACCAGACCCTCGACGCCGGGGCGGGGCACGACGTGGAGCATCACAAGGATGTGATGATCGAACAGAATAAGGGCGAGTACCTGCTGGTGGTGGAGGGCTCGGTGCCCGTGGCCCAGGACGGCATCTTCTGCAAGATCGGCAACAAGACCATGCTGGAGCACACCACCGCGGCGGCGGAGCATGCGGCGGCGATCATCGCCTTCGGCTCCTGCGCCTCCTGGGGCGGGGTGCAGTCCGCCGCGCCCAACCCCACCCAGGCGGTAGGAGCGCAGGCGGTGCTGCCGGGCAAGACGGTGGTGAATATCCCCGGTTGTCCGCCTAACCCCTACAACTTCCTGGCCACGGTGATGCACTTCCTCACCTTCGGCTCACTCCCCGCGCTGGATACCCAGAACCGCCCGAAGTTCGCCTACGGTCGCCTGATCCACGAGAATTGCGAGCGCCGCCCCCACTTCGACGCCGGCCGTTTCGCCGAGACCTTCGGCGACGAGGGCCACCGGCTGGGCTGGTGCCTCTACAAGCTCGGTTGCAAGGGGCCGGAGACCTATGCCAACTGTCCGGCGGTGGAGTTCAACGACATCGGCGGCGGCACCTGGCCCATCGGCGTCGGCCATCCCTGCTTCGGCTGTGTCGAGCAGGGGGTGGGATTCACCAAGCCGCTGTTCAGCCTGGCGGAGGTGAAGACCCATACCCCGCCCAATGCCTTCCCTACCATCGACCAGCGCGAAGAGTCGCCTACCGCCACCGCGGCTACCGCCGGGGTGATCGGCGCGGCGGTGGGCGCGGCGGTGGGGGCCACCGCGATGGCGGCCAGGAAGGTGCACGAAAACGACAACGCATCCGGTTCGAACCAGTAAGGGGGACGGGGCCATGAATCGTCGCGATTTTCTCAAGGCCGCCGCCGGCGGGGCCGCCGTGGCGTGCAGCGGCGGCGCGCAGGCGCGGGACAACCTGGAGCCGGCCCCGGAGGCGGTGGGCATGCTGTTCGACTCCACCCTGTGCGTGGGCTGCAAGGCCTGTGTCAGCATGTGCAAGGAGGTCAACGGCATGCCGCCAACCCTCATCGAAGGCAAGGAGGCCTGGGACTGGGCTACCGATCTCTCGCCCCAGACCCTGAATGTGATCAAGTTGTACAAGGATGGCGAGGGCAACGTCAAGGACCAGGTGAAAGACGGCTTCGCCTTCGAAAAGCGCAGTTGCATGCACTGCGTTGACCCCGGCTGCGTTTCGGTCTGCCCGGTGACGGCGCTGCGCCGCCACCCCGTCACCGGCATCGTCACCTTTCATGTGGACGCCTGCATCGGCTGCCGCACCTGCACCACCGGCTGTCCCTACAACGTCCCCCATTTCGATTACGACGACCCCTTCGGCCAGATCTATAAGTGCGAAATGTGCAATCAGGAGGGGGTGAGCCGTATCGATAACGGCCAGATCACCGGCTGCGCCGAGGCCTGCCCGACCGGCGCGACCCTGTTTGGCTCACGCGTGGCGCTGCTCGAAGAGGCCAAGCGGCGCATGGCGCTGAAACCCGGCGATACCTATAACTACCCGATGGGCGACGTGCGCAAGCCCGGCAGCTACCACGAAAAGGCCACACCCGTCTACGAAAAGCACATCTGGGGCGAGAAGGAGGCGGGCGGCACCAACGTCATGCACATCTCCGCGGTGCCCTTCGACAAGCTGGGCATGCCGCCGCTGCCGGAACGCTCCTACGCGTCGATTTCCGAGGGCGTGCAGCACACCCTCTACAGCTTCATGGCGCTACCGGCGGTGGCCCTGATAGGGCTGAGTTACGTGGTGCGCAAGAACCTGGATGCGTCGGAGGGAGAGACGGACGTGAGCGACGACGAGGGTAAAGAGGAGGAGAAGTCATGAGCCACTACCAACCCGTCGAGCGCAAGGTCGTCACCGTCCCGTTCATGGTATTGGGGCTGATCGCCATGGTCGGCCTCTACTTTCTGGTGCAACGCTTTATCCTGGGCATGGGGCCGGTTACCAACCTTAATGGCGGCTACGCCTGGGGTATCTGGGTGGTCTACGACATCGTCGTCGGCACCGCCCTGGCCTGCGGCGGTTACGCGCTGGCGATTACCGTCTATGTCCTTAACAAGGGCAAGTACCACCCGCTGATCCGCGCCGCCGTCACCGCCAGCCTGCTGGGCTACGCCCTCGGCGGCGTCGGGGCCTTCATCGACATGGGCCGCTGGTTCCAGTTCTACAACATCCTGCTGCCCTGGAACATGAACTTCAACTCGGTGATGCTGGAGGTGGGGCTGTGCGTGATGACCTACATCCTGGTCCTCTTCATCGAGTTCATGCCCACGGTGTTCGAGCGTTTCGGCATGAAGGATTGGGCCCAGCGACTCAACAAGGTGCTGTTCCTGTTCATCGCCTTGGGCATCCTGCTGCCCACCATGCACCAGTCTTCGCTGGGTTCGATGCTGATCGCCATGGGCTACAAGGTGCATCCGCTGTGGCAGTCGCTGCACCTGCAACCGCTGCTGGCGTTGCTGACGGCGCTGACCATGGGTTTCGCCATCGTCATCTTCGAGGCCTCCTTCTCCACCGTCGGCTTCGGGCGCAACTCCGAGACCAAGCTCCTCTCCGGCTTGGGCAAGGGGATCATCGGTCTGGTCAGCGCCTATCTGATCTTCCGCTTCGGCGAGATCCTGCTGCGCGGAAAGTTCGGGCTGATCTTCGCCGGCGACCTGGGATCGCTGATGTTCATCATCGAGACGGCCATGTTCATCTTCCCGCTGGCGGTACTGCTCTCGCCGAAGATGCGCGAGGATGGCCGCATGCTGCTCTATGCCGGGGTATCGCTGCTCTTTGCCGGCGCCCTCTATCGTTTCAACGCCTACCTGATCACCATGGATCCGGGGCCTGGATACAGCTACTTCCCGTCCTTTCCGGAGTTGATGGTCACGGTGGGTCTGGTGGCCATTGAGATCATGGCCTATCTGGTGATCGTGAAGAAGTTTCCGGTGTTGCCCAAGCACGCCCACGCCTGAAGAATTCAAGAATGTTTGCCACAGAGACACGGAGCGCACGGAGAATGTTTATGAAAGATCCAAATTCGTTGCGTGTCCGTGAGATCAATTTGAGCAGGGTGCGCAAGGCAACTCTCTGTGACCTCCGTGCCTCTGTGGCGAAACCGAACTAGGAGATTTCAACGTGACGACACGCATTACTGTAGACCCGGTGACCCGCATCGAAGGGCATCTGCGCATCGATGTGGAGGTGGGCGACGAGGGCAAGGTCACCAAGGCCTGGTCCTCGGGCCAGATGTGGCGCGGCATCGAAAAGATCCTGGTGGGGCGCGACCCGCGCGAGGCCTGGCTCTTCACCCAGCGCTTCTGCGGCGTCTGCACCACGGTGCATGCCATCACCTCGGTGCGCGCGGTGGAGAACGCCCTGGGCATGGAGGTGCCGGTCAACGCCCAACTGGTGCGCAACATCATCCAGACCGCCCACGCCATTCAGGACCACATCGTCCACTTCTACCACCTCTCCGCGGTGGATTGGGTGGACGTGGTCTCGGCGCTAGACGCCGACCCCAAGAAGACGGCCCAGCTCGCCGAATCCCTCTCCGACTGGTCCCTCAACGGCCCCCACGAGATGAAGGCGGTGCAGGACCGGCTCAAGGCCTTCGTCCAGGGCGGCCAGCTCGGCCCCTTCGCCACCGGCTACTGGGGCCACCCGGCCATGAAGCTGCCGCCGGAGGTCAACCTGCTCGGCGTGGCCCACTACCTCCAGGCGCTGGAGGTGCAGAACTACGCCAACAAGATCGTCGCCGCCCTCGGCGGCAAATCGCCGCATATCCAGAACCTGGCGGTGGGCGGCATCTCCAACTCCATCAACATGGACAGCCAATCGGTGCTCAACATGGAGCGGCTGATGCTGATCAAGGGCTGGATCGACAAGCTCGACCACTTCGTGAAATCGGCCTACATGACCGACGTGCCCGCCATCGGCGCCTTCTATCTGGATTGGGCCGGCTACGGCAAGGGGGTGAACAACTACCTCTCCGTGCCCGACTGTCCCCAGGACGCCGCGGGCACCCTCTTCGACCTGCCCGGCGGCTATATCGAGAACGGCGATCTCGCCACCTTCAAGCCGATCAAGACCCACGGCGACGCCTACTTCCGCGACGGCGTGGCCGAGTCCTCCAAACACGCCTGGTACCACGGCGAAGCGGCGCTCCACCCCTACCAGGGCGAGACCGAGCCCAACTACACCGACTTCCAGGACGAGGGCAAATACTCCTGGGTCAAGGCCCCCACCTTCTACGGCAAACGCGCCCAGGTCGGTCCGCTGGCCAACGTCTTCGTGATGGTCGCCTCCGGCCACGAAGGGGCCAAAAAGTATCTGGACGAGGCCATGGGCACCCTGCGCGGCGTCTCCGGCAACCCCGACATCCCCATCGCCGCCCTGGAATCCACCATCGGCCGCCACGCCGCTCGCGCGGTGCGCTGCGCGGTGATGATGGACACCGTGAAAGAGCAGTGGCAGAAACTGGTGGACAACATTGCGACAGGAGATACGGATACCTTCAACGCCCCGGTCTTCCCCAAGGGCGAGGTGCAGGGCTTCGGCTTTCACGAGGCCCCGCGCGGCGCGCTCTCCCATTGGGTGGTGATCGAAGACGCCAAGATCAAGAACTACCAGGCGGTGGTGCCCAGCACCTGGAACTCTGGCCCCCGGGATCAGAACGACGAACTCGGCCCCTACGAGGCCTCCTTGATGGACAACCCCGTGGCCGATCCCAAAAAGCCGCTGGAGGTGCTGCGCACCGTCCACTCCTTCGACCCCTGCATCGCCTGCGCCATCCACATGGTGGATACGGAGCAGAAGGAGATCGTCAAGGTCAAGGCGCTGTAACCGCGCGGGTGCGTTAGCCCCGCCGCTGCAAGGCGAGAACGGTCATTGAGTCCTCGCTCTCGGCGAGCGGTTCAAGGCCGATCAGGGTGGCGGGGCGTAACGCGCCAACTCCAGCAAGGCCGCGCAAGGGTGCGTTACGGCGCGCTTCTGGCCTGCTGCATGAGGGCCGAGACCTCGGAATTGCGCGCCTAACGGTCATGGAGTGATGCACCACCCCGGGAAATGAATCAGCCCAAGGAGTGGCAGTCCTTTGAGGACTGCCACTCCTCGGTAGATTCACAGTAACACACCTTACGTTGTACGGCGTCAAGGAAAAGGCATTCGTCGCTTGTGTTGAGGCGTTACCTTTGACTATCCTTTAACCGGGTAAGCCCCGCGATGCGGGGAGATGGCTTTCGAAACCGACTAAGGAACCGACTATGAACAAGAGCAGTTTCACCCTCGCCGCCGGTGCGGCGCTAATGACCCCCGTCACCGCCATGGCCCACGGCGGCATGCACGAATTCGCGCACATGCTCGAAGGGCTGCAACACCTGCTGAACAGCCCGTACCACTTGGTCGGTATCGGCGCGGCTGGCGTCGCCGTTGCGCTGGTGGTGCTTCGTACTCGCAAGGCCAAGGCGCGTCAGCGTTCCGAGTGAAAGACCAACCACGGAGAACACAGAGCGCACAGAGAGAGTCGCGTGCATCAACCGTAAGCTGAGTGTTTTCGGGTGGTAGGTGCAGTCCACCGTGCGTTGGAGGAGAGATATCATCCTTCCTCCGTGATCTCTGTGTTCTCTGTGGTGAATTCGTTATGGAATTTGCCCAAGAAGCGTTATTCTCCTGGAACCCCCGATGATTGAACCCACAAGACCCCGCGTCCTCCTGATCGGCCTCGGCAATGTCCTGATGCAGGACGAAGGGGTAGGGGTGCGCGCGGTGGAGCGGCTGGAGAGTCGCTACCACCTGCCTCCCGAAGTGGAGGCGGTGGATGGCGGCACCTCGGGGACCGAGCTGCTGGCGCCGATGCGCGGCGTCGAGCGGCTGATCGTCGCCGATGCGGTCAACACCGGCGCGCCGCCCGGCACGCTGGTCAGACTGGCGGACGAAGAGGTCCCGGCCTTCTTTCAGACCAAGCTCTCCAACCACCAACTGGGCCTGTCGGACCTGCTAGCGGTGTTGACCGTCACCCACCAGGCCCCCAGGCACATCGCCATCATCGGCATGGTCCCCCACCAGCTTGAAAATAAACTCGGCCTCTGTGAAGAGACCGAGGCCCGGCTCGAAGAGATGGTGACGATGTTGCTGGACGAACTGGCGGCGATCGGCATCCACCCCGAGCCCCGCGACAAACCCCTGCCCGGTTTCTGGGCGACCCAAGCCGCGCTGGAGGCAAAGGCATGTGCATAGGCATCCCCATGCAGGTCATCGAAGATAACGGGTTTTCGGCCCTGTGTCGCGGCAACAACGGCGACCAGCGGGTCAACATGATGTTGATCGGCCCGCAACCCGTAGGGACCTGGATCATCAACTTCCTCGGCTCCGCCCGCGAGGTGGTGAGCGAGGAGGACGCCCGCAAGATCGATAGCGCCCTCGACGCCCTCTCGGCGGTAATGAGTGGCGAGGAGGAGATCGACGTCGCCCGCTACTTTCCCGATCTGGCGCCGGCCAGCGAGGGCGTGCGATAGATGGCCGATCTGGAACACCTTTCGGCACGGGTAGAGGCCTGCTTTCAGCGCATCCTTGACGAAAAGATGGTCGGCATCCCCATCCTTAACCGCGAGTTGGGGGTCCAGGCCGAAGGCTTTCATCTCTGGGAAGGTCGCCCGCTGGGCATCATCATCACCCCTTGGCTGATGAGCCTGATGCTCTTCCCCGAGGACACCGACGAATGGGACCAGGGCCTATTGGGCAGTCGCCAATCCTTCTCGCTGCCGGCCCGGGATTACGCCTTCACCCTCAACGAGTTCGACGAACTGGGGCGTTGCTACACCCACTCCCTCTACTCGCCGATGTTCGATTTCACCGACCAGGGCTCCGCGCTGGCGATGGCGAAGGTGGTGTTGACCCAGATCCACCAACCGGTGGAGCTGTCCCAGCCCAGCGACGAAGAGCGCCGTATCGACGCCTACATGAGGCAGCAGGCGATGTTCGATCCCGAACCGGAACCGCCCCCCAAGCCCTCCAAACTCAGCGAAAACGAACGGCTCAGCCGGCGCGAACTGCTGTTTGGCGCGCTGCGTGCGGACGGGGATGGAAAATGAGTGCTGGTTGGGCAGTGTCCACAAGGAAACGCTTCAACCACGGAGCGCACGGAGAAGCGGGAGTCTAGCCATATGGCCAGGGGCAGGCTCGCTGGTGGAAGGTTTGCTTCCGGTATGGATCGAAGGGTTCCCTCCCGCCGGGGGAGGGTCAGGGAGGGGATGCGGGAGTTGGCGGGATGCTTTCAATTCTCCTGCCTATGTCGAAGACCCTCCCCCAACCCCCTCCCGATGGGAGGGGGCCTCTGCTCTGTGGTTTTATTCTCTGAATTGACTTGCGGATGAGCATGAATCCCGAAGGCCAACTCACTATCACCCTGAAGCGAGGAGCCCACCAAGGCTGTTGGGCGGACATTCGCTCCTCCCGCCCCCTATCCCTGCCGCGCATCTTCCACGGCAAATCCGTCGACCACCTGCTGGCCACCCTCCCCATGCTCTACCGGGTCTGCGGCGCCGCCCAAGGGGTCGCGGCCGTATCCGCCTGCGAACAGGCGCTGAAGATCGAGCCCGACGCCGAGGTGTCGCGACGACGGGCCAAGCTGGTGTGGCTGGAGACCGCCAAGGAGCACCTGTGGCGTATCCTGACCGACTGGGGGCCATTGATCGACTATCGACCGGAACCGGAGCTGGTCGGCCAGATCCGCCAGTTGCAGGAGCGAGGCCGACGTATCCTCTTTGGTATCGAAGACCCCTTTCGCATCCATGCGGCGGCGGATCGTCTGCCACTCCTCTCCGAGCCCCTCCCGCAACGCCCCTCTGCCCGCGGGAGAGGGATTGGGATGATGGCCGAAGGGGAGGGAAGGGCGACATTGCCCGGTTCATGCGCCGCCTATCCCCAGGCAGAGGAGTGGCGCGCCCTGATCCGGGATATCGAACTGCTGCTCGGTCGCCTGCTGTTTGGTGAAACCCCGCGAAGCTGGCTCGCGAGAGACAACCCGATCCAATTTCGCCAATGGCTCGAACAGGGTCGGGAACTCGCCTCCGGCGCCTTGCGCTGGGTGGAAGAGAGGGGCTGGGAACGACTGGGAGACGCCCCCGTCGCGTTGCTGGAAGAGGGGGCTTCTCTCGCTCTGGAACCCCTTTTGCACGGCGAAGGCGCGGCCCGGTTCATCGCCGCCCCGGTCTGGCAAGAGACCCCCAGAGAGACCGGCGTGCTCGCCAGAAATGACACCCATCCCATGGTCAGCATGGCGATCCGGACCTGGGGCAACGGCCTCATGACCCGCATGATCGCCAGGCTCACCGAGCTGGCCCGGCTGCCGGGTTTGCTGGAAGAGGAGGGCGGGCCTCCCTCCACCCGCGCCGCTCGCGGATCCCTTCCCGGAACCGGCATCGCCAGCGTGCAGGCCGCCCGCGGCCTGCTGGTTCACCGCGCCGTCATCGACGGCGAGCGGGTAGAGGGCTACGCCATCCTCGCCCCCACCGAATGGAATTTTCATCCCCAAGGGGTCGTTGCCGGCGCACTGGCCACACTCAACGGAGAAGATGAGGCTGTATTGCGCCAACAGGCCAGCCTGCTGATCGGCGCCATCGACCCCTGCGTGGGATATGCGCTCGTGATCAGGGGATAATGCGCTGGCGAAAAGGGCAACTCTCCGTTAGTATCTAACGGCTTTGAACCTGCGGGGAGCATTACCACCTTGTCCCGGGCATGCGGATCGTCGAGCTGTGTTCGGCCGAAGCCGCTTTGGCGAAGGAGCGGACAGCCAAGACAAACGGGCAAGCCTCCCAGCCTGCGTAACCACCTGGAACCCAACAAGGATCAGCCAATGGACATCCTCGCCGCCATCGACTTCTCGAACGGGACCGACAAGCTCATATCCACCATATCCGCACTCTCCAAGGCCCACAAGGCGAAAGTGTGGTTGATCCATGTCGCCGATGTCGAGCCGCCCGGCGGGTTCGATGTCTATTCGACCACGCTGAGGGACGGCGTCGCCGAGGCCTATCACGAGCAGCATAAAACCCTCCAGGGCTACGCTCAGTCGCTGCGGGACAGCGGCATCGACGCCAACGCGCTACTCATCCAGGGGGCCGTGGCGGAAACGATCTTGCGCCAGGCGAAAAAGCTCGATGTCGGCGCGATCATCATGGGGTCCCACGGCCATGGGGCCCTCTATCATCTGCTCCTGGGCAGCGCGAGCACGGAGGTGCTGGAGAAGAGTGATTGTTCGGTGGTGATCGTGCCGACAAGGGAGGCCTGGCAGAGCCGTGCCCAGATATTGGAACCAACCTCTCAGCGCTGAAGCCGAGCGAGAGAAGGTAGCTACCGCGGCTCCTGGTGGGTGTTTTACAATGACCGCCGCGCATTATCAAGGGAGACTGAAACATGGCCAAGCATCTGATCCTGATACACGGGCGCTCCACCAAGCCCGCCGAGGCGGACAAGCGCAAGATGGTCAAGCGCGCCCTGCTGCACGGACTCGACCGGGTCGACCTGGGGCGGGAGTGCGGCAAGGCGATCCAGAAGGGCGATGTAAAATACAGCTTTATCTATTACGGCGACATCTCCAACCAGCGCATGCTCGACAAGAATCCCCGCCTCGCCGAGCGCCTCACCGCCCGCGACCCGGACCACGACAACGCCCCCTGTGAACCGGCGGAACGCTATCTGCGCTGGCTCAACGAACTGCTCGACCACAACAAACACACCAGCAAGGCCTACAAGAACTTCCTCAAGCAGGTCCGTGACAAGCGCTGGATGGACAATGCCGCGGTCGCCACGAGCTGGCTGGCGAGCCTGACCGGCCTCAGCGACAACCTGGTTCGCGCCACCACCGCCGACATGGGGGCCTACCTCATGGAGCGTCGTGTCGGCTCGGCGATCCGCCAACGCCTGCAAGCCCCCCTGGCCAAGGCGCTGCTCGACGGCGATGACATCTGCCTGGTCTCCCACAGCATGGGCTGCATGGTCTCCTACGACGTGCTGTGGAAGTTCTCCCAGATGAGCGAATACCGCCATATTCAGGACACCGGCAACCGGGTCAACCTGTGGCTCACCCTCGGCAACCCCCTCGGCGAGCCAGGCGTGCGCCACAACCTCTACGACTCGAACGAAAGGGACGACGGGCGCTTCCCCCGGCACATCATCCGCCGCTGGATCAACGTAGCGGCGGCGGATGACTTCGTCTCCCACGACAATACCATCGAAGACGACTTTGCCGAGATGCGCCGGCTGGGCTACCTGGAAGAGTTACGCGACCACCACCAACGGGTGTACACCTTCTGGGCCAACAAAAAGGGCTCCAACCCGCATAAGCTATATGGCTACCTCGATAACCCAGAGGTCGCCCAATTGATCGCGGGCTGGATGAAAGGGTAGTCGCCGAGGTGCAATGACATGACGCCGAGGGTTTTCGAGCCGGGGAACCCAAATAAGGCGACAACAAAGCCAAAAAAAGATCGAGGACACCCAAGTTCAGACCTCCCAAATAAATCCAGACCTCCCAAATAAATCCGAAAATGGCCAACATATTTGGACAGTAAGTTCCGGAACCATAAAGCGGGGTTGGGCGACCCCTTAAAATACATTGAAGT
>JAABSM010000160.1 GCA_011390365.1 Gammaproteobacteria bacterium
ACTCGCATAACGCACTCAGTCGTGTTGCCTTCCCCTCCAGTTCAGCCCGGTGTTCCGGCTCGGCATAATTCAGTGGAAAATGCCCTCCGGCGTCTCGGCGCTGAGAATGCGTTTCGACCACTGCAGCAGCTGCTCCGGCTCGGCGGCCGTGATGCGCTCGCGGTAGGTATCGACGCGGTCTGGCCCGACTTTCTCTTGTAGCAGAGCCAGCAGGATGAGGGCTTCGCCCTGCTTGACGCCCTTATCGATCCTGGCCGGTTCAACGGTAGTCAATACTCGCGTCGTCCAATACTTGCGTTCTTGCGGTGTCCAATGCTTGCGCTCGTTTTCATTTTGTCCGCCTGGGTCTTTCGTCTTGTCCCCGAAGCCCATAAGGACCGATCAATTGCCCGTTTTCCACCAGTTCGGCTGTTTCGCGGAAGCACAAACATATCACAACATCGCGATCCCAGCATGCCGCGCGATCCCCTGGGCCAATATTTTGAAATCCTGGTAACAGGACCTGACCGCTTCCTGGTGCGCACCAATGGCGCCATCCGCCGACTTGAGGAAGAACATGGGCTTATTGGCGTCCATTGCCATGGGCATCAGGCTGCGATAATGCCTTAGCGAAGCAAGACTGTAGGGATCATTTGAGACTTTCAGCGCGGCCCCTGGCGGCTCATCGAGCACCGCCTCTCGGTAAGTGGCGGGTATTCTATCCATCCACCGTTGATACGCCTTGACCGGTCGTGAATCGCGCATGCCATGTTGCATGACAACATAACCGATCGGTTGCATTGTCCCTTTGGGTACGGAAAGATCGCGAGGGGCCTTATGAGTCAACTCTGTCCATATCTCACGCCACTCGCGTAACGTTGGTCCAAGGTTCTTCAGGCCCTGAAGAGAGAACAGGTCCGGCGCCAACGGCAACACCACCTGATCGGCGGCAATCAGAGCCGCGCGATTAATGGCCCCCAGGTTTGGTCCTACATCGATCAACACCAACGAGGTCCCGTCCTGCACGGAATCGACAATCAGACGATGAAATGCGGTCATGACCCTGAAAGCGGATTCCTCGCGGTTGTGACAGCGGGGCCAGGCATCCGATAACTTGTCCTCGAATCGGGACAGCCCCAAATCGCCGGCAATGAGACCGAGGTTGTCGGTGATGCGCTGCACTTCCGGCTGGGTGATATCCCCGATACCTCGCAGGATGGGGCGAATCGCACCATAGACGGTATCCGGATGTTCATTGTCCGGCCATAGCTCTTCAAGGCGCTCTTCATCCAGAAACATGGCCGTCAGGTTGGCCTGGGGGTCAAGGTCGATGGCGATCGTATTAACACCATGATCCGCAAACATCCAAGCCAGGTGATAGACCAGCGAGGTCTTTCCTACTCCTCCCTTGTTGTTGAAGAACGCGACGGTTTTCATGGGCCCCTCCGGTAGATCTTTACATGCACCGTGCGATCATCGAACTTGTATTCGGCCGGTGGATTACCGTTCTTTTCCAGCAACGCCTGGGCGCGCTGAACGCCATAACCAAACCGGTTTACGAAACCCAGGGATTTCATCGCCTCGGCGATAATCGGATTGCGGTAGCTGTTACGTGTCGGGAAGTTCTCCGGCGTCGCTTCGCCGTACAGGCCGCCTGGGCTTTGAATCTCGACATGATCGGCAAAAACGTAGAACTGGATAGGTGAGTTGCTGTCGTAGTTTCGGTGCATCACCGCGTTCATTAACAGTTCACGCAGCGCCCACTCGGGGTAGTCTGGCAAGAGCTTTTCACTGAAACCTTCAGTGGCGCGCATGCTTGTTTGAATCAACAAGCGAACCCGGCCCTCCAGCTCTTTCAGTACCGAATGCAGATCACCGGAGATCTCCGCCTGATCGATCGGGAACTCGGTAAGGTCGGTTCCCGGAAGTTTGAGATACTGGATGTAAGCGCCGGGCATATGAAAGCGCGGATTCTTTCCGAACAACAAGATCCCGGCGTAGGTGGCGCAGGAAAATTCGGGGTCATACAAACGCAGCGAAGCGAGTTGCTGCTCAATGCTCCGGTTGTTCTCCGCGATGGTTTCCGGATCAATCGCCTCTCTTCGGTATGCGTCGAACTGCCCCAACGCGATCTCTTTGATTCCAGCCTCGCGACACGGGCGGGCATCAAAGGAACGTGCCAGCGCCACCCGTCGCTCGGACAGTATGTGCTCCTCCTGCTCATTGGCCACCGCCCGACGCGGTCCTACACGAATCCAGACCCGCCCCTTGTAACGCAGCGGCGGCAGATCCGATGGCTGGACCTCGACCACGGCTACATCCCCTCCATTCAGCGCGAACCGGGCGACGCTCATGGCTGGCTGCGGCAGAATATTGCCATCCGAACGGATCGCGCCAAGGTTTTTCAGCAGTTCATCGGCCACCGTCAGCCCGGAGAGTGCTCCGCCATCATGTACGCCAATGAGCAGGTAGCCGGGTTCGCCGTGGCCGGGCAGGTCGTTGGCGAAGGCGCAGATCGCCTCGCCGAACTTGTCAGTCTTGTGGGTTGATATCGTGCGCTCCACGCGATCGGATTCCAGGTCGGTGAGCAGATCGATCAATTGTGGCTCAGTGAGCATGGTGTTCCCTCTGAATCAGGTCGCCCGGTAACGGAAACTTTGCCGTCAACGATCTTGTTTTGCGGCCATTCTCAGGCTTGATCTCCAGTATAACGCAATCCCGTTAGAGCCCCATCTCCCGCCACCGCCTCTCCACCCGCTTCACCGACACCGGATAGGCGGTGCCCACCTCCTGGGCGAAGAGGGAGATCCGCAGCTCCTCCAACATCCAGCGAATCTCATCAATCCGTTCGTCGCCGCGGCGGTCCTTGCGCAGGCGTTGGTCGTAGGCCTGCCACTGGTCGAGCAGGGGTTGGATCTCGCGGATGCGTTGTTGGTCGCGGGGGGCTGCGTGTTGCAGTTTGTCGAGGCGGAGTTGGATGGCCTTGAGGTAACGGGGGTAGTGCTGGAGTTGGAGGTAGGGGATCTGTTGCAGGAAGCCCTGGAAGACCAGGCGGTCGAGTTGTTGCTGGATGTCGCTGACCGAGGCCATCCAGTTGAGCTTATTGCTGTTGGCGAGGGCCTTGCGGGCCTTTTGGTAGGCGTCGAGGACCTGGCGGATCAGTTCGACGGTCTGCTGGGCCTGGGGCATGAGGTTGGGTTTGCATGTGTCGAGGCGCTGGTGGAAGGCGTCGGCGTCGCGCAGGGGCGGCTGGTCTTCCAGGAAGGTGAGGTCCACGATCAGCGCCACCAGTTCGTTTTCCAGGTCCGGCTTCTTGGGGGCCTCCAGCCCTTCGGGGGGCTTGGCGGCCTTGGCGTATTGCAGCCGCATGGCCTATAGGCCGGGGAGGTTCTTGCGCAGGTAGCGCATGTCCTGGGGCAGGGCGAGCTGAATCAGGCGGCGCAGGCCGGCGCGGGTGGCGCGTTCGGCGTTGGGTTTGGAGTCCAGCACCTTGAGAGCTACCGAATCGCCCTGGTCGAGCAGGGCGGGGTAGCCGCGAATGGTGATGGCCGGGGCTTGGGGCCTGGTTTTGGCTCGGTCCCTCTCCCCTTCAGAAGCTGTCTATTACCCACACTGAACACAGAGCCAGGAAGGCGGTATCGTGATCGCCCATGAGACTCTTTGGACAAACCTTTACGGCGAACACGCTGACGCGGATTCGCGAGGCCGTAGCGGG
>JAABSM010000161.1 GCA_011390365.1 Gammaproteobacteria bacterium
CTCACATCGTGACACCTGAAATTCGAAATCGAGGCTCGCATGGTAAAACACCCCCTTTTACGCGACCGTTCTAAATGGAGCTGAACACAATCATCAACCATCGTTATCCTGCTCCAAAAGGTGATCCAGCGGTCGAGGGCGCTGGCGATCTCTTCGATCCGTACCCGCTCGGCGAGGATGGCGTTGATCAGGGCGAGCAGCAGATCCTTGTTCTCTTCGCTGCCGAAGAGTTTTTTGAAGGCGAAATCTACGCGGGGGTTAATGCGACACATGATGTTTGGTTCGTCCAGGATCGATTGGTATGGAAAAATTGTACCATTTGTTTCGCTGCTTTACCGATTGCTGTGAAACAGCCTCTGAGCTGAGTTGTGGGGGCGGTTTGCAACCGCGAAATCGAAGCCTGATTGAAGCTCGGCAATCGCAGCCGTAGCCACGCCGGCCGCGGGTTTTCCTGGTTCCCTAAGCGCCTGTGGGAACCCGGTCTTGGATGCGCCGCATCCCGCGTCGGACCGCGACGCGGTCAAGACGGCGTTCCCAGGCGACGCCTGGGAACGAGGAAAAAAAAACGAGAAAACACTCCCGCCCTGTCATTGACGCGTCAAACCGCGCTCTTCGCTGGATGAGATCACTTTCATCCACGCCAGGGTTATTTGGAATCCTTCCCCCCGCCCTTCTTCTTCATCGGTTTGAAGGATTCATTGATCGTCACACCCTCGGAAAAGATCCGTTTGTCGATCTCGTGCAGCATCTTGCGGGATTCGGTGACCTGACGCCAGATCGCTTCGTCGAGGGTGAGTTTGTGGTGGAGGGACTTCATCAGGGGCAGCAGGGTCTCGTCATAGGCCTTGGTGAGCTGTTCGAGCATGATCTGCATGCCGGGGACCGGTTTGTTGACCACCTGGACGTTCATCTGGGCACGTTCGAGGGTGGTGCGCAGGTCTTTAAGAAATCTCGCCATGACCTTGACGTTGTATAGGTTCGCCTCCTGGCCCTTGGCCCCCTGCTCTTCGATGCGCTGCTGGATCAAGCCGATGCCTTCGGAGATGCCGCCGAGGCTGTCGATGAGCTTGCCATGGAGTTCGGTTTGGCCGCGGCGGTGTTCGCCGTCCTGATTGGCGAAGCCGGTGATGCCCTGGTGCAATGTCTCCAGGTTGATGGCGATGCCGCTGAGCTGGTTGGCGACGCGGGTGGCGGGGTCGGCCTCTTCGCCGCCGCCGGACTGGATGCGACGGTAGCCCTTCTTGATCTCCTGCCAGCGTTCCAGTTGCTCGCCCTTCAGGGTGCCGCGCAGGTCGCCGAGCTTGAGCAGGTTCTCCTCGGCGCCGGTGGTGAGGGTCTGGGCCTCGCCGCGGTAGTGGTCGTCGATGAGGCGTTCCAGTTCGTCGTCGTTCATGATGGCGACGACCTTTTCGGCCATTTTGTTCATGTTGCGGTAGGAGCCCTGCAACTTGAATGGCGGTTCGGTGCGGTAGGCGTCCTGCTGGGCGGCGGAGGCGATGTATTGCAGGTTGACCTTGAGCACCACCTGCTGGACCCGCAACAGCTTCCTGATCACGCCGAGGATCTCGTTGCGCTCGGTGGCGGAGTAGTCGTAGCTGAAGTCGGTGGCGGCCACCTCTTCGCCCTTGGCCTGTAATACAAAACGATACACGTCCTCCAGTTCGCGGTTGGCTAACGGGGCGAGGACCTGATTGGAGGTTAGGGCGTTTTCGATGTAGCTCATCGAGAAGGCCTCCTCCTTGCCGCCGAGCACGTCACCCAGGTTGTAGATGTCGGCGCGGTTGGCCAGCATGTCCGGGATCTTGAAGGCCTCGCCGGATTCGGTGTAGGGGTTGCCGGCCATGATGATGCAGAACTTCTTGCCGCGCAGGTCGTAGGTACGGGTGCGCCCGCGCCACACGCCCTCGATCTTGCGTTGACCATCCGCCAGCGAAATGAACTTCTGCAAGAACTCGGGATTGGTATGCTGGATGTCGTCGAGATAGAGCATCACGTTGTTGCCCATCTCCAGCCCCAGATTGAGCTTCTCCAGCTCCTGGCGCGCCGTCGCGTTGGGGGCGGAGGCGGGGTCGATGGAGGTGGTATCATGGCCCACCGCCGGGCAGTTGATCTTCATGAAGACCAGCCCGAGGCGGTTGGCGATGTACTCCATGAGGGTGGTCTTGCCGTAGCCGGGAGGCGAGATCAGCAGCAGCATGCCCATCTGATCGGTTCGCTTGTTGGCCCCCAGCGCGCCCATCTGCTTGGAGAGGTTGTCGCCCACCATCGGCAGGTAGACCTGATCGATGAGGCGGTTACGCACGAAGCTGGTGAGGGCCTGGGGTTTGAACTCTTCCAGGCGCAGCGCGGCCTTCTCCTGCTCCACCACCTGCTGGCGCATCTCGCGATATTGGCGATAGGCGGGCACCCGCTGGTGGCGATGGGCGCGCAGGCGATCGAGGAATTCATCGATGCGCAGTTCCAACCGGCGTTCGTCGATGCGGCCATGCTGGCCGAACAGCCCCTCGGCGACGGCGCGGGTGGCCGCCGAGGAGCCGCTGCGCTCCACCCGATCCCCCACCAGCACCAGTCCGATCGCCTCCGTCAGCAGATCCGGGTCGATGGGGGCCTTGTCGGCATTCTGCCGTTGCCAGGCGTCGAAGCCCCGCAGCCAGGCGGCGACCAGACGGTACTGATCGCCGATATTCTCGCCCAGTTGCGTGAGATCATCCTCGAACTCGACCCGCTGGCCGCTGCCGTCGAGGTGGCCGATAAAGCCTTGGGCCACGCCCTGGGCGGCGGCGGAGACGGTGAAGTTGAGGGGGTGGCGCTTTAGCTCTTCGACCAGGTAACGGCCGGCGAGGCGGCAGGTGGCGACATCCGTATCGATGGCGTTGCCCTCGAAGAAGCCTTGCATCGCCTTTGCCATCTCCTCGGCGAGGTGCTCTCCCTCGCCCCCGACGCCGAAGGTGGTGGTGAGTTGACCGAGGCTCTTGCCGATGCGCGCCCAGCCCTGCATCCGCGCCTCCTGGCGATAGAAGCTCCAGAAGATCAGCGCCAAGATACGGCCGCGCGGATGGAAACGCAGCAGGTCGGCCTGGCCGTAGAGATCGAGCAGGTGAGCCAGGATCACCGCGCCGTCGGCGTCGTGTACGCCGCGCTCGTAGCCCTCGTCGTAACGGGGCGCGGCGTAGCGGCGCACCAGCTCCAGCAGCCCATCCTGTTCAAGACGGGCCTGCTGCAATTGCTCCAGGGAGTGGCCGTCACGCCCCTCTTCGGCGTCGAACAGCAGGCTGGCGGCGAGGTATTCACCGCGGTAGACGCTGGCGGTCTCGGAGGGGAGCTCCTGGTGCCAATAGTCCCGATAGGCCTCCAGCCGCTCATCCTCGATGGGCTGCATGAAGTCGCTGCCGGTGAGATGCAGCGCCAGCCCCTCATCCAGGGGTAGCAGGGTTAGGTCGAGGGGCTGGGTGTTGACGCTGAAGCGGTGCTCGCCGAAGCGAATGACATCGCCATCCCCTTCGAAGATGTCCAGCCGATCCCGCAGCGAGCGCCCGGCCTGATCCCGGGCCGACTTGATCTGGCCCTCCAGGTCGTCGGCGCGCACCGAGTCCCCCAGCTCCCGCAGCTGGGCGACCAGGTCGCGCAGCTTGAGGATCATGGGGTCGGTGGCGAAGTAGGTGTTGAGTTTATCCAGCTCCTTGAAGCCC